>CAZMZM010000015.1:0-8538 GCA_964570865.1 uncultured Melioribacter sp.
TAACCAATATCGTATGCCCAACCGTCGCCACCGAATACCCACACTGAGCGGACAATTAAGTAATCTGTAATCGCAAGAAGTTCTTCAGCTATCGGATTCGACATTGCTTCAAGTTTAGCTTTAAGAGTTTCAATTCTTTCGCGTTGGTCTTTAATCTCCTGCTCGGTTTTTTGTGAAGCAGTCATAATTTCTTCAACAAATTCAGCTCCAAGCTCATCTTTGAGTCTGACTAACAATTCACGAGCATGTTCGTTATTTTTATCAATTGCCAACCTCATACCCAAACCGAATTCGGCATTGTCTTCAAATAATGAGTTGTTCCATACCGGGCCTCTGCCTTCTTTATTAAAAGTATAAGGCGTTGTAGGTAAGTTGCCTCCGTAAATAGATGAACAACCTGTTGCATTTGCAATTACGGCTCTATCACCGAATAACTGGGTAACAAGTTTGATGTAAGGCGTTTCGCCGCAACCCGGGCAAGCTCCTGAGAACTCAAACAGTGGCTGCAAGAACTGACTGCCGACTACGGAATCAACTTTTATGCTTGTTCTATCAATTTCCGGTAAGTTAAAGAAGAATTCATAATTTTTACTTTCGGTTTCACGTAACGGAATTTGGTCGTGCATGTTTATTGCTTTACGTACAGGATTTTCTTTGTCAACCGCAGGACAAACTTCAACGCATAATCTACAACCAGTACAATCTTCAACAGCTACTTGAATTGTGTAAGCATTACCTTTAACTTCCTTAGCTTTTGCATCTATCCACTTAAATGTTTCAGGTGCATTTTCAGTATATTTTTTATCATAAGATTTAATACGAATCGCTGCGTGAGGACAGGCCAAAGCACACTTACCACATTGAATACATAATTCGGGTTCCCAAACAGGAACTTCCAAAGCAATGTTTCTTTTTTCCCACTGAGTTGTTCCTGAAGGATATGTACCGTCATCAGGGAATTTGCTAACCGGTAAATCATCACCTTTACCTGCAATTAACTGACCGAGAACATCCTTAACAAATTGAGGAGCTTTGTCCGGAACCGGAGTTTTAACAACGATATCACTGGTAGGTTGATCAGGATAATCAATTTTATGGAGATTTGCCAAAGCATCATCTACTGCGGCAAAGTTCTTATTTACAACATCTTCCCCTTTCTTACCGTAAGATTTTTGAATTGCTCCTTTTATCTTGGCAATTGCTTCATCCTTCGGTAAAATACCTGAGATAGCAAAGAAACATGTCTGCATTACAGTATTAATTCTGTGACCCATTCCGGCATCTTTTGCAACAGTATAACCGTCAATTACATAGAATTGAATCTTCTTATCAATAATAGTCTGCTGCATCGCTTTAGGAAGTTTATCCCAGACTTCTTCGGTTTTGTAAGGCGAGTTGAGCAAGAATGTTCCGCCTTCTTTTATTTTATCTAGAACATTGAAATTGTCAAGAAGCGTAAACTGATGACACGCAACGAAATCAGCTTCTTGAATCAAGTAAGTAGAATGAATAACATCAGGTCCAAATCTCAAGTGAGAAATTGTAGTTGAACCGGCTTTTTTGGAGTCGTAAACAAAATAACCTTGTGTGTAATTGTCAGTTTCACCGCCGATAATTTTAATCGAATTTTTATTAGCGCCAACTGTACCGTCAGAGCCTAAACCAAAGAACATACTCTTAGTAACTTTTGGGCTTTCGGTGATAAATGAAGGATCCCATTCCAAACTCGTGTTTGTAACATCATCATGAATACCAATTGTGAAATGATTTTTCGGAGCATCTAAATTAAGATTGTCAAATACCGCTTTAATCATTGCAGGAGTAAATTCCTTAGACGAAAGTCCGTAACGACCGCCAACTATACGGGGTTGAGTTGCAAAACGGTCTTCTCCGTTTGCGAATGCTTCGGCAAAAGCCGTAACAACGTCCAAATAGAGAGGTTCACCGGTTGAGCCGGCTTCTTTAGTTCTATCAAGAACGGCAATTTTTTCAACTGTTTTCGGTAATGCGGCAAGCAAATGTTCATTTGAGAAAGGTCTGTAAAGTCTAACAACCAAAACGCCTACTTTCTCTTCCATGTTCTGTGTTAAATACTCAACTGTTTCACGAGCAGCTTCGGCTCCGGAACCCATTATAATTATTACGCGTTTCGCATCCTGTGCGCCATAGTAATCAAAAAGATGATACTCTCTGCCTGTTAATTCGGCAAATTTGTTCATTGCATTCTGAATTATTTCCGGAGCTTCCAAGTAATATTTATTTACTGTTTCACGACCTTGGAAATAAACGTCAGGGTTCTGTGAAGTTCCTCTGATAAAAGGTTTGTCAGGATTCAATGCTCTATCTTTATGAGCTCTAACATATTTATCGTCAATCATTGCTCTTAAATCTTCATCATTGAGCAATTCAATTTTCTGAATTTCGTGGGAAGTTCTAAAACCGTCAAAGAAATGGACAAATGGAAGTCTTGTTTCCAATGTCGATTTGTGAGCTATTGCAGACATGTCATGAGCTTCTTGGACCGAACCTGAAGCTAACATACCGAAACCGGTTTGTCTGACTTGCATTACGTCTGAATGGTCGCCAAAAATTGACAATGCCTGTGCGGCAAGTGATCTTGCAGATACGTGAAATACGGCAGGTGTTAATTCGCCGGCAATTTTATACATGTTAGGAATCATTAACAACAACCCCTGTGATGCCGTAAAGGTTGTAGTTAAAGCACCGGCCTGCAATGAACCATGAACAGCACCGGATGCTCCACCTTCAGATTGCATTTCTGTAACCGATGGAACTGTGCCCCAAATATTTTTCTGACCTTGAGCCGACCATGCGTCGGAATGTTCTCCCATTGGAGAAGATGGCGTAATAGGATAAATCGCTACTACCTCACTAAGCTTAAACGCAACTTTCGCGACTGCTTCGTTACCATCTAACGTTACTTTTTGTCTTTCCGTTGCCATAAATTCTCCATTTATGTTTATATTTTTTTGAATATACTTTTTGTAAAAAATCTAAGTTATTAATATAATTATCTGCCCCGATATAAAAAAGATAAACCTATTCTTTTTAATCAAAATCAGTTTATTTTTCATGAATAGGAGAGTGGGAATTAATAAAAAAAGTTACCGAAATTTCACTTACAATTCCGGCAACTTTAAAAGAAGGTACAAATATAAAATTATCTAACAATAAATTTTGCGGCAACAGGAAAGTGATCGCTGTAACCTCCGAGATAGTGATTTCCGGCAAAAGTTCTAAATGGATTTCCTTTGTATTTCCCCTTTTTCTCAACCATAAATGGGAACTTAATTATTTCAAATGAATTTTTAAGGTAAGTAATTTTATTACCGGTTAAAAGATCTTGAGAAACTATTATTTGGTCCAACATATTCCAATCCCAACGGTAAGTTAAACTTCCCTCGCCTTCAGCAAAAAGAGGATAAGATAAATTAACAAAATCAGTAGCCTTAATTGTTTTCTTTAACCCAGGTTTTGCGCTCAACACATAAAGTATTGAAGCATCACCAGGCTCGTCATTGAAATCACCCATCACAATAATATTCCGATACATCTTTTTTTTGCATAAATAATTCCGTAAAGTCTGTGCAGCCGATACTCTGCCAGGTTCACTTCTTGCTTGTCCGCCGTAACGTGAAGGCCAATGATTATCAAACACATTAAGTGTATCTCCATTCTCGGTCAGTAATCTGGCATAAAGAATATATCGTGTGGTTCTGTGCCCTCCGACTGAAACACGCAAAGTATCCATTCCGTCAAGTTTGAACTTATCTTTATCGTAAATTAAACCATTATCAATCCCTCTAAAATCAGGCGATTCCGCATAAACGATTCCGTAATTTCTTCCGCCAACTCCGTTAACCACTCTTTCCAAAAGAGCTTTGTGCTCAACTTCTTCAAATCCGAAAATATCGGGACCTCTGGAATTATTCATAGTGCTTAATACTTTTTTAAGGTGAGATATTTTTTCCTCTAACCTTTTCTCCGTCCAATGTTTTTTACTCTTAGGAGTAAATTCCTTATCATTTTTACCGGGATCATTAACTGTGTCGAATAAATTTTCAACATTCCATTCCCCGATATAAATAGTATCCTGAGTTTGAGCAAAAACGGCAGGTGAGATTATCATCAATAATAAAACAGTAACCCCAAAATATCTTTTTAATAATCCGGTATGTGATATTTTCATTTTCTTTCCTAATTTTTAAAAATATTATTTTAAATTTACCAAGAATATTCGATTCTGTTTACTCTTTTTTTAAGTTACTTGTATTAGGAACAGACCTAAAAAAGGGCGATTCAAAAAATCGCCCTAAGAAACTTATGCACAACAATAAAATTTCACCTCTAAATTTTAGGGGCAGCGTCCATAATTTTTCGGGGAGTTTCAGCTTCAAATTTTTTAAAATTCTCAACAAACATAGCTGCCAACTTCTTTGCCGTCTCATCATAAGCGGATTTATCTTCCCAAGTGTTTTTAGGAATTAGAATTTCAGAAGGGACACCGTAAATTGCTACCGGAATTTCCAAACCGAAAATTGGGTCGGTAATCGTTTCAACATCATCCAAATTTCCGGCAAGAGCTTCATTAAGCATAGCTCGCGTGTACTTAATTTTCATTCTTTCTCCCGTACCGTATGCGCCTCCGCTCCAGCCGGTATTAATCAACCAACATTTTGCATCATTATTTTTGATTTTATCTCCGAGTAAATTAGCATACACCGAAGGGTGCATCGGCATAAAAGGAGCACCGAAACAAGCGCTGAATGTAGCAACAGGTTCGGTTATTCCCTTTTCCGTACCGGCTACTTTAGCTGTATAACCGGAGATAAAATGATACATTGCCTGTTCCGGAGTTAACTTGGAAATCGGAGGCAATACACCAAAAGCATCGGCGGTAAGCATTACAATATTTTTAGCGTGGCCCCCTTGTCCTGAAGGCTCAATGTTATCAATAAACTCAAGCGGATAGGCGGCTCTGGTATTCTCAGTAAGCTTTGCGCTGTGTAAATTGGCTTCTCTGGTCCAATTATCAATTACAACATTTTCCAAAACCGTCCCGAATTTTTTAGTCGTAGCATAAATTTCCGGTTCTGCTTCAGGAGATAATCTTATTACTTTTGCATAACATCCCCCTTCAAAGTTAAAGACACCTTTATCGCTCCAACCGTGTTCGTCATCGCCTATTAATCTTCGTTTGGGATCTGCAGAAAGCGTAGTTTTACCTGTACCGGAAAGTCCGAACAAAACGGCAACATCGTCATCTTCCCCAATATTAGCAGAGCAATGCATCGGCATTACATTTTTTTGAGGGAGAAAGAAGTTCATAACCGTAAAAATTGATTTCTTGATTTCACCTGCATAAGAAGTACCGGCAATAATTACAATCTTCTTCTTGAAGTTTACTACTATGACGGTTGGCGAATTAGTTTCATCTTCTTCGGGATCAGAATGAAATGACGGTACGGTAATTACCGTAAACTCGGGATGATGATGATCTCGCTCTTCGTCTGTGGGAACAACAAACAGATTGTGGGCGAAGAGGCTTTGCCAAGCATACTTTGTAATTATTCTGACCGGCAATCTGTAATCCTTATCCGTACCTGCAAAAACATCCTGCACAAAAATTTCTTTCCCCTGTAAATAACCTCTTACTTTCGAGTAAAGGTTCTCGAATTTTTCTTCACTCATCGGTCGATTAACTTCACCCCACCAAACTTTATCTTTCGTAGTTTCATCCAGTACGATGAATTTATCGTTAGGACTTCTGCCCGTATGTTGTCCTGTTTCCACAACCAAAGGCCCATCAGCCGATATACAAGCTTCGCCTCGGCGTATAGCGTTTTCGTAAAGCCCCGGGACTTTATAATTAAGATGAATATCCGAGATGTTAATTAAACCGAGCTCTTTTAACTCGTTTGTAACTTGTTCTTTCGTTTTCATTTATTACTCTCATTGGTTATTAATTTTACTAAGATAAGACTTGATGTAATATTATCAAAGAGATTTCTTAAGATGTTTTAGATAAAAAAATAAGTATTGAGTATTGGATTTTATTACGATATACTATTATATCTTTCCCCTTCATGTATAAACATTGAAATTAATATTTTATGTATTTCCTCTCTGAATAAACTAAATATTTTAAAACAGAAGAGAAAACCGTCGGAAGGCAAAACCGGATATGCAACTTTTATATAAAGCTAAGAACTCGCAATATTAAGAACCGGAGAGTAACTCAGGCAAATATTTTTATTTGTTTTAAACAAACTAAACATATTGATGTAATTCTTTTACAATTTTAGAAGTGCTACCGATTTTGGAGTGTACAAAATTCCTTGAAATCTCACCTAATTTTTCTCGATAATCATCATCCGTAACAATTTTTCTAATTGCTTTGTAAGCAGCTTTTTTATCTCCTACAACCACTCCGGAGCCGAGTTTCACAAGCTCTCCGGCTTCAATACTGTTATGATATTTTCTCCCGAAAAGGACCGGAATCCCGTAAACAGCCGGCTCCAAAACGTTATGAATACCTTGCTTTACACTTCCCCCGACGTAAGCAAAATCAGCGTAATAATAGAGACTTAACAATATTCCGACAGAATCAACAATAATTATTTTTTCTCCGTTGTAATTTCTCATTTCAGAAAAACGAATTGTTTTATAAACCGGATTAAAATACTTTTCAATTCCTTCGATATGAGTTAATGTCGGTTCGTGTGGAGCAACAATCATCGTAACATTAAATTTATAGTAAAGAAGTTTACTGATTGCCGGAAATATATTATCTTCATCAGCCTCCCAAGAACTTCCGAAAACAAACAACTTACTCATTCCAAAGATTGATTTATCAAGTAGATTTTTTTCTTTTGCTTCGATACTTTTTTGATAAACTCTGTCGAAACGCGTATCACCGACAACCATTATCTTGTCCGGATCAACACCCAATGAGAGAAAACCATCCTTATCTTCCTTGGTAACAGTAATGATAGCGCTTAGTCGTGAGTAAAGCGATTTATAAAACGATTTAACGAAAGGCAGTTTAATCCCCTGCGATTTACTGAATGTTGCATCTACCAAAAAAATTGGGATTTTTCTTTTCGATACGTGATAAACAAGGTTCGGCCAAAGATCATATCTCATAAAAATTAATATTGAAGGAGAAATATATGACAAAAAACGTTTTACATCTTTAGGATTATCAAACGGTGCATATAAAACAATATCAGCATAGGGATAATTTTTTTGATTTTCGTAACCTGAGGGTGAAAAAAAAGTAACTAAAATATTATAAATTCCAAGCGTTTTCAAATTTTCAATAATTGGTTTTGCCTGTTCAAACTCCCCCATCGAAGATGAATGGAACCAAATAAGTTTTTTAGAATTATCAATCCCTTTCATGTCGATAATAAGTTTCTCTATCAGTCTTTCCCTTCCCTTAATTCCCTTCCGTACTTTGGAATTTAGCAATCCGTACATTTTAAATAATATGGAAACTATTGGAAGTACAACTACATTATATATAAAAAAATAAAATTTATTCATTTATTTCATCATAAAAATTTAGAAATTCTTTACTAACCTTTTCCGGAGTTAAAGCCAGCATACACTTAAAATGCTTTTTAGGGCATTTGGATTTTCCTATATGGGAACAAGGTCTGCAATTTAATGAATTATTTTCAATTACGATACTCTTTGATTTGTAAGGAGCAAAACCGAACTCTTTAACGGTTGATCCGAAAATTGCGGCAGTTGGAGTCCTAACTGCGGTTGCCAAATGCATCAATCCGGAATCATTGCATATCACCGCCTCACATTTTTCCATCTCACGTGCCAAAGCAAATAAATCATTATCATTGCTGCAATCTCTTGAGTTTGGGATTTCACTTACAATCCGAGAACAGATTTCCCTATCGCTTTTACCTCCGAGCAGAATAATTTCAAACCCCTTCTCGGAAAGAATTTTGCCGAGTCTAATAAAATATTCTACCGGATATTGTTTGGTAAAATGCTGCGAGCCAGGACAAAAACCTATTCTTTTGCTTACCGCATTATTTGTTGCTTTGTTTCCGTCGTCCAAATAAAAATCCAAACCCGATTCATCTAAAATAAAATTTTCCGAAATAGATTTTGCATAAAATTCAGGAATGCTTTTTATCCTTTTAAGTGTATTTATTTTAAAATGGACTAGCAGAAATTTCTCAATCGTGGGTTTTACAAATTTAATCGAAGGAATTTTTAATTCCTTGACAATTTGTTTCGAGCGAAGATTATTTTGCAAGTCAATCACAAAATCAAAATTTTGAGATTTCAAATCAGCAATAGTTCTCTTCCCTTTATCCTCTTTAGAATAGAGAAAAACATTTTCCAGATTAGGGTTAAAACGTACAGCATCCGCAAATGTATCTTGCACAAGAAACGATAAACTTTTTTCGGGGAACTTTTCTTTTAGCCCTCTGATAACCGGAGTAGTAAGAAGCACATCTCCGAGCGAACTAATTCTGATTATTAAAA
>CAZMZM010000015.1:8638-43874 GCA_964570865.1 uncultured Melioribacter sp.
CCTATTCCGAACTCGGCAATGTTACGTGCTTTTTTTCCGTAAGGCTCAATAACTTTTTTAAGCTTTCTCGCTTCCCTGCCTCCGGTGATATTAGTTGCATAACCTTTCTCAACCTCAATTTTTATAGGCTTATCAGCAATTACCCCAACACCGGACATTGAACCGTCAACAACAAAAACACCATTGCTTTTTCCTTCCATGGGCGCAATAAAAGCCTCACCAGTCGGAAGATTTCCACTTTCCCCTTTTTTACGAAACAACCCTTTGCTGGGAAGTCCCATTCTTCCTTCCACATCAAAATAGATATCTGTACCACCCGGCGAAGTAACATGAATTCTTTTTGCTTTGTTGAGCATCTTTTGAAGCTTTAAAGTGAGCTTTGCAATTTTATCATAATCGGCATTAAGCCCTCGAATCATTACGTCTTTTGTGATGCCCGGAAATGTAGCTACACGAGCACCCTTTGCCGAAGCATTACGACGTGCATCAGTGTGAGTAAGAGACTTTGTAGTGGGAAGCAAGATTACATCGAACTGCAACATTAAATCGGAAATATATTTGGGTGGTTCTTCTCCATGCATTTTGCCGGATTTCATTTCAACGTAAAGAGATTCAAATCCCAATCGCCGAGCATTAAAATAAAGCGCTTGCCCGATTTCTCTTTTATTTTCGTCGGTTACAATTAAAACTTTTTCCTTCTTCTTAACTCCCATGCAAACTGATATTGCGATTTCAGCAGCTTTATCAAGTTTTGTCAGTCTCATAGTTTTCCCCTAAAATGGTATTCCGATATTTATCTGAGCAGTAGCTTGTATTCCGGAGTTTGAAACAAGTTTAACTTTTGAATTTTTATCAATCAAATATTGCTCATGCGAGTTTTCAAGATTGTCATAATTGGAGAAATGATAGCGGGCTGTTAACTCCAACGAAATATAATTTGATATGAGATTAAATATTAATCCGCTTCCGACATAATATGCAAACTTAGGTTTTTCCGATTTGTAATTTTCAACGGGAATATTTTGATTTCCGATTTTCTCCGAAATATTTAACGAAATATCGGAATAAGTAACACCTGCATCCAGCAATTTAAAAGATAGGAAACTCCCTAAGGGAAATCCGAAATCCACACCGGCTCCCCAATAATTGAAGTTAAATTCATACGATCTGTAATTTGAATAACCTACCGGCTTCAATGTTTTTGTTTCTCTCAAAAACTGGTAAAAACCTTTAAGTCCAATAAAAACAGAACTAAACTGCGCTTTAAGAACATTTGCTCCGACAATAAATCCTTCGCCTCTTTTATATTCAATATTACTCGGCGAATTTTGAGTTGCATCAATTTGAGAATTAATATACCGGTTTAATCCATCGGCTTTATAAAGTTGATAGCTGTATCCTCCGAACACACCGCTTAAACCAAGACAACCAAACCCAAACGATTGTGCATGAGATTGAACCGGAAAAAGGAAAACCGAAAGGATAAATATTGTTATGATTCTTTTCAAAACATTCTCTGTTAAAGTTTAATATGGTAAGATAATAAATTAATCTGTTTTTCTGAATAATTTAATCAATTTTGTATAAAACATTTGGTTAATAAAAAGTTTAACTCTTTCGTCAGCTGGAGCAATTTTATCCCCGAAATGTTCTTCGGCTTTTTTGGTCAGCTCATCGACAGAGGATTTACCGTCAATCATTTTCCAAATTACAGAACCGACTTCATCTAAATCCACGCGGTGAGGTTTTTTTATAAAATGTTTAAAAAACGTTCTTTCAATAAATGTTGGTTCCTTCTCAACATAGAGAACAGTTACAAAACCATCGTTCTCTTCAAACTCACAATCTTGCCTTGGTACAAGCTCACCAATATCTTCAGGTAATCTCCTTGCCATTTTATCTCCTAATTCCTTCTTCTAATCCGTGCCCGTCAGGTCCGATTTCACTTCTGTGCAAAATAATTGCGAAGAACATCCCGATAAATCCTAATATGGAAAACACCCACATTCCAGCCGTGTAACCACCGCTGAAGTCGTTTACGGCGCCAATCAAAAAGTTAAATAATGCAAGACCTACATTTTGTATTAATGTCATTAATCCGTATGCTGTCCCTAATTTTTTTTCTTCAACAATAATTGCAACCGATGGCCACATAACAGCCGGTATTAAAGAAAATGCAATCCCCATCATTGCCATCGGGATATACAACGATATATGTGTGTAAGCCATCAACAAATAAACAGGCATTAATAATGCAGAACCTATCATCATCATAACAGCCCGCTTGCCAACGTAGTCCGAAAGTAAACCGAATAACGGAGAGAGAACCATTGCAAAAACTTTTAGCATACTTAGTTGAAATCCTGCTGCCGATCTTGAGACATGATGAACATCTATAAAAAATTTAATTGCAAAAGTTTCGAATGGAAAAATTGCAGAATAAAATGTTACACAAAGCAGAACTATATACCAAAAAGATTTACTAAAAGAGAATATTGACTTAAAATGAAATTCGTCCTGTTTGGGAACAGGCGCCATTCTGTAATTTTTCGATGCATTTACATCTAATCCCCAATAAATAATAACAGCCGCTAGAGCTAAAAATCCCGCTCCTACAGATAACAGCAACGGACCTTGCCATTCGGCATAAAGCGAACGTGCCCAAGTAGGTGAATTGAGCGCGGCAAAAGAGCCGAGACGGGCAATCGTTAAATTAACGCCAAAAGCAAATGACAACTGTTTTCCCTTAAACCATCTTCCTATAACAGTTGTAATGCCTACAATCATTGACTCGGCGCCAAGCCCGAAAACCAACCGCCCGACCGCCATTATCCAAAGGTCGCCTCCCGAAAATGCTGTAATTAAAGCCCCGAGCAATACTAATAAAGTAAAAATAAATGTTGATATCCGGGTACCTACTCTGTCGATTATTATTCCTCCGATAAGTACCATAAAAATATTCGGGACGCTGTAAATCCCCATCAGCAGACCAATATTCGAATCGGTAAAATGGAGCTGTTTGGAAAGGACATCGGCTAAAGGTGAAATACTATCGTAGATATAGTAATTACCGAACATGGCAATACTTACAAATATCAATACTGTCCATCGGTAAATACCGGAAGGTTCAGGTTTTAAATTATTACTCTCAACTTTAAAGTTCATAATTATTGAATTTATATTCATAAAAAGAGCGGCAAAAAACTGCCGCCCTTAAAATCGGTTAAAAATAAGAGGAACTCAGTTAGTTCATTTTTTTCGTTTTAATAGTATTTTGCTGATATTCTTTAAGTTCTTTCAACGGGTATTTAATCAGCACATAACCCAAGATTACAAATACCACAACACCTAAGGTCCAATACCCACCAAAGTCTCCGGGCAAACCAAAGACTTCCTTTAAATTAATTCCGGCGCCTACAAAACCCGCAAGTATAATTCCCACAAGGGCTTCGCCCGCAACCAAACCGGAAGCAAGCAGCAAACCGGTATTATTCACAACTTCTTTCTCCTCGTCGCTATCAAGTTTTTTAGCGGCTAATTTATCGACAATTAATTTAATTAATCCGCCGACATAAATTGCGAATGTAGTATTAAACGGCAAGTACATTCCGACTGAAATTAACATTGGTGAAGGAGCTTTAACTAAGATAAGCGCAAGAGCAAAAAACATTCCGGCAATAACTAAAGGCCAAGCCATTTGTCCGCCGATAATTCCCTTGCTTATCATTGCCATTAAACCGGCTTGAGGTGCCGGTAATGCGTCACTCCCTATTCCGTTAGCCTGATGAAGTAACATAATCGGGAATATCATTACCATTGCGGCAAACACAACTCCTATTAATTCCGCTACCTCCATCTTCCAAGGAGTACCGCCTAACATTTGCCCGACTTTTAAATCTTGCATCATATCACCTGCAACTCCGGCAACCACACAAACAACGGAAGCTATAGCCAACGAAGCCGCAACGCCATGATTTCCGGTAAGCCCGACAATAACCATTAGTACCGCCGCAATCAATAAAGTAGAAAGTGTTAATCCTGAAATCGGGTTGGACGAACTTCCGATAACGCCGACCAAGTAACCTGCCACAGCGGCAAAAACGAAAGCTGCAATTGCCATTACTACTGCAGCAAGTATTGAGATTCCAATGTCATTGGTAAAAATGTTATAAACAATTATCATTGCAACAAAAATAACTCCAACAGCCATCAGAATTGTTCCGAACGGAATATCTTTTTCGGTACGAAGTTTTTCTTCCCCGTTTTTGGCTTGTTTAATATCTTTAATTCCTTTACCGATTCCCTGCGCAAGACTTGAACGCATCGAGAATAATGTATAAAAGGCACCCACTAACATTCCGCCAACCGCAATCGGCTTAACAGTTGCATTATATGTGGCTTTAGCAATTTGAATCCAATCAACTCCGGACGATGAAAGAGAACTAACATCACCGAAAACCAAAAAGAGTACAATCGGCATCAGAAAAAGCCAGCCGAAAATACCTCCTGAAAATGTGATTGCAGAAAGCCTGTACCCAATAATATATCCTACACCGAGAAACGCCGGAGACGCAACAGGACTGGGGATGAGGACTCCACCTTTTTGTTTTATCGTAGTTAGGATTTCCCCTTTACTGTTTAACAGATTAATCTTCGATAAGCCGAATTGGAAAAACCCTTTCACGGAATCCTTGATTAAAGTAATACCATTCGGATTTTTGAAAATCTCAATAACTGAACCGAGAAGTAATGTCCAGACAACATATTTTGCCCCTGTTTTCCCACCTTGTCCCGCTTTCACGATTTCCGTACAAGCTTGGCTTTCGGGGAAAGGCAAAGATTTATCTTGAACTAATGTTTTGCGCAAGATTGTAATTAACAAAACGCCAAGGACACCGCCGACAAGCATCAGGAGAGAACTTTCCCAATAGTTGAACTCTGTCCAAACGCCGCTCATTACAAAAGCCGGAATCGTAAAAATAGCTCCGGCCGCCAAAGCTTCACCAACCGAAGCGGTTGTTCGGGCAAGGTTTTCTTC
The DNA here is from genome assembly GCA_964570865.1 of uncultured Melioribacter sp. Taxonomy (GTDB): domain Bacteria; phylum Bacteroidota; class Ignavibacteria; order Ignavibacteriales; family Melioribacteraceae; genus WGAL01. The sequence goes on from CAZMZM010000015.1 coordinate 13,677, forward strand.
AAGAATGTTTCCTTTGAAGGGACGTAAAACAGCCATCGCAATTACAGCAGCCGGAAAAGTCGCGGCAACCGTCATTCCCGCTTTTAATCCTAGATAAGCATTTGCAGCGCCTAAAATCATTGCTAAAATTACTCCGAGAAAAATAGCTTTGAAGGTAAATTCCTTCATGTTGTTTTCCGGTGGGACGTAAGGTTTAAAATTATTGTCTGCCACTATACTACTCCTGATATTATTACAATAATAAAAGGCAAAAACTAAGGATGTAATAATTAATAGTCAAGATTTTTTATGAATATATTATTTTGATTTCACTTCAACCGGAATTATTATTTATTATTATTTTTAAGGTTTACGGACAAAGAATAGAGACAAAATATTAAAGTATTAAATATTTCAGTTGATTTTACCTTGTTGCTTCAATATATTTGGGACTTAAAAAATTGCCCTGTGGTGTAATTGGCAACACGTCTGACTCTGGATCAGAAGTCTCCAGGTTCGAGTCCTGGCAGGGCAGCATAAATTATTTGAAAAAAATCCTTGTAAGAGAAAATCTTACGAGGATTTTTTTTGAATTGAAAGACCAAATAAACTTAATTTCCCTGGAACACTTCACCTTTTAACATCACGGGATTTCCATTCGTACCTGCCCAAAACTCCCAATAGGGATGCAATAATTATGTATGGAATTTGGAAAAGTTCGGCAATCGGCAAATATTTCAGCACCCCCTTTTCAAATAGAAATTCTTCCCCTTGCTTTAATAACACGTAATCAATTAATCCTTTTGTAAAAAATATTGCCAAAAACATTTCCAAGGAATACGGGACACCAAATGCAATAAATAGCGGTAATATAAAAATCGAAAGATAGAATAAGAAAATTGATACAAGCAGTATGGTAATTGATTTTTCGTCATAAAACAGACTCATACTTGCCCATCTGCGGCGTTGTCGGATAAACTCCTTAACTGTCGTATTACTTTTAGTTGAAACTAAAGCATCTTTATTCCATGCGAATTTAATCTTATATTCTGTCGTCCCGGCAATTTTCCGCATCAAAAACACATCATCTCCGGAAGATAAATGCAAATTGTCATCGTACCCTCCGACCTCGAAAAAAACCGATTTTCTGAATGCCAGATTGGCTGAATTAGTAATTATCGGTTTTCCTGCCCCAATTAATCCGGCGCCTGTTAATATCAGTCCGGCAAAATCCAATATCTGAATTTTGTCAAAAATCTTTTTCCCGAACTCAAACCTAACGGGAAAAGAGACTAAAGCACTATCTTCATTAAAATATTTAGGAATTGTTTTTAACCAATTTTCAGGGAGCCGGCAGTCTGCATCGGTTAAAACTATTATTTCACCTTGTGAATTGTTAATTCCTTTAATTATTGCATTTTTTTTAAATGCCGATTTTATATCTTTATCGTTTTTTAATAACTTGATATTTTTCATTTGTGTAAAGTTCTTTACAATCTCGGCAGAATTATCGTCGGAATTATCATCAATCAAAAGTACCTCAAATAAATCTCCGGGATAAGACTGTTTCTGCAAATCGGAGAGGAGTAAAGGGATATTTTCCGCTTCATTCCGAAAAGGAATAATTACAGAAAGAGAAATCTCCTTATTATTCAATTTTTCAGAATTAGTTTTAATTCCGATTATTCCGTTATATACGAAAAACAGAAACATCAAGTAGATAAACGATACGAATAATATTAATCCGAAAAGAAAAATCATACTTTTTTCTTAAAAGTTAAAAGCAAAGTGTAGAGAGACGGAATCAGAAGATTTATGACAAACAAGAAAATAGCCGCATTAAAAGCTACAGGGTTACTAACCCCGAACTGCCCGAAGAAGAAGACTGCCGTCCCTTCACGCACACCCAAGTCCGCAACGGTAATCGGAGGGAAAAAAGACTTTGAAAAGAAAACAAGGAGAGATGCCAACAACAAATTGAAAATGCTTCCCGAACCTCCGAAAGCAAATATTAGTAAAATAAATTGTGCAAAAACAACTATCAACTGAAGGAACGAATAAAAAAACAAGGACAAATAAGTTTTTTCGGAGATAGAATCAATAAAGGTGAGTTTGTTAAGCATATTGTTTTTATACTTTTGAGGGACGAGGCTTAATAGCAATTTCTTTTTATCAAAATTTTTACCGGTAAATAAATAGAAAAACAAAGTACTAAACAAAAGGACCGTAACAAGAATCGGAATTGTAATAAAACTGTTCACACGGTAAAATTGTTGTAGAAAGTACAAAGAAGCCATGGAACCGAAAAACAACAGGATAAATAATGTAGAAATTTTATCAATGAAAGTTGCAAGAATTATTCGGAAAGATCTATTAATTTCAAATGGAATTGCCCTACCGACATATTCACCGGCATTCCATGGAGTAATCATTCCCGCTCCTAACCCGAGTATAAACGAATGCCAAACTTTTTTCACGGATAAATGTTCACTTTTAAAAACGTCGGATAAAATAACTTTCCATTTGATATACTGCAACCACAAATTGGGAATTACCAAAACAGCGGAAATAGAAAGGAGAATAAAATTAACATTCTTAAGGCTGATTATTATTTTATGGAAGTTATAACCGTAAATCAGAAATAGAATAATGCCAAACGAAATAAGCAATTTCATTAAACCGGAAAGCCGAGTTTTTGTTTTATTCGATATTTTTATATTAGCAAATGTCATTTAAAAGAAATCAACAAAAAACCCTACTCCTATTTGATCTGTTTTCTCTAAAAAATATTCACTAAGATAATGATGTCCCGAGAAAAAGTCCAAATAAAAAACAATACCTTTCCCGTGCCATTTCCCTATTTTAACGCCTGCCATCGAATTGGAGTTTAAAGTGTAATCAGGATTAGCATCAAGAAAAATATGAGAAGCAAAAAACATATTAAGAGGGTTTCCGTAGATTTCACCCAATAAATGGGGAAAACTAATTTCAAAACCGCTATTGCCCAACCACTTTTTCATAAACGGGCGCACAAGCGTTGCATAAGAAATAGAAGAATAAAGTTTAAGATTAAAAGTGCTTTCATGGAAAAGATACGCTGCGGTAAGTTCTCCGAAATCCCGCGTGTAAGGTTTAGGAACGTCGCCGTTTATCCAATCGTCAATTTTCCTGTCCCAATGTCCGTCAACAAAGTGGGCACTGTTATGAATGATTCTTAATCTGAATTTTAGTTCATCACCATTGTCGAGTTGCTTTGTCAATGCTCCGTTGCCACCGAAAAATCCATCCAGTGCGTCAATCTGCAGGCGATGACCTTCAAAACTTGTAGCAAGTGCAAATGCAAAAAAATCGATGCTTAATGTTGCGTAAATTTTCTGTTGAGGAAAATGAAATCCGAATAAATCGATACTGTTACCAATATCAACTTTAAGATTGTCCGTTCTAATTAAATATTGAACACCGATTCTCGGTTCTTCGTAGTCAGCCTTAGTAGGCATATAGTTTACGCCCGAAGGAAACATTTCAAATTTAAAATTACTTGATTGTGAATAAATATTACTAAAACTTAAAAGTAACGAACAGAGAAAAATCAAGAATATAGTACGCATCATATAACCTGTAATTTGAAAAGGACAAAAATAAGAATTTATTACGAGAGTGAAAAACAAAAGTAATAATGTATGCTCGGCAAATAAGTGAACGCCTCAAAAACCGTAAACTAAATTAAAACAGTAAAATTTACCCGAAAGGAAAAAAGAACGGATTAATCCGATTATCAAAATAATTAGATTAATCCGTAAATCTTAAAATAAAAACCAATCTAATTAATCGGCGGCATAGATAATATCTATAAAACTATCCGCTTTTAATGCCGCACCTCCGATTAAAGCGCCGTCAATATTTGGCTGCGAGAGAAGTTCCTTTGCATTATTCGGTTTAACGCTTCCACCGTACTGAATTACTAAACTTTCGGCAACCGACCGATTGTAAAGTTCGGCAATTAAATCGCGGACAAACTTATGTACTTCTTCAGCTTGTTCCGGGGATGCTGTTTTTCCGGTACCGATTGCCCAAACAGGTTCGTAAGCAATAATAATTTCTTCCATTTCAGTATCGGTAACACCGGCAAGCCCTTCGCTAATTTGAGTTTTGAGCACATCTTTCATTGTCCCGCTTTCACGTTGTTCCAAAGTTTCGCCGATACAGAAAATCGGTTTAAGACCTGAAGCCAAAGCTTTTTTAATTTTCTTGTTTATCCAATCATTCGACTCGTGAAAAATTGCGCGCCTTTCGCTGTGTCCTAAAATTACATATTTGCATCCAGCACTTAATAACATCGATGCTGATATTTCTGCCGTAAAGGCACCGCTATCTTCATAAAACATGTTTTGTGCGCCTACAGCTATCGGTGTATTCTTTACAAGCTCTGCGGCTGTTTCCAGCGACGTAAAAGGAGGGCAAACAATTATGTCCGCATTAATCTTACCAAAATCAATATTATTAATAATCCCTGAAATTAATTCGGCTGTTCCGGAAATATCTTTGTTCATTTTCCAGTTTCCGGCAATAACTTTTTTTCTCATTTCTACCTCAATTTAAAGATTGACAGCTTCTACCCTTTTTATGTCCGGAATTCTTCTCATTAAAACTTTTTCAACTCCGGCGCGTAAAGTCATGGAAGCCATTGGGCACTTTTGACAAGCGCCCAACAGTTTAACTTTTACAATATTATTTTCCGTAACTTCAACAAGCTCAATATCGCCCCCGTCAACTATCAGATAAGGGCGTACTTCTTGAAGCTCCTTTTGAACATCTTTAAACAATAATGACATCTTATAATTTTATTTCAATTGTACTTGATGCGCTATTCTTAATTTTTACTTGTTCAGCAAGATTGTTGCCGATTTCAACAAATTTCTTTGCGTATTCCGTATCAGGATTTTCGACAACAAACGGTTTGCCAGCATCTCCGCCTTCGCGTATTTGCATGTCAATCGGAATACCGCCTAAAAATTTTGTATCTAATTCTTTTGACAGTTTTTCTCCGCCGCCTTCACCGAAAATATTATATCTCTTTCCGGTATCAGGTGCTACAAAATAACTCATATTTTCAATTACACCCAGTACGGGAACATTAACTTTTCTAAACATTTTCAAAGCTTTCTTTGCGTCAATAAGTGAAACATCCTGAGGAGTTGTAACAATTATTGAACCGGTCATAGGAATTGTTTGAGCAATGGTTAATTGAATATCTCCGGTTCCCGGAGGCAAGTCAAAAATCAGATAATCCAGTTCGCCCCAGTTTACATCCGACATAAATTGTTTAATTGCCCCGCTGGCCATTGCACCACGCCAAATTACAGGATCGTTATCATCTATCAAAAAACCGATTGACATAACTTTAATACCGTAATTTTCAATAGGTTTAATTTTTTGCTTTCCGTCAATTACAACCATTTCAGGTTTTTCGCTAATTCCTAACATCATCGGAATACTCGGGCCATAAAGATCGGCATCTATTAAACCGACTTTTGCTCCTTCTTTTGCCATTGCGATTGCCAAGTTAGTAGCCACTGTGCTTTTACCAACGCCTCCTTTTCCGGATGCGACAGCTATTGTATTTTTAACGCCGGGCAAATATTCGGATTGACCGCTTGCCGAAGCATTGTTGTTAAGATTTGGATTTTTATAAGCCATGATTCTAACCTTTCATAATTTATTTTTATTAAAAATTATTATTTATTTAAAGGTTAAAACTAATTAAATTTTTAATAAGCCCAAAAGTCTATTTCTATTTATTTTTATTTCCATTCAATTATTTTTTCTATAATTTGTGAATAAAAAATGGATGTTATGAACAAACTGTTAGTAATTCCTTCAATTGACATAAAGAACGGCAAAACCGTTCGTGTGGTACAGGGAATACCGGAGATGCACACAACTGCATATGGGGACGACCCAATTGAAATGGCGTTGATTTGGCGAGCTGAAAATGCAAAGATGTTGCACGTTGTGGATTTTGATGCTTCACAAAAAAAATCAAAACAAAATTTGGAATTAATCGAGGAAATGTGCGACAGCGTTATAATTCCAATTGAGTACGGTGGTGGAATTCGTTCATTTGATGATGCTAAAGAAATTTTTTCGTTAGGAGTTTACCGGATTGTAATCGGTTCATTATATTTTGATAATAAAAATGATTTTTTAAAGATTATAGAATCCTACGGACCGGAAAGAGTTTCTGCCGCTATTGATGTTGTCGATTTTGAAGTTGTAACCCATGCACGGCAAACCAAAACAGGAGTTTTACCTCAGGAGCATGCTGAAAATTTAGTTGAACTCGGAGTCGAAAGATTTATTGTTACTGACATTCTACGCAACGGAATGATGGGAGAACCGAACATTGAACTTTCAGAATTAATCGCAGTAGAAACCGGGAAAAAAGTAACTCACAGCGGTGGGGTTTCTTCGTACAAAGATTTGATTGAACTTCAAAATTACGTGGATGAAGGAATAGATTCAGCGATTGTCGGAAGAGCTTTGTATGAAAATAAATTTTCATGTCAGAAAATTTGGAGATTAGCCGAATCAAATATTTTCACAGATTAGGAGGAAAAATGCTATCAATCAACTCAATATTAGTTCCAATTGATTTTTCCGATTATTCAATTAAGGCTTTGAATTATGCAATCGATTTTGCTCAATCGTTTAATGCTAAAATTGTTTTAATCTTTGTAATCGAACCGATGATTTATCCAACTGATTTTACTTTCGGTGAAATAGTTCCTCCCAGCTTTGAGCCTAAATTGGAAGAAAATGCAGTAAACGAACTAAAGAAAATAGCTGAAGATAAAATCAGCGGTAAAATTAAGTACGAGATTACAATTAGAACGGGACGTCCGTTTCTGGAAATTATTTCCGCCGCACGTGAATTAGATGTCGATTTAATAATAATAGCAACGCATGGGACTACCGGTGTTGAACATCTATTGTTTGGAAGCACGGCTGAAAAGGTTGTAAAAAAAGCTCCATGTCCGGTTCTTACTTTGCGTGAACCTATTAAAGGATTTTCCTATGGAGAAAAATAATTGAAATTCGGTAATCCTATTGATGAAATCCTATCCGACAATAAATTAGGAAGTGCAGAACTGTTGGAGAAAATTAACGAATTTCTCCTTAACAAGTTTAGCAAAGGTTTATCTATCGAAAAGGACTTAAAGAAAATCGACAATCGATTTGTTGAGTTTCAAAATATTCGACATTATGTTGATGAACTTATGTCATTGCCAAAATCTCGGATTATGCAATACCTTATTGACTTTGAGCCAAATTCAATCACCAAATTCGAGTTGATTTACAAACGGTTTTTTCCCTACATTAAGGATAATACTACTATTGTTACATTATCAAATAGTAAAACAATAACGGAAATTCTAAAATTTGCTGCAAGGAAGAAAACCAATTTACACATTTATATTTCTGAAAGTCGGCCCGTAAACGAAGGGACAATCATGGCTGAGCATTTGGCATTATTTGGGATTAATACGACAATAATTACCGAAGCCATGATTCCCAAGTATGTTGAGAAATCGGACTTTTCTTTAATAGGAGCCGATAAATTATTGAATGACGGTTCAGTTATTAACAAAACCGGTTCCAGAATGCTGGCAATTGTTTCAAAATATTTTAATAAACCTTTTTATGTAGCAACAGATAAAACAAAAATGTCTTTAAATAATGAATTTGTTCAATCTCCTCACACACAAAATGAAATTTATTTTTCCAAAACAAAAAAAGTAATTGTTGCTGAAAATTATTACTTTGAAAAGATTGAATCCGAACTGATTACTAAAATTATTACCGACTAAAACGCCCCGCCAAACCGGAGTAAAATTAGAATGAAGTTTCAAATGATGAAACTCCATTCTAAATTCTGTTATTTCAAATTGCTTAATGCACCCTTTGCACGTTCGGCTTCATTGGAGTTCGGATGATTTCTCACAATTTCATTCCAAACTTTTTTTGCATTCAAAGTATCTTTTTTGAATAATCGGATTAAACCATAATTGAATTTCGCATCAAGATTTCCTTTATCCTTAGCTAAAATTTGCTTAACATATTTTTCGGATAAATCGTAATCACCCCCTTTAAAAGCTATGTACGCAGCATCCTCTCTTAACGAAAGAGAATTAGGGTTACGTTTAATCATTTGATCATATACGGAAATAGCTTTACCGGTTTGATGACCTGCGGCTAAGTAGTGTGCATATTCCAAGCCAAGAAGCGTATCTGCTTGATTTGTTTTCCAAGCTTGTGCAAGTGAGTCCAGGTGTTCATAGTACTGCGGTAAAACGTCATCCTTGCTTGGTCCGCTATTCCCCTTTAACCCTTTATGAATATCATCATTCGGCATCTCTCCATTATGAACTGCATCGTTAGGCATCTGTGACGTAGCCATTGGCATTACCGAAGAATTCTCGTTTTCCGGAGACGTATCGATAAGAATCAACCCTACTACAATTACTACAAATAATATAATATATAAATAAACAGCTTTAATTTTCATAATTACTTTTCCTTAATTTGTTTATAATTAATATTCTAAATTTTTGCTACTTCATTATCATCAACAAAATTTAATATTGCAAGTCCTATCAGGAAAAAGATTCCGATTGAAGTTATTGCAAAACGCTGACTTCCGGTGTAATAGCTTACAAGCCCGAAAACAAAAGGGCCGAGAACTGCCGAACTTTTTCCGAAGAAGGAAAAAAAGCCGAAGAACTCTGTTTTTTTATCTTCCGGAGTTAATCTCGACATCATACTTCTGCTAGTAGATTGAGTAGCTCCCATTACACTGCCGGCTCCAAGTCCAACAAGGTAAAAACTCAATTTTATAAAACTTTCAGGCGTTACATTAAACAACTTGGATGAAGTTATAACAAAATAACCGTTAAGGTCAGAGCTTATAAATGCAAAAATAATTATTCCGACCCAAATTATCAGAGATAAAATCAACGCTTTTTTTTGTCCGATTGAGTCCGAAAGAATACCGAACAGGACGGAGCCTATTATTGCAGTTGTCTGCACAATCAAAAAGAAAACAATTAATTCTTGCTGTGAAAACTTTAATGTTGTTGCAGCATAGTTTCCCGCAAAAAAAATTATTGTGTTTACCCCTTCGATATAAAAGAAAAACGCCAGCAAAAATATCGATAGAGTTCGATAATCTTTGAGATGAGATATTGTGTAATATACCCGTCGAAATCCAATGCGGATAAACGACTCTCCGGTTATTATTTTTTTTCGAGTATCTTTAAGAAAAATAAAAAGAGGAAGCGCAAATATAAAAAAGAAAAGAGCTGAGACCGGAAAGGTAATCCGAATTAGATTGTTTGCAATAAACGGATAAGCAATTCCCAAAGTAATCAGCGAACCTAAGTAACCCATCGCGAAACCATATCCGCTGACACGCCCGTAATTTTTAGGGATAGTGATTTCAGGGAGAAATGAATCATAAAAAACCAGCCCCGCTTCAAATCCAATATTAGCCAAAATAAAAAGAAACACACCCCAAAACAAATCTCCGGCACCTACAAAATAAAGAAGTGAAGTGGAAAAAACACACAACAGAGTAAAGACCAAAAGGAAGCGTTTTTTGCCGGAAGAATAATCTGCAATAGCCCCGAGCACCGGTGAGATAAGGGCTGTAACAATCATCGAGATACTTATTGCGGCGCTCCAATATAAATCGCCGATTGATTTTCCGCCGGCTACTGTCTGTTTAAAATAAACAGCATAAATCAGTGTAACTACAACAATCGAATAGGAGGTGTTGGCAAAATCGAAAAGACTCCAAATAAATATTTTTTTATTTGCGGACTTCAACTCTCTGAAGGATTCTTTGATAAAGTTTCATCTATTAATCCGCGTCCGAATTTATTCAGCTTTTTCTTCGATTTTAATTCGGTTAAAACGGCATCCAAAATTCCATTAATAAACTTACTGCTTTTAGAAGTGCTGTAATCTTTGGAAATTTCTATTACTTCGTTAATTGAAACTTTCGGAGGGATATCAGGGAAAAATAAAATTTCGGCAATTCCCATTCTTAATAACAAACGGTCAATTAAAGCAATACGGTTAAACTCCCAATTACTCGCTTTTGATTCTATTAAAATGTCTAACTCTTCCTGGTTTCTTATCACCTTTCTTATCAAAGAACGGCTGAATTCCTTTTCGTTTTCACCTTGGAGATCATCGTAATAATTTGTAATAAGTTCGTTGTACGAATCCGGATTTAATTCAACGGCGTATAAAATCTGTAAAGTTTTTTCACGTGCTATTCTTCGTTTCGATTTCTTTTCTTTTCCCATCGTTATCTGTTTTTCCTAGTTATTTCACCAAATCTACCGGAGAATGTCGATTCGCCGGTGTACATATTTTTCAATCCTCTAACCATCTGCAAACGTTCTTCGGCTAACCTGTTCGATGCTGCAAAAGTAGGGATTTCTTCTTTTTCAGAGAGTGCAAGTACCTTAAGCAAAGTCTCGTAAATACCTTCCGCCTGTCTCAAAGCGCGGTCCTGTCGGTATCCTTCAAGTTCGTTTGAAACATTTATTAATCCCCCCGCATTTATTACATAATCCGGAGCATATAAAATTCCCTTTTGTTTTAATACTTCGCCGTGTTTCTTTTCATCAAGCAATTGGTTGTTTGCCGAGCCTGCAATAATGTTGAACTTCATTTTCTCAATTGTTTCATCATTAATAATTCCGCCCAAAGCGCATGGGGCAAAAATATCGGCATCAACAGAGTAGATTTCGTCCGGTTTAACTACGTGAGCTTTAACGCTTGCAATAATTGACTTAAGCTTCTCTTCATGTTTATCGGTAATGATAATTTCAACGCCTTCGTGACTGAGATGTTCAACCAAATATCTCGCAACGTTTCCGGCTCCTTGTATCGCAATTTTTTTACCTCTCAACGAATCATATCCGTAAAGGTGCTTCAGCATTGCTTTTATTCCGACATAAATGCCGTAAGCCGTTACCGGCGAAGGGTCTCCTGATCCGCCAAGCGCTTTGGAGATACCGGCGACATATTTGGTCTCCATCCTTACATACTCCATATCGGAAACATTTGTGCCGATATCTTCCGCTGTAATGTAGCGCCCGCCGAGACTATCAACATACTTACCGAATGTTCTGAAAAGTTTTTCGGATTTATCCTCTTTCGGATTTCCTATAATCACCGCATTACCGCCCCCCAAATTAAGACCGGATATTGCAGACTTGTAAGTCATTGTTCGGGCAACTCTGAGAGCATCATGGAGTGCATCATTTATTGAATCGTATTGGCGCATTCTGGCGCCGCCTATTGCGGGACCTAATGTGGTGTCGTGTATGGCAATAATTCCGCGTAAACCTGCAGATTTATTTGAGCAAAGGACCATCTGTTCATGGTCGTGTTTTTCCAGCATTTCAAATTGAAACATAACAGTACCTTAAAAAAAATTTTTCAGTTTTATAAAATGCAAAAAAGAGTAAAAAAAACAAAGGATGTTGAGATTTAAACTTGGAGATAATTAAGATTTAGCAGCATCTGACACAAGAAAAGTAAGATAGAAAAAGAATGCCGATTGAATTAGCGATCTCGTGAGTTACTACGAATTTATGAAAGCATAGTTAAGGATTTTGTAAACGAGTTTTGCCGCTATATAATTTGATGCCGGATGCGACATAGAGGGAGCAAGTTCAACAACGTCAAAACCGACAATATTTCTCTTTGCTCCGACAAGCTTCAACAAATTCATCGTATCATCCCAGAACAAACCTCCCGGTTCCGGAGTGCCTGTTGCCGGAAGTAAAGAGGGATCAAACGCATCAACATCAAATGTGATATAAACATTATCTTTTAACGAATCAACAACTTGTTTGTGCCAAACATCGGAGGGCGACTGAGAAATATCTCGTGCATAAAATGTTTTAATATTATTCGATTTAATAAAATCATACTCCTCTTTACACTGGGCGCGAATTCCGACTTGTACAATATCTTTAGTAAATTCGGCAACTCTTGCCATTATAGACGCATGTGAATATTTGCTCCCTTCGTAAGAATCGCGCATATCCGAATGTGCATCAAACTGAAGTATCGATATGTCCGGGAAATTTTCAACATAAGCGCGTATCGGAGATTGGGAAAGAGAATGTTCTCCGCCAAGCGTTACTACAAACTTATCATCAAGAATTAATTTTATTGTACTTTCATAAATTTGCCGAAGTGATGATTTAATATCCTCATCTTCCGATTTTATTTCGGATAAGGTTGCAATTCCCTTTTCAAAACAGAGTTCTCTGTTTAATTCTTCATCAAAAAATTCAACATAATGCGATGCTTCTAAAATGGCTTTCGGCCCTTTCGCCGTACCTTTTCCGTAACTAACGGTTTTTTCCAACGGAGCCGATTGAATAACTATTTTCGAATCCGAGTATTGCGAATACTTACTTTCAATTCCGAGAAAATTATCTTTTTCCGTTAATGTTTTCATATTTCTTAATTATTTTCCGAAAAATCATATAAAGATTATCCAATTCACCATTAAAAGTTTTATTGGTTTCCGCAAAAAAATTCTTGCTATTATTATTCTATAAAATAACTGCTCCGATGATTGAAACGGATACCGATTCTTTCAGTATGACATTTGTTATCAGTGAAAAAAATAAACCAAGACCTTCAAAGATAACTGCTAACAGACGCTTTGAAGGTCTTGAAAACTAAGGATTATTTTTTCCCGTTTTTCTTGTTTTCTTCTTTAGCTTCTTTCCCTTGCTGCGCTAAAATATTGATTGCCGAACGATCGAATTTAATTTTAACATTGTTACCGACATCAATTAAAACCGTTTTTTCATCAATACCGGCAATCGAACCGTACATTCCGCCGGTTGTAACTACTTTATCTCCTTTTTTAAGGGCGTTAAGCATCTGTTCTTTTTCTTTAGCTTTTTTCTGCTGAGGGCGAATAATCATGAAATAAAAAATGGCAAAAATCGATCCGAACATAATCAAAGTGCTGATCATGCTCCCGCCGCCCTGCCCGTTTTGCGGGGCCATTGCTAATAAATAGTACATTAATCCTCCATATTAGATTTTATATTTATTGATAATTTATTAATCACTTTATTCTTCCATTCTGAGAATGAACTCTCTAAAATTTTTTCTCTTGCGGTTTTAACAAGATTAAGATAAAAATGCAAATTATGTATTGTTGCCAATTCGAGGGCTAATATTTCATTTGCCTTAAAAAGATGCCGCAAATAAGCCCGTGAAAAATTTTGACATGTGTAACAATCGCAAGTTGAGTCAACCGGTCTGAAATCATCTTTGTAAACCGCGTTACGGATTGTAACGATTCCATCCCAAGTAAACAAATATGCGTTTCTTGCGTTTCGCGTAGGCATTACGCAGTCAAACATATCTACGCCTCTTTCAATTGCCTCAAGTATGTTCTCAGGTCGTCCTACACCCATTAAGTAACGGGGTTTATGTTCCGGAATAATATCCGTTGTAAAATCAACCAATTCATACATTGTTTCAGCCGGCTCACCAACGGCTAAGCCTCCGATCGAGTATCCGTCAAAATCAAGATTAATCAGATCACTTGCGGAAGCTTCGCGTAAATCTTTATAAACGCTTCCCTGGATAATTCCAAACAACGCCTGTTCGTATCCGTAAAGTGGTACGCTTTTTTCAAAAGCTTCTTTATTTAAAATCGCCCAAGCAGAAGTTAATTCCTTTGATTTTTTCGCATAATCGTAATCACACGGATAAGGAGTGCATTCATCCAACGGCATCATAATATCCGAGCCGATACTTCTTTCAATCGAAATTACCTTTTCGGGCGAGAAAAAATGTTTAGATCCGTCCAAGTGCGAAGTAAACTCTACTCCGTCACTTTTCAGTTTTCGCAATTCGGAGAGTGAAAAAACCTGAAATCCGCCGCTATCCGTTAAAATCGGTTTATCCCAATTCATAAATTTATGAAGTCCGCCGGATTTTTCTAAAATATCCGTTCCCGGACGTAAATATAAATGGTAAGTGTTTCCCAGTATTATTTGCGCTCCAACGTCTTCGGTCAGCATTTTAGGCGTTAACGATTTTACCGTTCCTTGTGTGCCGACAGGCATAAAAATCGGAGTTTCAATTTTTCCGTGCGCTGTTTCCAGTACTCCGGCTCTCGCTTTGGAATTCTTATCTATTCCGGTTAAACTAAATTTCATCAAACCTTACTTTTTCTTCTTAATCTTTACTAATTCAATCTTTGTCTTATCTGCAAACATAATTTCAATTTTAAAATCATTAATTGTTATTTTTTCCCCTTTCAACGGTATTCTTCCCAAAGAAGTGATAATAAAGCCTGCAACCGTTTCGTATTCCCCTTCAGGTATTCCAAGCTCAAACTCTTCATTTATCGTGTCAACTTCAACCTTACCGCTAAATAGGTAAGTTTCATCATCAATTTTTCGTTTAACTTCATCCTCTTCGTCATACTCATCACGAATCTCACCAATCATTTCTTCAATAATATCTTCGAGCGTAACAATACCGGCGGTTCCTCCGAATTCATCAACAACAACCGCCATCGAAAGATGAGCTTCCAGAAGTTCATTTAATGTATCCAAACTTCTTTTTGTTTCAGGAATAAAAGGAATATCACGTACAACAGATTTAATATCTTTAGGTTTGTTAAACATATCGTAAGCTAAGATTACTCCTTTTATGTGATCGAGACTTTCTTCGTAAACCGGCAGCTTTGAATATCCCGATTCAATAAACGCATCAAGAGCTTCATCAATTGAAGATTCAATATCAATCCCGACTATGTCGGTTCTCGGGGTCATAGTTTCCGAAACTTTTTGTTCACGTAAATCAAAAAATTTATTGAGTATGTCGGAGTTAGTTTCATCAACAAAACCCGCTTCCGTACTTTCGTTTATCAGTGATTGAAAATCCTCCACTTCAAAAATTCGGTTAATTCCTTCTTCGCTTAGTTTTGTTCTACCTGTAAAAATTGATGAGATAAGAGAAGTAAATTTCACAAAAGGATAGAGGATAAACGTAAAAAACCTTAAAGGAATAACAGCAAAATAGAGAAGTGAATCGGGGATTTCATTTGAAACAAACTTGGGAAAAAGCTCTCCGAAGAAAAAAATGAGAGTTGTTGAAATAAGTAAAATCTGTAAATTATTCAGACCGTAATATTCTGCAAGGAACAACGTAATTAACGAAGCAAAAGCCGTATTTATAATATTATTTGATATTAAAATCGTTGAGAAAAAAATCTGAGGATTTTTAACATAATAACTCGCATTTTTGGCCGAGAACAAATTTTTCCGAGCACGCAGTTCGATCTTAAGCTTATTAGAAATAACATAAGCTAATTCCGCAGATGAAAAGAATGCGCTTGCAAAGAGAAGCACAATTAATAATATCAGTTCAATTGTCATAAATGATTAATAATAAATAAAAAATATTACCGTTATAAAATAGAAAAACAAATTTAATAAAGAAGAGCCATCTTTCATAAAAAGTTCTATCGGATCTTCACCTTTCCGGTTTGAAAACGTAAGGAAAAGGTATCTAAATAATCCGTAAAAAACAAAAACAGAGGAAAAAACAAAATTGTAAGTATGAAAGGCAAAATAGATTTTATCCGAAACCGTATAGAGAATATAACTTATTATAACGCCGGTTACCGAAACAATTACCATAACGTTCAGCAAATCGATATTGTAATCCGATAACACCTTGCGCGTAGTTGCCTCGTCGTTCCGGTTTAAGTATTCCGTTCTTCGTTTGATTGCAGCGAGAAAGAATGAGAGAAAAAGTACGGTAACAATCAGCCAATGCGAAACCGGCACATTTATTACAAACGCTCCGGCATAAATTCTTAAAATATATCCTACTGCGATTGACATAACGTCAATAATAACAATCCGTTTCAGAAAAAAAGTATAAGCCAAATTCAGTAAAACATAAAATCCGACTATCAATATTGCCGATAATGAAAAATCAAAAAGCGCAATACAAAGAGAAATCAACAGAAGTAAGATTACCTCTACGGCAACCACTGTGGAATTTGAGATTTTTCCCGACGCAATCGGTCTGAACCTCTTTACCGGATGATTTCCGTCCTTTTCCCTATCGTAAAAATCATTAATTATGTAAATGAAAGATGCCGCGAAACCAAACAGAAAAAATATCCCGATTGTTTTTCCGAGCAGATGATAATTCAATAATAAGTGCGCAAAAACTATCGGGACAAAAACAAAAATATTTTTAATCCAGTGTTTTATTCTGATAAGTTTAAGAAACTCATTAATCATTAGAATACAACATTCTCTTCATAAGTGCCAAAATGTTTTTTCAACTCGGCAACCATCTCACCTAATGTAACATAATTTTCAGCCGCTTCGATAAATACCGGCATCAAGTTTTTATTATTGACGACAGCGTCGCTTATCTTTTTAAGTGATTCTTCAACCGCTTTGTTGTTACGGCGAGCCTTTAAACTCTTCAATCGTTCCACTTGTTTTTCTTCAACTTCTTCGGATACTTTCAAAATAGGAATATCGATTTCCTCATTTTCGTCAACAAAATCATTTACGCCGACAATTATCTTTTCCTTACTGTCTAATTCCTTCTGGTATCTGTAAGCGGCTTCTCCGATTTCTCTTTGAAAATATCCTGCTTCTATCGCTTCAACAACGCCGCCGTATGAATCGATTTCGTCAAAGATTTTATTTGCTTCGATTTCCATTTTATCCGTAAGAGCCTCAACATAGTAACTTCCGCCGAGCGGGTCAATAGTATTTATAACTCCGGTTTCGTAAGCTAAAATTTGTTGAGTTCTTAATGCGATTTTAACCGCCTTTTCACTCGGAAGCGCAAGAGTTTCATCCATCGAGTTTGTATGCAGTGATTGTGTGCCGCCCAAAACCGCAGCCAGCGCTTGGAAAGACGTACGAACAATATTATTCTCGGGCTGCTGTGCCGTTAAAGTGCAACCGGCTGTTTGAGTATGAAACCGCAGCCACCACGAACGAGGGTTTTTGGCGCCGTATTTTTCTTTCATCCGTTTAGCATAAATCCTCCGTGCAGCGCGGAATTTTGCGATTTCCTCAAAAAAGTCGAGATGTGAATTAAAGAAAAATGAAATTCGCGGAGCAAAACTATCTACATCCATTCCCCTTTCAATACAACTTTCGATATATGCAAAACCATCTCCCAAAGTGTAGGCAAGCTCTTGTACGGCAGTAGAACCGGCTTCCCTAATGTGGTAACCGCTGACAGAAACAGGATTCCATTTCGGCACTTCGTTGGTAGTGAATTCAATCATGTCCGTAATAATTCTCATAGATGGTGAAGGAGGATAAATATATTCCTTCTGGGCGATGTATTCTTTCAATATGTCGTTTTGCAAAGTACCGCGTAATTGGTCAAAGCTAACACCTTGTTTTTTTGCAACCGCCAAATAGAATGCAAAAATCATTGCGGCAGGAGAATTGATAGTCATTGACGTAGAAACTTTGTCCAACGGAATTCCGTCGAATAAAATTTCCATATCTTCCAACGATGAAATCGCAACACCGCAAATTCCGACTTCCCCTTTACTCATATCGGCATCGGCATCCCACCCCATCAAAGTAGGCAAATCAAAAGCTACGGATAGACCTGTCTGTCCGTTTTTTAGCAAGTATTTAAATCTCTCATTTGTATCTTCAGGTGTCCCGAAACCGGCAAACTGCCGCATCGTCCAAACTTTACCTCTGTAACCGTTAGGATGGATTCCGCGAGTGAAAGGAAATTTTCCGGGAAAAGCTAACTTTTCCATGTAATCAAAATCGGGAATATCATCGGGCGTATAAAGCGTTTCAACTTCCTCGCCTGAAACCGAAGTATATTTTAGTCCGTTATCTTTTGAATTTTTAAGCCATTCCAAATATTCTTCTTTGGCTTTTTGAAATTTTTCTCTTGGATCCATTTGTTCCTCTTTTCATAATTAAGATATTAAATAAACTAAATAACAATTTACATCCTTCCAAATTTTTTATCAAACTCGGATAAAGGTATTTTTACAATAATCGGTTTATTGCATGGCGACATGTAGGGATTTGCAGTTGCAAATAATTGGTCAATAAGAGATTTCATCCCCGTTTGCGTTATTTTGTTATCAATCTTTAACGCAGCATGTTTCGAATAAATTTCAGCAAATTTTTCGTTTGTAAGAGTTTCTCTCTTCGCATTAATTAAAGCAAGCAAATCCTCCAATATTCCAATCAGAGCTTTTACTTCAGAGCCAAATTTAACATCAGAAGGGACACCGGTAATTGAAATTGTAGAATTACTGAAATATCTGATTTCAAAACCAATAGCCGAAAACATCTTATCATTTCCCTGAAGTACTTTATATGCTTCCTTGCTTATTCTGAATGTTTGTACAAATAAAAGTTGCTGAGCAAACGACATATTTGTATTTAATGATGATAAAGCCTTTTCGTAAAGAATTCGAACGTGTGCCAAATGCGCATCGATTACCATTAAGCCGCTTTTAATTTGCGTCAAAATATATTTATCGTGAAGACTTACGACAAAGTCCTTTTGCGTTTCGTTGTCGGCGTCAACATTTTTGTTTGTTGCCCGATGTTCAACTTCCTTTCTCTTATTTTCCGTGAAAGGATGTGAAATAACATTCCCGTTTCCGGATTCGGATAATTCTTTTTCAACATCGCCGAAAAGTAATTCCAACTCATCATCATTAATTGAAGTAAGATTGTTCTTCTTAAGATCGTTACTCTTTACATCTCTTTTTTTCTGTCCGATATTAAACATATTCGAGTCAATTGATTTAGGAACCATATCGTAACTTCCCAAACTTTTTTTAATAACAGCATTCACAAAAGAGTAAATTTGGGCTTCGTCGTAAAACTTAATTTCCTGTTTTGTCGGATGAATGTTTACGTCAATACGCGAAGGGTCAATATCAAGGAATAAAACAAAGAACGGGTATTCCCCTTTCGATAAAATATTTTGATAAGCGGAAAATACGGCATGACTGATTGATTTGCTCTTAACATAACGGCGATTAACAAACAGATGTTGCTCCAATTTGCTGTCGGTTAAAAATGTCGGCTTGGCAATAAAACCGGAAAGCTCAATAAAATCAACCTGTTCATAAGTTTCAATTACCATATCCAAAATGTTTTGCCCGAAAACATCTTTCATCCTCGAATTCAGATTACTCGAAAGATAGTTAAGTTGAAGTTTATCTTCATTAAAAAACTTAAAATTCACTTCAGGATAAGCCAAAGCAAAATACTTAATTAAATTAGCAATGTTTTTTAATTCCGTACTGTTCGATTTCAGAAAGTTCTTACGTGCCGGTACGTTGTAAAACAAATTCTTAACCGTAACGGTAGTGCCCTTGGGGGCGGCAACTTTCTCAGTCTCAAATTCTGTTTCCGAAGTAAAATACAATCTGCTTGCAACTTCCTCGTCTTCTGTTCGTGATTTGATTTCGAGTTGACTAACAGCGGCAATCGAGCTTAATGCTTCTCCACGAAAGCCAAAAGAGTCAATTGTTTCAAGATCAGCGGCGGATTCTATTTTACTTGTTGCGTGTCTTTTAATACTCAATGCTAAATCATCTTCCTTCATTCCGCTTCCGTTGTCAGTAACGCTTATCAACTTTTTACCGGCGTCTTTTACAATTACCGTAATACTTTTTGCTCCGGCATCGATTGAGTTTTCCACAAGTTCTTTTACAACGGAAGCAGGGCGCTGCACAACTTCTCCGGCGGCAATTTTATTGTAAACTTCTTCCGGGAGCAGATTTATTTTTCTTTCTTTATTACTCATTTATCTCTTCTAAAATATTTTACTGTAAAACGCTCGTGCTTTTTCAATTCCACTAAACTAAAATCAGTAATCATTTCTAAGGGGAAATATTTGTCTCCGCTGAAACTGCCGGAAACAATGGATAAAATCAATTTGTCAACAATCGGAATAGTTTCTTTATAAACAGATTCACCACCAATAATGAATAGATCTTCAAAAATAGAATTATCGGCAATATCAATTGCCTCTTTAACGGAATTTGCGAATTTTACATTGTCAGATAAAATCTTCTTTTTTGTTGAAAGCACGATGTTTAATCTATTAACTAACGGACGTTTTAATGACTCAAATGTTCTGCGTCCCATAAGGACGGCTGAGTTCAGAGTAGTATTCTTAAAATGCTCCATTTCATCCGGAAGCTGCCAAGGGAGCGAATTCCCTTGTCCGATAACTCCTTCTTCTGTTAATGAAGCTATTATTATTTTATCCATTATTTATTTTATCTTATTTTTCATTTAGATGTTAAAGCCAAAGAGGCTTAATATCTAATTTTGCTAATTTTTCTTCAAACTCAATTCGTTCCAGACTTTTGATTAATCCGCCTTTCTCTGATTTTTTCAGCCAGCCCGATTCTTCCGCAATTGAGAGCGCGGTTTCGTCATTGCCGGAAATCATTTCCTTCAGTACTTTCAGTTCAAGCGCTGAAAATTCAGTCGCTCCGAAACTGAAGTCCATAAATGCTTCCCAAGTTAATGGTACCCAGCGTTTTACAATTTCCTCTCCGATTATTGTGGCATAATTTCTAATCTCCAACTGAGCATGTTTTTCCATTCGCAGTTTTAGAAAATGAAGCAGGTTGTGTAAATCCACTTTCCAATACGCTTCGGTATATGTTGACAGAGGCAAATCTTTTCTCGCTTGTTCTCGCGCTACTCCAAGCTCCACACGCATATTATAAACTTCTCTTAAAGTTTTGTGCAGTTCTTTCTCTTGCTTAGTAAGTTCATTACCTATTACTTCGTCCAGATAACCTGAACTTCCTTGTTTATTATCCTTTGCCTGAAGTCTCCATTCGCCGGGTAATGTTTCCAATGCAGAATCGATTGCGACCGAATAACGTGTTGAGTATTCGTTAACGTTAGCCGTCCGATGTCTAATCCACTGTCGCCACGCATCCATAGGAATACGGATATGCAGTTTAATCTCGCACATCTCAAAAGGGGTTGTATGACGATGACGCATCAGATAGCGAATAAGTCCTCTATCCTGACGAACTTTTTTAGTCCCTTTCCCGTACGAAACTCTCGCCGCTTGTACAATCGCTTCATCGGAGCCCATGTAATCAACCACGCGGATAAATCCGTCGTCCAAAACCTTAAATGGTTTTCCCAAAATTTCATCTAATTCGGGTACTCTTATTGACTCTAATTTTTCAAAATCTTCGTTCATTTACTCCTCCGAAATCTTTTTTGCTATTTGCTCCGAAACAACTTTCAGACCTTTTTTCGTATTTCTTTTAGCAGAATCAACCGTTCCTAGAATCTGCGAAAGATTAACAACAGTTAATTTATCGTCATAATTTTTTAATTCCGAACTCCCGCAGATAAAGAATATCCGTTTGGTTGATTTTTGAAATTTATTAATTACTACAGCCGGAGCTTTTCCGTTAAAAGTTGTGTCATCCAACTTCCCTTCTCCGGTAATAACAAATTCGGGATGTGTAAAATTATTTAATCCCAAATATTCAAGTATAAAATCTTCTGCAGAGATGACTTCCGATTTATTAACCAATATTTTGAAACCCGCTGCAATGCCGCCTGCAGCACCGGACAGAGATTTTGTCTCCTTAAAATGCAACAAACGTAAAATATTAATAAAGCCCTTTTCGAGATAAGAAATTACTTCATCATTAGCCCCTTTTTGCTTTGCGTAAATAAAGTTGCTTCCATTTTCTCCTAACAATGGATTATTTACATCGAGCACAAACTTAATTCTGAACGGAAATTCAAAATCAGCTGCATTGTACGAAATTCTATCCGCTCTTGCAAAAAACTTAGGTTCAATCGGAATATATTTTGAATAGTGAAAAAATCTTAACCCGAATTCGGACAAAGCGCCTAAACCCAAATCTTGAGTTGCACTGCCTCCCAACCCGATTACCACTTCATCAATTTCCATCTTTCCGGTTTGGGCAATGTTCTTCAAATATTTCAAAACTTGTCCCAACCCTTTCGACGAAAGTGAAAGAGGATTTCTCTTTTCTTCGGGAACAATTTTAAGTCCTAAAATGCTTGCCGATTCTACGTAAAGAATTTTACCGTTTGCATCATATTCGACAGGAACTTCTAATTTCTCATTCGATTCATAAGGGAAATCAACATTAATGAATATAGATTCAGTTTTAAGTAATTCCTTGATTATTTGATTAAAGCCGTCTCCTCCGTCTGTCAAAGGGAATTGAACGATATTAAATTTATCGCCCAATTCGGCAATTAACTTATCGGCAACAATAGAAGCTATCTTGGATGCGGACAAATTTCCTTTAAAACTGTTGGGTGCTATTAAAATCGTATCTTTCATAATTGGTTTTCTATATTCGGGCTATAAAAACTTTGGACTTCATTAATACCTAAACCTTTTTGAATGCTTCAACAAGCGACTTTTTTGTCTTGGATAATTCTTCCGAAATAACTTTAACCTCGCCAAGTACAGGCATAAAATTAGTATCTCCGCTCCATCTCGGAACTATGTGAAAATGAAGATGTTGATCGATTCCGGCTCCGGCAGCTTTACCGATATTAGCTCCGACATTAAATCCGTGAGGAGAAGAAACAAGTTTTAACGCTTTAATGGTTTTATCAATTAGTTCTGCAATTTCAGTCCTTTCGCTTTCGCTAAGTTCACCGTAATCCGATAAATGACGGCGAGGAACAACCATCGTATGCCCGTTATTGTACGGATAAAGATTCATTATTACGAAAGCTTCTTTTCCTTCATAAACTTTTAAACTTTTTTCGTTTTCTAAACTTTCTTTTTGTGCGGAACAAAAAACACATTTTTCATCACCGGTTTGGTCTTTAAACGAATCAATATAT
Source organism: uncultured Melioribacter sp. (assembly GCA_964570865.1). GTDB lineage: Bacteria > Bacteroidota > Ignavibacteria > Ignavibacteriales > Melioribacteraceae > WGAL01. The sequence goes on from CAZMZM010000015.1 coordinate 36,644, forward strand.
TGTGAACGCCACGGTGACCACATTTTTTCCATTTCATACCTCTTATTGGATAACTACAAAAAGACTCTTTTACTTTCTTTGAACAAGTAAAAGAGTCCTTTTAATTTTATTTGTATTTTTCAAGAGTTCGCTAATTAAATTAATGCGAACACCGAAAACAAATTAATTTACTATTCTTCTTCGCTATTGTAAGCTTCAACTATTTTTTTCTCAATATCTTTCGGAACTTCTTCGTAATGTGAGAAATTTCTCATATGAATTCCACGACCTGAAGTTAAACTGCGAAGATGCGTTGAGTATTTATAAAGCTCAGCCAAAGGGACTTTAGCTTTAATAATCTGGAAAGGACCTTCGGCATCCATTCCTGAAATCTTCCCTCTTCTCGAGGAAATATCCCCCATAACATCACCCATAAATTCTTCAGGGACTTTAACCGTAATGTCATAAATAGGTTCGAGTATTACAGGTTTTGCACTTAGGAAGCCTTTCTTAAATGCTTGAGACGAAGCAATCTTGAAGGACATTTCATCAGAATCAACATTATGGAATGTTCCGTCAAACAAAGTAACCCTTATGTCAATCACTTTAGAACCGGTTAAAATTCCTTTTTCCATTATTTCGCGAATACCCTTTTCTACTGCGGGAATAAATCTGCCGGGGACAACACCGCCAACGATTGCATCAACAAATTCAAATCCTGTTCCGCGTGGTAACGGCTCCAATTTAAGATGAACGTGTCCGTACTGACCGCGTCCGCCCGATTGCTTTTTGTGTTTGTATTCTGCATCTTCGGCTATTCCTTTGATTGTTTCACGATACGGAATTCTCGGCTCTACGAGATCAACTTCAACACCATATCTGTCTTTTAACATTTTAACCGCTAGGGAAAGTTGTAATTCGCCCTGTCCGGAAATAATAGTCTGTTTCAATTCAGGATCGAAATGAACGAATAACGTTGGATCTTCTTCGTGAACAGTATGCAATCCGGAGGAAATTTTATCTTCGTCACCTTTTGATTTTGACTTTAACGCTGCTCTGATAACCGTCTCGGGAAAAACTATTTCAGGCAATTTTACCGGAAAACTCTTGGAAGCTAAAGTATCGCCCGTGTGTGTATCTTTTAGTTTTACGACTGCGGCAATATCGCCCGCGTTAACTCTTGCAACTTCAGTTCTTTCCTTTCCGTTAACCAAGAACATCTGAGCAAGTCTTTCTACCTTCTCTCTCGAAGTGTTCATTAAGTCCATTCCGGTTTCTAAATATCCTGAGTAAACTTTGAAAATTGACAATTCGCCTACATGCTGTTCCGACATTGTTTTAAAAACCTGCAAAACAGGTTCGCCCGATTCGTCGGTTTTGATTTCAACATCGTCATCGTTCAATTTTGCGACTATCGGTTTTACGTCAGATGGTGATGGGAAATAATTTGCTACGAAATCCATAAAGTTGTTAACACCAACACCGGAAGTTGCTGCCAAAGCAAATACAGGGACAAATGATTCGTTCAACATTGCTGCTTTAATTCCCTTCTGCAAATCTTCATTATTCAAAGTCCCTTCTTCAAAAAACTTGTTCATCAATTCTTCATCGGATTCGGCAATCTTTTCAATCAATTCCTCATGTAATGATTCAGCTTTTTCTTTTAAGTCGGCAGGTATTTCACTTTCATCAACTTTTTTGCTTCCTACTTCGCCGTATGTAAATTGTTTCATACGAACAACATCAATTACGGAATTAAAAGCATGACCTTCATTGACAGGGAAAGTAATAATTGTAGCGTCAGAACTTAATCTGTCCTTCACCATATCAAAAGCTGCATCAAAATTTGAATGCTCGTTGTCAACTTTGTTGATTACAACTGCACCGCCAATATTGTTTTTCTTTACAATTTCCCAAACAGCTTCGGTTCCGACTTCAACACCTTCAACTGATTTCACAACAGGGATTGCTACATCGGCAACGTGCAATGCGGCATATATTTGTCCGATAAAATCCGTATAACCGGGTGTGTCAATAAAGTTAATTTTCTTGTTTGCCCACTCCAGGTGCATCGGAGTTGCGGCAATAGATATTTGTCTTTCGATTTCGTTGGAATTAAAATCAGAAATTGTATTTCCTTCTTCAACTTTTCCCAATCGATTAGTTATTCCGGCAGTGAAAAGCATCAATTCCGATAAAGAAGTTTTTCCACTACCGCCATGTCCAATAAATGCAATGTTTTTAATTGCGTCAGCCTTATAGTCTTTCAATTTTCCTCCTGAATTAATCTACGATTTTCTATTCCTCAAAGTACCAAAAAAAGTTCTAATCCCTTTTGATACGGCTTTTACGTTTTCAATAGTTTCGTTTATTCTAGCTTCCGAAATCTCCTCTGATCCGCCTGCTCGGTTCTGTTTTGCAAATAAATCTTTAAGACTTGAAACAAATGCTCCGATAAAACTGTAGTCCGTTTCAATTTGTCTTGTAAGTTCTGCTGTTTTGGTAGTTATTTCATTAATATTTTTAACGGTGGGTGAAATTTCGGATTTAATTTCTTCGATGCTCTTTTCGATATTCTTAACGGAATCGACCGAAGTATTAATCGATTCCGTTAAATCTCTTAAAAATTTAATCAAAAAGATAATTAACACAATGGCGGCTATAATCAAAGCCGCCAAAAGTAAATCAAGCGGGGTCATTATTCTCACCACTTGCTTCAGGTTCTCCGGCTTTTTCTTTCTCCTTCTTAAAAGTATCAAAACCGGCTTTAACAGCTGTTTTTAACTTCTCACTTTTTTGGGAAAGCTTTTCTTTTCCGGAGTCAAGCATTACGTTTGTTTTTTTTTTGCTTCATCCAAAATTTCTTCGGCTTCGGATAAAAGTTCGTTTACTTTCTCTTTTGTTTCAGCAACCATTTCATCGGATTTCTGTTTTCCTTCGTTAATCATTTCATCAGCTTTAACTTTTGCGTCAGAAAGTACATTCTGTGCTTCTTCGAGTAAATCTTCAGATTTCTCTTTCAAGTCCCCGCGCAATTCCTTACCCGATTTTGGAGCATAAAGTAACCCGATTACCGCACCGACAATTCCTCCGGTTAAGAAACCGATTAACATACCTTTTCCCAATCCTTCATTTTCAGTTGCCATAACAACCTCCTTTATTTCATAATTAAATTTGATATCATAAACTAAGTAAGAACAACTTTTTATTTTCTTTAATCTTTAATTATATGAATTTTTAATGAATTTTGTTTCATATATTTTGTAAAAATAGAGTGAAAAAATACCGACAACTACTGCAAACCACAATGTTACAAATCGCACTAAAATTGTAGCCGCAACAGCAACATCTTTTGTTACGCTACTTTGAATAAGCAAAAAAGTCAATGAACCTTCCGTAAAACCTATTCCTGCAGGAAGCATGGTTACGGCTCCTACAATTATCGAAAAAGCATAAATAAAAGATACATTAAAAAATGAAACTTGAACGTTTAAATTAATCAGAATTATATAAAAACCCAAACATTCAAAGCCCCAAGCGATAAAACTGAGCAATGTCATCTTTAATAATTTTGAAGGAGACAACAATTCGTTGGATGTTCGATATGCCGTTAGAAAAGGCTCAAGCAATTTTTCAAGAAATTTAATTTTACCTAATTTATGTACTAACGGCTCACCGATTTTAGGAATACTCAGCAGAATAATTAACAAGAGAAAAAAGAGTGCAATAATTAAAATGATATTAACCCCGTACCCAAAAGCAAAAGATCCGAATATGGCGATAAGAAGAAGGGATGTAAAATCTGTAATTCGTTCGGTTAAAACAATTGAAGCGGTTTTACTTACCTCAATATCACGCGTATCTTTAAGGAAATACGATTTGATTAAATCGCCAACTTTCCCGGGCGAAAAACTTAATGAAAGCGCAGAATGAAAAATCAAAAAAGATTCGATAAACTTTACTCTATCGGTTACAAATGACAAATAGTAGTGCCATTTAAGAAACCGTACGAAATAATTAAGAAGTGACAATCCTAAAAGAAGAGGTAAAACCACCCAAGGGAAATTTGAAAAAATAGATTCGATTTTGTTAATGTTACCGTAAAAAGAGAGAGCCACATAAAAAAGAGCGGAAATAATAATCGTCGGGATTATATATTTCTTATACTTTTGCAATTAAATAACTTCGGTTAATCTCGTGTAAAATTTAGATAGAGGCAATCCTACAACGTTATAATAATCTCCGGAAATTTTGCTTACAAACACAGCTCCGTAATCGTCTTGTATTCCGTATGCGCCGGCTTTGTCCATCGGGCTGCCTGATGCAACATAATCATCAATTTCCTTTTTGCCGAGTTTCCTAAACTTTACACATGTCTTTTCATAATCAACAATCAGTTTTTGTGTAACTCCGTTGTATATGGCAAAACCGGTATAAACAAAATGTTTGTTCCCGCTAAGTTTTTTCAACATCCTTGCCGCATCTTTCTTGTCCTTGGGCTTACCGAGTATATTATTTTCAAAAACAACAATTGTGTCGGCGGTGATGATTATTGAATTGCGTATTTGTTCGACAGCAACTTGTAGTTTGTCTTGGGCTAATTTCTTCACCAATCTTACAGGGTTTTCGTCCGGTGAGTATTTTTCATCAACATCAAAAGACTTGGACTTAAATTGTAAGCCAATTTGTTTTAATAATTTTTTTCTTCTTGGAGATTTTGAAGCGAGAATAATCGGGGTTGAAGTATGTATCATTTGGGCTTATCTAAAAAGGGCTTTGATACTTCCCCAAGTTCTCTTAACGCTGGAAACATTGTGCGAAACTGTAACTTCTTTGGAAAAAGTCGGAGGCACATTCGGATTGAAAGGAACCATTTCTAATCTGTAAATAAAAAGTAAATCGTTCCCTTTTGCAAAAGCATCTTCATCAACATAAGTGTAGAGGGAATTGCTCCCTTTTGCAGCCAAACTATTCAAATCGTAGAATGCTTCATTTACAGCTTTACGCTGAACAACAAACTCTTTAACGCCGTTTTCCTCGCCGGTTTGCCAAGTAAGGATTATATTATCCCCTTCGCTGTGTCCGTTAAACATTGCGAGGAAAGCGTCCCCAAAGGTTTGAAATGTCGCAAACATTACTAAAAAGGCTACTATGCCGAATCCAATCTTTTTCATAACTTTAAATATATCCGATTTAATATATAATTGCAAGAAAAATCAACAATAAAAATATTAGTGTGACGCTTGTCAAATTACCGAAAAATACTCCTTTACTGCTTTTGCGGAATTTTCTCCATCTATTGCAGCAGATACAATTCCTCCGGCATAACCTGCACCTTCGCCTACAGGGAACAAACCGTTACACTCGGGATGCATTCTATCTTTTTCATCGCGCGGAACTTTTACGGGGGAACTTGTCCTTGTTTCCGGAGCTAATATAATTGCTTCTTCGGTATAATATCCTCTCATTTTTTTACCGAACTCAATCAACGAAGATTTTAAACTGTTTGAAATTGCCGAGGGAAAAATCTCATTTAAGTCGAACGGAACTATACCGGGATTATATGAGGTTTCGGGAAGAGAACCCGAAATTTTACCGGAAACAAAATCGGTTACTCTTTGAGCAGGCGCTATTTGTTTTCCTCCGCCTGCTTCGTAAGCCTTTTTTTCTATCGTTTCTCTAAATTTAAGTCCTGAAAAATATTTGAAATTACTAAAATTTTTCCAATCATATCTATCCACGGTTACCACAATTCCCGAATTAGCAAAAGGTGAGTTCCGTTTTGATACTGACATTCCGTTAAGGACAAGTTCGTCGCTTTTTGTCGAAGCGGGCACAATTATTCCGCCCGGACACATACAGAAAGAATAAACTCCCCGCCCCTTGGAATTGTTTACAAGCGAATAGGAAGCAGCCGGCAGAGTTAAAGGTCGTGTTTTAACTTTGTACTGGATTGAATCAATTAAAGCCTGAGGATGCTCTATTCTGACACCGACAGCAAAAGGTTTGCTTTCCAATCTTAAATTATTTTTCTCGATAATTTCCCACACGTCCGTTGCCGAATGTCCGGTTGCAAGAATAACAGCTTCGGATTGGAATTCTTTCACATCATTAACCACAACTCCTTTTATCATATTGCCTCGAATAATCAAATCGGTTACGCGTGAATCGAAATGGACTTCCCCTCCGTTCTTTAATATCGTGTTGCGCATGTTTTCTATTATTTGCGGAAGTTTGTTTGAACCGATGTGCGGATGAGAATCAATGCTAATCTCTTTATCGGCTCCGTGAAGAATCAGTAAATCCAAAATTCTTTTCACATTTCCCCTCTTCAAACTGCGAGTGTAAAGTTTTCCGTCACTGTAAGTTCCCGCCCCGCCTTCTCCGAAACAGTAATTAGAGTTTTGATCAACTATCCCTTTCTGCATAATATCTTTAAGAGAAAATCTTCGTTCACGGACATCTTTACCCCGCTCAAAAACAACAGGCTTAATTCCAATCTCAAGCAGTTGCAGTGCTGCAAATAACCCTGCAGGTCCACTCCCTACAATTATTGCACTTCTACTTTTTGAAACATCTTTAAAATTGAATTCGGTAAAATCTTCAGCGGGATTTTCATTAATAAACGCCATTAACCGCACGCGGTAAACAGGTTTCTTCCTGGCATCAATCGAACGTTTTATTATTCTAATTCCGCTTAAATCTTCGGGTGAAATTCTAAGTTGTTTAACTACAAGTTTTTTGATTAAATCGTTATTGTCGATATTGTGAGGTAACAGAGTTATTTCAATTTCTTTTTTCATTATTGTCCACTTTTTATGAGGAAAATTAATTAATCTGATTTATTGCTTGTTATTTTTGTTTGTTTCTCCGATAACCGTTACAACAAGTTTTCGCCTTCCACCGTTATTGCGGTGTTCGCATAGATAAATCCCTTGCCAAGTTCCTAAATTAAAACTGCCGTCAGCAACAGGAAGAGTAAGAGAGTAACCGAGCATTGAAGATTTAACATGCGCCGACATATCATCCGGACCTTCAAGTGTATGTTGAAAGTAAGGTAACGAATCCGGAACAAGCCGATTGAAATAATTCTCCAAATCGGTTTTTACCTCGGGCGAAACATTTTCGTTAATTGTAAGCGAAGCCGATGTATGTTTGATAAAAATATTAGCGGTTCCGACCGTAATATCCTTCAACTCTGGTAAAGCTTCGATTATCTCCCAAGTAATTAGATGAAATCCCCTTGGTTTGG
>CAZMZM010000016.1:0-42972 GCA_964570865.1 uncultured Melioribacter sp.
TAGGAACCGTATAACTTATTGTAGTTGTCGGGTTAAACGGATTCGGATAATTTTGCAGTAATGTAAATTTATCCGGAGTATTACCGTTTGATAATTCATCATCAACATCAGTCAAAATTCCATCTTCGGGAGTAAATAACTTTTGAGTTGTATAAATGTGAAATTCGCTTGGAGCGAGCAATAAACGAGCAGTAGTGTTAGTAACTTCAATAGAATCACCGCTGAAGAAATCGTACCACTTGCCTGTGTGCTGAAAATTCGGATTCACTTGTTCGTTATTAACCCCGAAATTTCCAACTATTGTTACATTCATATCGGCATTGCTTAAATGAATAGTTCTACCTATAACACCTTGCCCAACATTCATATTAACACCTGTAAAAGGTGAGTTAAAAATATCGTACATCTTTCTCATTTTAATCAGAGCTTGCCAAACCTTGTAGAGTTTTAGCCGGCTTGGTTCTTGGTAGTAATTCCATAATATCTGTTGCGGATCGGTTCGGCCTGGAGGCATGGCTTTATCATAGCCCAGTTCCCCGAACTGCCAAATCATTTTGGGACCGGGATATGTAAAAAGGAATGCCGCAGTGAGCTTTTGGCGCTGTAACGAAAGTTCAACATTATTTTTGATTACGTAATCCGGATTAGTATTATTTCCGTATTGTAAATCTTTCCACATTATTCGATCTTCATCGTGGCTTTCCATATAAGTAACAAGATTCGCATTACTCCAACTTCTGTTGCCGTAATAGCCCCAGCTTAAATCCGAAGAACGCTGACTGTCGTTTAGCCATCCCATTGATGCTTGTCCGTAAGGGGAGTTCATATTTCCCCAAAGAAGCATTCCGTGATTGGAAAGTTCAATTTCCTCTGAGTTAACGGTAAAATGTTCCAATATTACTATTGCATTCGGATCATAACTCCAAAGTGCGTCAGCCATTCTTTCGAGATTATAAACGCGGGATGCATCGTATTGGCTCCATGCGTTTACATCATCACCGGAATAAGTTTGTGTAAAACCTTTCGACAAATCGTAACGGTAACCATCCACATGATATTCTTGAATCCAATATTTATTTGCCCTATCCAAAACATACCTTGTATCGGCACTTTCATGATTCCAATCCCAGCCGACAGAGAAAGGATGTGGTGCTTGCTGGTTCATCCAAGGATTGTCTGCGCTCGGGGGACCGTAATTTCCGTCAGCATAAAGGCGTACAAACGGAGATTGTCCGAATGAATGATTCCAGACAACATCTAAAATTACCGCAATATCTTTTTGATGACAAGCATCAACAAATTCTTTTAATTTTTCTCCGGGACCGTAATATTTATCAACAGCAAAATAGAACGAGGGATTATATCCCCAACTGATATTTCCGTCAAATTCGTTAACAGGCATCAGTTCAATTGCATTAACCCCGAGATTTGCCAAATAGTTTAATGTATCTTTTAGAGCTTGAAAGGAATGCTCGGCAATAAAATCACGTGTAAGCAATTCATAAATTACTAATTTGGATTTATCCGGTCTTTGGTAATTTGCATCTGTCCAAGGAAAAGGGGAAGTGGCGGTATTAAATTCCGAAACATATTCTGAGGTTTTGCCGTCGGGATAAGGTTTCAGATTAGGATAAGTTTGCGATGAAATATAGCTGTCATTCCATCCATCCAAAACCTCTTCCGCGTAAGGATCTGCAATCCTAATTTTACCGTCAACCAAATATTGGAATGAATACTCTGTCCCGGGAGAAACATTATTAAGTGTAATCCAAAAAAGAGTTGAATCCGTAGTCGGCTCATATTTATGCATAATGTAATCGGGATAAACTTTCCAATCGGTGCCGGCAAAATCTCCTATTAAATAAGCAAAATCTTTATGTGGAGCATACAGTTCAAAAGTAACGGTAGTTGGATCTGTGCCGTAATTAATTCCGGGTTTTGTCCCTGCAGGCGGGGCTTCACTAACTTGTTCGGGATTTGTCATTACGTAAAATGAAGTTGAGTCGGCTCCGCCAAGATTATCCCAAGCAACAACTTTTACTTCGTTAAGTCCTGTATTGTAATTTGAAGCTAAATAAGTAAAGTCAAGAACTGTAATTCCCGTTTCTGTTTGTTCAACATTATTTACGTAAAGTTTCATGCTTGTAAGAGTAACTCCAAGAGTCGCAACGGAAGCTTCAACTTGTAATTCCTCATCCTGATTAAGAAAGACAGGGGAACGAAGCGGATTGCCGTAAGATAAATCCACTTGAGGTTCGTTAATAATTACGGTTAGTCCTCCTTGGTACAAATCGACTAAAATATCAGCTCCTCCGACATCCCGCCCCGTAGGACCGCTTGAGCCTGCACTTCTAAATACAAAAGCAAGTTTTTCAATTTCCTCGCCGGGATTTGAGACATTATAAAATGTTCTCGGATAACCGATTACAAGCTGGTACAAGTCTGTCCCGATACGCGTTAATTTCGGTTGATTGCTGTCGTTTCCCCAATCCCCTATAACGTAACGCCAATCGGTATTACCGGTACTTAAATTAGTAATTACACCGGTGTGGGCATAAACATCGCCGGTATATCCTGCAAGCCCGCCATCGCCTTGTGTGGCATCAAAGGTAATTACAATAGAATCATATTGAGTTGGAAACTCAGGTAAAGTTGTAACAACCTGAGCGTTTATCGCGTTAAGATTAAATGCAAATATTACAGTTAAAAACAAAAAAAGTTTTCTCATAAAAATAAACTCCTAAAAAATAAATTAGTAAAAACTCCAAATCGATAAAAAGAGAAATACAAGTTGGACTATTCATTTACCTATCAATTATCAACAGCCCAACTTAGGTTCTCATTCCGTCGGTAGCCGGAATTTCGTTTCTCAATTATAAAGATCCCAATATACGCCAAATCTTATTCCACGGGATTGTTTTGGGTAAAATGGTATAACAAAATACTTCTTATCCATGAGATTTTCAAAGATAAAATAAAATGTAGCTCTGTCTTGTATTCGTCCGGTAATAAATAGATCCGCCGTAAAAGCATCGTTTGAACCCTGATATGGTAGTGGAATAAAATAATTACCGTTATTGTTTAGGTAAAACCGTACAGGAGTCGCCGTTCTAATATCATAAAATAAAAAGTTTTGCTTTCCTGTAAAGAACAAATTTACACCGGCTTTCAGAAAAAGATTTCCGGTAAAAAGCGAATCGGTATAATAGAATCCGCTATTTGAAATAATTTTAGGGGTAATATTACTATTCAACTCTGTTATCTTCTGATAAGTGCCATTTATGAAAAAATTGAATTTATAAAAATTATATTTAGCATAAATGTTAATCCCGCTTACATTTTTATCGCCATTAGTAAAACCAATTACCGAAGGATAATAATATTGATTTACGCTTTTCCTCGAATAAGCAATAGGTTCGTTTGCCGTTTTGGAATAAAAGTTTGTTAACTTGATTTGCAACTCCTCGCTTCTGTAATCCAGCTCAACTTGCAGATTAGCAACATTACTTTGGGACGGAGTAATAAATTGAGATTCGAATAACGAAAACGGTTTTTCGTAATAGGAACCCCCACCGTAAAATTGTATTTTCTTAGTAATATTCCAAACTATGTCTGCCCCGATTCCGTTGAATATCTTATTGTCCGTAACTAAAGCGCGATGAAAAATTGTTGGTTTTAATGAAGCGCCGAAAAAATTGGTCGAAAGCATTTCGCTTATCGAAAAATAGCTCTCAGGTTTTTGAGTAATTAACGGCGAATTAATTTTCTTGTATTCATAGGTTGAAATAACAGAGGTTTCAAATATTGGCGTAGTGAAGTTCGCAAAAGCATTAATTCCCCAACTATTGTAATAATAGTTTTCTACAATTTTATTTATGGGGCGAGAATACGTTTTACCTTTCTCGTTTTGTCTAAATTCATAAAGATTTTGATTGTGATAAATTGAAGCTTTAAACATCAGATTGTTTTGGGGAGCTGCCAGCATAGTTAGTTTTGTTGACTGACCGCGGTTTTTGGAATATCTTTCCGGAAATAACACCGGAGCCAAATAATTATTATATAAAATAGAATTATAGTCGTTTCCAAAACTTCCTGATTTTATTGAGTCAAAATCAACGCCGCCATTTAGTCCGGTAACTGTTCTTAAATAAGAATAATCCAAACTAAAATTCAGCTTATTACTGAACAAATATTTTAAGTTAAAATGTCCATTCCAATTAGAGTAATCTGAATTTTTGTAATTTGAAGTAATGGCTTTATTAGCAAGATTTAATGAAAAGTAAACATCACTAATTATTCTTCTTGCGAATAGCAGGTTTAACTCACCTTCTTCGTTTTGTCCTTGAAAATAAAGGAGTTGAGTAATCGGTTTTACGGGCAAAAGATATTTACTCCGGAAATTTACTGTAACGCCATTAATAGAATGTCCGAATAAAAAGCCCCTTGCCAAAGTAGAAACAGAAATATGGCTGTACTTCGGAATAGATAAGTTAAAAAGATTTAGCTGCGATTTCCATGGGGAATTAATCGAGAGCTCATCATCCAAAAATGAAACATGATTGTTTCCTAAAAGAGAAATGAAGTCCGGATGCCCGAATAGCCCGAAATTATCTTCATAAGAGGAATAATGATTTAACAAGATATTTGAAAAAGAACGATATTCTTCAAATTGATATTCGCCTTGTGTGATAGTATCATTGTTATTAATGAGTCTATCTGCAACCTTTGAATAAAGAGTGTACAGGTTTCTTGATTTTGTTTTATTTAAATTGGAATCAACGAGAGCCGACAAGGAATCGTCAGCAACAGAAGTGCTTACACCGGTTGTGTCCGTCCAATTGACTTGTGTGTTTGCATATCCCGTATTAAGCAGTATAAAAAACAATATTGCCTTTATTAAATAGCGGGAAGATAGTTTGCAAAGTTTTTGACCGGGTCTATTATATTTTTTTAAAAACCTAAAAATTTTTTACTCCTATTGTATCTTATCGTTAAACAATCAGACTTAAATAATATCTTAAAAATAAAGGAAAAGATGTTTGATTTAAAAGAAAAAATTTTTATTTTTTGAACATCGTTTCTTTATTAACTAAAACAAGGGGTTCAATATGGCACCTGCTAAACCATTAACCAAAGCTCAGATAGTTGAGCAACTAGCTAAAAAACTCGACATGACAAAGAAAGACGTTAACACTTTCTTAAACGAGTACAATGATTTGATTTACAAAAACACAAAGAAAGCTAAAGAACTTACAGTTCCGGGTTTAGGCAAATTCTACATTGCCAAAACAAAAAGAAGAAAAGGCCGTAACCCCGCCACCGGAGAATCAATTGTGATTCCTGCTAAAAGAGTGGTAAAATTCAAAGTTGCAAAAGCTTGTAAAGATGCCGTAATTCCACCAAAGAAAAAATAAGCAAGTTGCAACATTAAGATTTTACTTAGGGTTGGCTTTTTTGTCAACCCTTTTTTTATGCTTACTCATCATCGCCTCGGCTTTATCGTTAATCCCTTTAACAAGTTCAGCAAACATTGATTTATCAATCTTTCCCAAGATAAGCGAAACTAAAGAATTGTAGCCTGTTAAATGAGGCAGTATCCCAATCATTAAATTATTTTTCTCGGAAAACAAGTAGAGCGTACTTGTAGCTTTTCCGCTGAAAATTCCTCCCTCGATATGATCAATTTCATCCAAAGGGAATTTCACTTCTTTTTTTGAATATCCGAACTGAGAACAAATTAACATATTGTTAGATAGCACAATCTTAAAAGGTACATTTTTAGCGATGTTTGAATAGTACTTGAAAATAATAAATAATATTACGGCGTTAATAGCTGCCGGGATAAGATTCATTGTACTTTCGGTTACAAGATAAAGGGAATATCCCAACTGAAGTCCGAACAATAAAATCAAGGGGTAAAACACATGCTTATAAATTATCTGAGCTAAAAACGGATATTTATAAACAGCAGGTTTGGTCGTTATATTTTTATCTTTTGACATAACTTTCTCGGTTTAGTTTAACTTGTAAATTTTACTTTCCAACGGCTTAAGACTAATTGTAATTTTGTTGTTCCGGGTTGTGATTTTTTCTCCGTTTATCAAATCATGCAAAGATGTTAATTTAATATACTCGGGAATTTCCACTTCCGGATTATAGGATTGACTTGCACTTTTATTCAGTACAATCAAAATTCGCTCGTTTGGATCTGAGCGCAAGTACGCAAACACATTTTTGGTGATTTTAATCGGTCTAAAATCACCGTAGTTTAATGCGGAATTTTCTCTTCTGATTTTAACTAACCGGCTAACCCTTTTGAGCATTGCTTTTTCATAACCGTTCAAATCTTTCCCGAAACGCATCATGCGTCTGTTATCGGGATCGGAAGCGCCGGTCATTCCAAACTCGCTTCCATAATATATTACAGGTACGCCGGGAGTTGTGAGCATGTACGCATAGTATAACTCTCCCTTTTTGTAACTGGATGGATGATTTACTTTCGGCGGATTCTTCCATCCGGTTTCTGTTGCGTTCCATTGTTCAAGTCGTAAATCTCCATCCGCATAAGCCATGAAACGGTTTTTGTCATGACTGTCCATAATATTTCCCATCAAATTATGAACGCCGTAAACGGAAAATGATTTTTGTAATTCTTTAGCTAACGCCATAAAGCTTTCATTGGAATCAATGAAAACTGCTTGGGCAATATTATAAAGGTTAAAATTAAACTGCGCATCTAACTGACCATTATTAACATACGAGCTTACCAATTTATAACTACCGAACGTTTCTCCTATCTGAAAAAGGTTATCGAGATGTTCGGATTTTAGTTCGTGTGTAAGTCTGCGCCAAAATTTATTTGGAACATGTTTTACCGCATCATGTCTAAAACCATCGGCTCCGGTAACCCTAAGCCACCATAGAGCATTAGACGTCATAAATGAAGCTGCGGCATCGGAATGAATAAAATCAAAGGATGGAAGATACGGCTCAAACCACGTTGTAAGTCGGTGTGAGTCCCATTGCCTGATATTTTTAGAACCGTCGGGAAGGTAAAGTGACCCGAACCAATCTCTGTGTTGCCTGTAAATCGGATTATCAATATGAACATGATGCGAAACAAAATCGAGTAATACTTTTATATTATGTTTATGAGCGGTTTGAACAATCTTTTTCAACTGTTTCATCGTCCCGAAATGCTCTTCTACGCCGAATGAATTTATCGGCCAGTAGCCGTGATAACCGGTAAACCAGCGGTGAGGTTTAGGCGATTCGCGAAAGGCTTTATTCGGATTATCGTAAACGGGGGAAATCCAAAGCACATTTACTCCGAGTGAATCAAAGTATCCCGCGTTTATTTTTTTTAATAGTCCGGCAAAATCACCGCCGTTGTAATTTGCTTTCATCGAAAGTGAATCGTGTATTATCGGAATTGAGTTGGATTTGTCCCCGTCATAAAATCTGTCAATCATAAGCGAGTAAATAATTGCATCATTCCAAGTATATTCCTTTTCGGAAGAAGTGAGAGGATTACCGTTATTCATAAATATAGTTTGCATATTACTAACTGTCGAACCCGCTTCGGTGATTACTCGTAATCGCTTAAAGCCGCTCAAGTTCTTTTGAGGTATGTTAATCAGAATTAAAGAATCACTAACGGCAATTCCGTTTGTAATCCTTTGATTGTTAAGAAAAGCAAAGATATCGTTTTGATTAATACTTATCTTTTTATCCGAGACAAAAAGGAACTTAACAAAAACTCCTGTGTCTTCTCTTTTGAAATTAAGTTGCGCTAAATATTGATTCGGCTTTTTATCTGCGTTCACGGTCAAAACAGAATTGTACCCTCCGTTTCCGTTTGAAATTGAATCCGGATTAGAATCATCCACAAACTCATTCCCATCCGCCCAAATACGGTACTGATAAATGCCCGGCTCAATTTCCACTTTAACTTTATAAATACCGGAGTTGTCTTTTCGCATAAAATATTGATGCCGGTTCCAGTCGTTGAAACTTCCGAATATTGTAACTTCATTATAGTTTTTGTTCGGTTTAAATCGAAATACAACTTCTCTTCTTCTTTCAACAATAGCGGGGAAAGAGAATTGCTTTTCTCTTAAATTAAAATTAATTGCAGTAACTCCAATGAAACCTGAATCGGGGATAAATTTAACTTCTTTTGTAGAAGGAGTATAATAAATTTTTATATGTTTGTTTTTTTCAAACGTTACATTGTAGTTGTCGGCAAAAAACATATCTGAAATCAAAACGGATTTTGCTTCACCCGATTTTAATTTAAGCGGTGCAATAATATCATCATTTTTCTGAGCCGATAATATCCCGACATCTATAAATAATAATAGCGTAATAGAGAGAGAAAGCACAATTCGCTTCATTCGAAACTTCCTTTTATTTAAATAGTTTTCAAATTTAATAAAAGTTTGTGATTAAGGCTGCAGAAGAAAATTTGTTTTAATTCTCATTCCCTTTTTGTAGTTTCGCTAATTGATAAATATACTTAAAAATTCACGGAGTAATTAATGCGAATATTGTTGCTTTTTATTTTCACTTTTCTTTTTTCAATTCAAGCACAAAATTCCGATTCATTGAAGAGCTACAATCTTAAACAAATTACGGTTCAGAGTTCATTAGTGCTTCAGCCTAAGTCAACAATAAAGATAAACGAAAAAACAATTGCCCTTTCGGATGCCGTAACATTAGATAAAATTGCTCCGTTGCTGCCGAGCACTAAAGTTCAAACCAATTCGAGAGGAGAAACTTTATTTTACTTACGCAATTCGGGAAAGCGTAGATTGTCCCTTCTGATAGACGGCATTCCGCTTAATATCCCGTGGGATAACAGAATTGATTTGTCGCTAATCCCAACTACGGCAATCTCTAAAATAATGATTACAAAAGGTATTCCCTCCGTAATTTACGGTCCTAATTCTCTCGGAGGCGTAATAAATATTTCCACTCTTGAAGCGGATGAAAGTAGTAACAGAGGCGAATTAAAATTATCCGTAGGTGAAAATGGATTAAAATCATTTTCCACTTTTTACGGAAGTAAGCAAGGAGAATTCTCATATCTTTTATCTGCAGGTTATTCCGAGCGCGATTCTTATAAATTACCGTCTCAATTTTCTTCTCATGCTAATCCCGGCAGTGCAAGATTAAATAGTTACTACAACGGTTATAACTTTTTAGGCAAAATTAAAAAGAGGTATTCCGGTAATTCGGAGATCGGTTTTTCGGTATCTTACTTAAGTAAGGAAAAAGGAGTTCCGCCTGAAATCGGCGTTTCCAAAATACGATACTGGAAATATCCTGAGATTTCGGATTTATCTGTAACGGTTAACGGCGTTCACCGGTTTCCCTCTTCAAACTCCTTTTTGACGTACGCTGTTAATCTTACCGAATATCATTCGTTGATAAATCAGTTTACTAACGGCAGCTACAATGTTTTGGACGAAACCGAAAAAGGAGACGATTACACTTACTTCGGACGAGCAATATACACAATGCTTTTCGGCAGTTCATCAATACTTAAACTGAGTGGAAGCGGGTATGCATCAACACATTACGAAGATATTTCATCGGGAACACCCTTAATCGAAGAAAAAAATATTTATTCGCAAAATGTGTTTTCAGTCGGAGCAGAATACGAATATATTCACAACAAACTTTCCGTTAACTTCGGAGCCGGTATAGATGGAGCAGCTACGCCCAAGACAGGCAACAAACCTCAAAAGTCATCCACGTATGACTTTGGTTTTAATTCCGGATTGGTCTATTCGTTCGGTAAAAATTTAAGCGTAAGATTAAATGCCGGTCGCAAAACAAGATTCCCGACAATGCGCGAGATGTTCTCCGGAGCATTGGGTAAGTTTGAACTAAATCCTAACCTAAAAGCAGAAGCGGCTCACAGTGGTGAGGCCGGAATAGTATATTCTTTTTACAATGGAAATATTGAATCCGATCTCTTTTTAACATACATTACAGATGGTATTGTCCGAACAAAACTATCAAATGGGAAGTACAAAAGGATAAATAAGTCCGCCCTCAGAAATTACGGAATCGAAACCGAGTTGGAATATGACATTGCCGGATTTCTAAAAATGAGAGTGAATGCAAGCTTTATTAGTTCTTTCGCAAAAAATAGTAAAGGTGAGTTCAAAGACACCGTAGAATATGCTCCTCGGATAATTGCCGGAGGAAGTTTCACCTACACTCTTTACAGAGCGAGTTTTTTAATAGGTGCAAGTTATATCGGGAACGAGTATGAAGCTGAGAACCCTTATTTTGTTAAGCTTCCCGATTATCTGCTAATTAATTTCAGAGTCGGATATTTACTTTCAATTTTTAATACTAAAACAACCTTCTATTTCCGAGCTGATAATTTAACCGACAAATTATATTACACGCAGTTCGGCTTACCGGAACCCGGTAGAGAATTTAGGATTGGTTTTAAGATGAAGTATTAGTATTATTCTTAATAGTGAATAATGAAAATAGACCTAATTAAATACGGCAATAAAAATGATTCGCTTCTTTCGGAGTTGTTCGCTAATATTTATTGTTTTGAAGATTTCTCAAATCCGGAAATAGCGAGTGGTTTACAGCATGAATCGCATAAATGGATTGATTCTATTGCTGACGGGAGCGATTCTGATTTTGTGATTATGTCGCCGGACAATATAATTCCGGAAATATCGAAAAGCGGTTTAAACCGTTTTATTTCCGTTGCTTCTGATACAAATGCAGGATTGGTTTATTCCGATTATTTTATACGGAAAGAACATCCGGAAATAATAAGATTAATAGATTATCAATCAGGCTCGGTTAGAGATGACTTTAATTTCGGCAAACTGGTTTTATTAAGAACTTCCTTAATCAAAGAATTTACCGTTAACCGAAAAATTGACTTAAAATATTCAACATTCTACGCTTTAAGACTTTTCATTTCATCTCAAGCTAAAATAGTTAGAATTCCGGAGCCTTTATATTCGGTTACTTCCTTAGATAACAGGAAAACGGGAGAAAAACTTTTTGATTACGTTCACCCTGCATTTAAGGAGATTCAATCGGAAAGAGAAAAAGTGTTTTTACAATATCTGCAAAATATTAACGCTTCGATTAAACCCGATATAATCAAGTTAAATTACAGACTCGAAGATTTTGAGGCAATTGCATCGGTTGTCATCCCGGTTAAAAATCGAGAAAAAACAATCGGAGATGCAGTCGCTTCGGCATTATCACAAAAGACAGATTTTAATTTTAATGTAATTGTGGTAGATAATTATTCCACTGACAGTACTTCTAAAATATTATCAGATATTGCCGAAGATAATCCGAATTTATTTGTGATTACTCCTCCCGGTAAGACACATGGAATAGGCGGATGCTGGAATTATGCAATCGAACAACATTATTGCGGTATGTTTGCCGTACAGTTAGATAGCGACGATATTTACATCAATCAATTTTCATTGCAAAAGATTATCGATAAATTTTTCGAAACTAAAACAGCAGCGGTAGTAGGAAGTTACCGTCTTACCGATTTCAGCCTAAATGAGATTCCGCCCGGAATAGTTAGACACGAAGAATGGACAGATGAAAACGGCGTCAATAACGGCTTAAGAATAAACGGCTTCGGAGCGCCCCGCGCTTTTTACACGCCGGTACTGAGGGAAATAAAGTTCCCGGATGTCAGCTACGGTGAGGATTATGCGGTAATGTTAAAGATAACCCGCACTTATAAAATTGCCCGAATATTTGAACCCGTTTATATCTGCAGAAGATGGGAAGGGAACTCCGATTCCGATTTATCAAATGAACGCGAAAACAGAAACAATAGCTACAAAGACTTTTTACGAAGCGTAGAGATAGCGGCAAGGAAAAAACTAAATAACAGAGGTTGAGATGGGAAAAAAAGTTTATTCAATCAGCGAATTCAATAATCTTCCCGAATTAAAACAAAGCGGAGATTTTGCAAAAGATTTTTTTAATTGGCAAATTGCGAAATGGGATTTTGCCAAGAATAATTACGATACTCTGCAATCTTTGAAAGTTAAACATTTTTATTTCTCAAAAACTTCCGTGTCCGTTCAGTATAATCCGCACCGTGTTGGTTCCACTCTTGCCCTTGTTGACGATGCCGGCATCGCAAAAAGAAAATGTTTTTTATGCGAAGAAAATCTTCATGAAGAGCAGTCCGGAATTAAGCTCACGGAAAACTACACACTTCTTGTAAATCCATTCCCGATTATTCCTATTCATTTCACGGCAAAATTTAGTCAACATCTTCCGCAAAAGATTTCGGAAAACTTTGCCGAGATTCTGAAAGGTGCTAAAACATTGGGGGAAAACTACTTCTTACTTTACAACGGACCGGAAGCCGGAGCTTCGGTTCCGGAGCACAGACATTTTCAGGGTGGGACAAAAAAACACTTCCCGATTCTGAAAGAGATTACTGCTGCGCTTTCGGGCTTTAAACCGACAAGCAATTTATTGTTGCCTGATATTCACTTGCTGAAAGAACAAGTTTCCGGACAAAACTCCGCTTTATTATTTACTGTGTCGGATGGATTGAGAAATTATTTCGTGATTAAAGGAAATGACATATCTCTTATTGAAAAATTATTTTTTAATCTATTTGATAAAATGACGCTTTTATTCCCTTCAACAAAAGAGACGAAGTTAAATCTAATTTCCACTGTTGAAAACCGGAACCATATTCTAGTAATTTTCCCCAGAGCCAAGCACCGTCCCCATTATTTTTACAGTGAAGGGAAGGACAAACTTCTTGTCAGTCCGGCGACATTAGATTTTGGCGGCATCATGGTGCTGCCGCGTGAAGAAGACTATATGAAGATCAATACGGAAATAATTAAACGGATTTATTCCGAAGTCGGCTATGGAAATAGCACTTTCAAAAGATTAGTCTCCGTATTAAAGTAGCATTGATTGATTTTTAGTGAGTTTCTCGTTTTCTTCTCTTTTTTACTCTAACAATTAGGAAACTCGTTTCTCGTAAAACTGTTATATTGCAAAGTCAAAAGAGAAACATCAAAAACGGAAAGGAAAAATATTATGCATGATTTTACCTTCTATAATCCGACGAAAGTGTTATTCGGAAAAAATAAAATTAAAGAATTAGGGGGTATGATAAAAAACAGCGGAGTAACAAAAGTGTTATTCCTTTACGGAAAAGGCTCTATATTTAATAATGGTGTTTACGAAAGAACCGCTGAAATGCTTAAGCAAAGTGGAATCGATTTTGTTGAACTTGGAGGCGTTAAAGCAAATCCCGTACTATCTAAAGTTCGTGAAGCTATTGAATTAGTTAGGGCTGAAAATGTTAACGGCATCTTAGCCGTTGGAGGCGGTAGCGTAATCGATTCGGCAAAAGCCGTCGGCGCCGGAACGTTATTCGAAGGAGATATTTGGGATTTATTTGAAGGGAAATCATTATTCACGGATTCGCTTCCAGTATTTACAATTTTAACTATATCGGCAACCGGCAGTGAAATGAATCCGTTTGCCGTAGTTACAAAAGAAGATGAAAAAAAGAAATGGCCGTTTTCTGCCGGAGAAGCTTCATTTCCAAAAGTAACCGTAATAGAACCGGAGATTCAGTTTACATTGCCGTCGGCTCAAACTGCCAACGGTGCTATTGACGCTATTGCGCACGTATTTGAACTCTATTTTGACGGAACTGAAAACGTGGACATTCAGGACGAAATTGCGGAAGGATTAATCCGGAATATAATAAAACACTCCAAAATATTGATCGATGAGCCGACTAATTATAACTCAAGAGCAGAGCTTGCTTGGTGTGCAACCATGGCATTAAACGGAATTAACAGTGCAGGCCGAAGCGGCGGCGATTGGGCGACTCACACTTTGGAACATTCCCTTAGCGCCTACTACGACATTGCCCACGGAGCCGGACTTGCAATTATGTTTCCCGCATGGATTAAATATGTTTATCAAACAAAGCCGGAAAGATTTATTAAGTTAGCCCGTAATGTTTTTAATATTAAAGAAGATGATATTCCGCTTACAATTAATGAACTTACCGCGAAACTAAAAAAATATTTCAAATCAATTGGAGCGCCTACACAGCTTGGTGATATTGGAGTTGGTGAGGCGGAAATTGAAAAACTGACAGATAATGCTTCCTTACGTTTACCGATTGGGAGATTGCGTAAATTGAATAGAAATGATATCCGAGAGATTTTTAAATTAGCATTATAAATTAAAAAACCCCTGATAATCAGGGGCTTAAATTTATTAGTCGCTTATTTTTATGTGAAGTTCCTTTAATTGAGCTTCGTCAACATTTGCTGGAGCGTTATCCATTAATGATAGTGCGCTTGTCGTTTTAGGAAATGCAATCATATCCCGAATTGAATTTTTATCGGCAAACAACATTGCCATTCTATCAAATCCAAATGCGATTCCGCCATGAGGTGGAGCACCGTATTTGAATGCATTCATCAAAAAGCCGAACTTCTCTTCCGCTTCTTCCTTACCGATTCCAAGAGCTTCAAACATTTTATGCTGAACATCCGAGGAGTGAATACGAATGCTTCCTCCGGCAATTTCATTCCCGTTCAGAACTAAATCGTATGCACGTGCTCGTACTTTCCCCGGGGCGGTGTCAAGAAGATGCAAATCCTCAACCTTAGGCGACGTAAAGGGATGGTGCATTGCATAAAATCTGTTTGTTTCTTCATCCCATTCAAGCAACGGGAAATCGGTAACCCAAATAAGGGAGGGCTTGGTTCCGGGCGTTATTAATTCCAGCCTTTTCGCCATTTCCAGCCTAAGAGCTCCAAGCACATTAAGCGATTTTGCCTTAGCGCCTGAAATAATTAAAACAAGGTCGCCGTTTTCAGCTTTCATGGCATCAACAATGTTCTGCTTTTCTTCATCCGTTAAAAATTTTGCAATCGGGGATTCCAATGCACCCTCTTTCATTTTCATCCAAACAAGCCCGCCTGCGCCAAGCTCTTTTACAAACTTGGTTAATCCGTCCAGCTTGCTTCTGGAGTAATCGGCACAACCCTTTGCCAACAGTCCGCCCACAATTCCTGTTTGAGCCGATTCCTTAAATACACGAAACTCGGATGTTTTAACGGCTTGGTTAAGATTAACAATTTCCATTCCGAAGCGTAAGTCGGGTTTATCGCTTCCGTATTTTTCCATAGCTTCGCTATAAGGCAACCGTTTAAGTGGTAGTTGAATATCATAATCCTTAATTTCCTTAAACATAATTTTCATCAGCTCTTCAACTATTTCAAAAATGTCTTCAACGTCAACAAAGGACATTTCAACATCTATCTGTGTAAATTCAGGCTGCCTGTCGGCGCGTAAATCCTCGTCCCGAAAACATTTTGTAATCTGAAAATATCTATCAAAGCCCGCAACCATCAAAAGCTGTTTGTATGTTTGCGGCGACTGTGGAAGCGCATAAAACTTACCTTTATGAATTCTGCTCGGCACCAAATAATCACGAGCTCCTTCGGGAGTACTTTTCATCAAAACCGGAGTTTCAACTTCGATGAAATTTTTGGAATCAAAATATTTACGTACTATCTGGTACATCTTATGACGAAGAAGTAAGTTCTTCTGCATTTCGTTTCTTCGTAAGTCAAGATAACGATATTTTAAGCGGAGTTCCTCGCTTGCTTCCGATTTATCCGAAATTGTAAAGGGCGGAGTTTCAGCTTCATTAAGAATTAACAGTTTATCGGCTGTAACTTCAATTTCACCGGTCGCCATTGATTTATTTATCATATCTTCAGGTCTTGCTCGTACAACGCCTTCAACGGAAATTACAAACTCATTTCTTAATTTTTTTGCCGTTTCATAAACCACGCTGTTTTCTTCCGGCTCAAAAACTATTTGAGTAATTCCGTATCGGTCTCTAAGAGTAATAAAAATCAATCCCCCTAAATCCCTTCGGGAATTAACCCAACCGTTTAAAACTACCTTTTCTCCTGCATGCTCAATACGTAACTCACCGTTTGTGTGAGTTCTTTTATTAAATTTCATCTTTGTTTTTTCTCCTTAAAAATAGAAAACAAAAATAATCAATATAAATTCGGTTGCCAAATTTCTATATATTTATACTTTAATAATTTTGAAAAACAGGTATTGATGAAGCTGGTTGTAGATGAAAATATTGTAAAAGGCAAAGAAGCATTCTCGCAGTTCGGCGATGTTCAACTGGTAAACGGCAGAGAAATAACACACAAAACGGTTCAAGATGCCGATGTATTGATAACTCGTTCCGTTACAAAAGTAAACAAGTCTTTGCTGCATAATAGTAAAGTAAAATTTGTCGGGACTGCAACAATAGGCACGGACCACGTCGATTCCGATTATTTAGAATCGCAAGGAATATATTTTGCAAACGCTCCGGGATGCAATTCTTCTTCGGTTGCGGAATACGTATTTGCCGGACTTTCGCATCTATCAGAAAAGGATGATTTCCACTTAAAAGATAAAAGTATCGGCATTGTTGGAATTGGTAATATTGGAAGCAAAGTGCTGATGTTTTCCCAAGCGCTGGGGATGAAAACCGTGATTAATGATCCTCCTTTGGAACGTAACGGATTTATCGCCGATTTTTCTTCACTCGAGGAAGTTTTGAAATGTGATATTGTTACGCTCCATGTTCCTTTGAACAAAGGGGGGATTGATAATACGTTTCATCTTATCGGGAAAAATGAATTGGAGAAATTACAAGATGGGGCAATATTAATTAACACATCAAGGGGGGAAGTTGTTGATAATATTGCATTAAACGAATTGGCGCAAAATAAATCTCTAAAATTAATATTGGACGTATGGGAAAATGAGCCGAATCCAATCTTTGAACTGATTACAAAAGCAGAAATAGCGACTCCGCATATTGCCGGTTACAGTTATGATGGAAAACTAAACGGCACGAAAATGGTATTTGAAGAACTTAATAAATTTATGGGATTAAATTTTAAGTGGAATTTTTCAGCTTCAAAAGAAAAAATAGTTCTAAATTGTTCGGGAGCGGAAAGTGAAAAAGTGATGTTAAACTCTATTTATAAATCTGTTTATAATATTTTGGAAGATGACAAACGCTTTAGGGATAATGTTTTGTTTTCCGAAAATCCTGATAGAAATTTTGATTTGCTGCGAAAAAATTATCCTAAAAGATTAGAGTTTTGTAACTTTGCAGTTAAAATAAATGATAAAACAAAGCGTTTTGCCAAAATGCTTTCAACATTCGGATTAACGATTTTATAGGAAGTTATGAAAAGAACAATTTTTCTTACAATAATCTTTTTATCAATAAATATTTTTGCTCAATATAAACCACTGTCACGCAAAGATTACAATTTACAAAAATCGGAGTTGTTAAAACAAAAAGACATTTTGCTTAAAGAGAAGAATTCCCTTAATTCTGAAATCGGAGAATTGATAAAACAGTTTACATATCTGAAAAACAACCGCCGAGATATTTGCCGTAATTACTTCTTGAAAAAATATGGTAATAAAATAGGCTCACGTGTTGCCGACGGCAGAATTTGGAAAGGCATGACTATATCGATGCTGAAAGACAGTTGGGGAAAACCGGACAAAGTTACAAGACAAAAAAGGAAGTGGGGACTTTTCACACAACTTTACTATGGAAAAACGACTTTCTTTTTTAAGAATAAGAAGCTAACCGATTGGGAAGAAAAAAAGTAAGGAGCGATTAATTTTTAAACATTTTAACAACAGGAGTAAAGCCCTGCTTTAAGTAACCTCTGAACATCCCTTCCGTATTAAAGGAAATCGCTATGTTTCCGTCTTTATCCACAGCTATTAATCCTCCTCCGGCACCTTGTTTAACAAGTTTGTGCATAATTATTTCATCCGCCGCTTTTTGAACGGAATCGTGTTTGTAAGCCATGCGGGCGGTCATGTCAAAAGCAACCGAATTACGAATAAAGTATTCGCCGTGTCCGGTACATGAAACTGCGCAAGTATTATTATCGGCATATGTTCCTGCACCAATAATAGGGGAATCGCCAATACGGTTCCAGCGTTTATTCGTCATTCCGCCGGTTGAAGTTCCTGCAGCAAGATTTCCGTAACTATCCAGAACAACACATCCTACGGTACCGTGTTTGTCCTCTCCCTCGGCTTTCTTCTTTGCTTTTATACGTTGTAAAGCATCCCAGCGAGATTGAGTAAAAAAATAGCTCGTATCAACTAAAGAGATTAAATTTTCTTCGGCAAATTCTTCGGCTCCTTCTCCGGCAAGTAATACATGCGGACTTTTTTCCATTACCAATCTTGCCAAGCTAATCGGATTTTTTATATGACGTACACCCGCAACGGCTCCCGCCATCAAAGTTCTGCCATTCATTATCGAAGCATCCAATTCGTTTCTTCCTTCCCATGTAAACACAGCTCCTTTTCCCGCATTAAACAGCGGAGAATCCTCGAGGACATTAATCACTTTTTCAACACAGTCAAGTGCGGTTCCACCGCTTTCCAAAACTTCTTTCCCTCTATTTAACGCTTCGGTTAGCTTGTCTTCGTATTCTTTCTGTTTGTAATCAGGTATTTTACTTTTCGAAATAGTTCCTGCCCCGCCGTGTATTACAATAACATAATTTTTATCTGCGGATTTAAATTGCCCTAATACCAGAATTGATGAACAAAGAATTGTTAAAAATAGTTTTGTCAATATCACTTTTTTGCTTTCGGTAATGTAAATTCAAATGTCGAGCCTTTTCCGTGTACACTATCAACAGAAACTTTTCCGCCGTGTTTTTCAACTAATTCTTTAACCAAAACTAAACCCAGTCCTGTCCCCGGTTCATTGTTAGTGCCCGGTGTTGAATGGTGAACATCAATGCGGAATAACTTTTCAAGATCTTTTTCATTAATTCCAATCCCGGTATCGACAACAGAGATAACATCTTCATCAGGCAACGATTTATGCTTTACTGTTATAGTTCCTCCGTTACCTGTAAATTTTATTGCGTTGGAAATTAGATTTCGTAAAATTGCTTGAAGTAAATCATAATCGGCAAAAACCATTGTATTGGGAATTACTTCCGAGAGTAAAGTTACCCCCTTTTGGTTTGCAACCGGGAATAAAAGCTCAAATAAATTATTAACCAATTCATTTAAGTTTAGCATCGTAAGATTAAACTCGAGCTTACCTCTTTGTGCTCTTGACCAAGTTAATAATCCGTCCAGCAACTCAAAGATATTTTCTGAAGTTTGATTTAATGCTCTAATTGCCTCTTTCACTTCCTGTTCGGTAAATGAGTCAAAATCCTCAACCAACATTCTGGAATAACCAAGTAGCGCTGTAAATGGACTTCTGAGATCGTGAGAAATAATCGAAAAGAATTTATCTTTTGATTGAACTTCTTCTTCAAGTTTTTCTTTTGCCTTTCTTAATTCTTCTTCGGCATTCTTTAAATCACTTATTTCTCGGAATGTACCCTGAATAGCAACCGGTTTTTCATATTCAAAAAGCACTTTCGAGTTAAATGAAGCAATAGCGGTTGTTCCATCCTTACGAAGCATTTCAACTTCATAATTCTTTAGAAATCCTGTTTTCATAATATCTTTGTGAAACTTTTGTCGATCGTCAGGATTCGCATAAAATATATCCGAAGGCTTACCAATAAGTTCCTCCGGCAAATATCCGCTTACTTCTTTAATAGAAGGGCTGACAATCTCAATAATTCCATTTAAGTCAACCCGATAATATACGTCAACAAATGACTCGAATATTTCTCTGTATTTTTTTTCACTGTTTACTAATTCAAGAATCAATTTTTCTTTTTGCTTAGCTTCCACTTTAAGCAGAGCGGAAGTTTCACGAAGTTCTGACAGTGATCTGTTTAGCTTAATATCGGATTGTTTTTTTGCAAGCGCTAATGTTGTGGTATTTGCAAAATATTTAAGGAAATCCAAATGTTCTTGCTTGGGTTGATATATAGAATCAAGCAATAAAAAAATTGCGCCGAAAATTTGTTCTTTATCTTTAAGAGAGATGAAATAAAAAGAACAATTTATTTTTTTTCCTAAAAACTCTTTTCCTCCTTCAAAATATTCGACATCAGATTTTTTTAAAAACTCTTCAAACAATTCTATTTTAATTGTATTTTCGATCAATTCTCTGAAATTTCCGGTTAGATTAATTTCGCTGCAAATTGAAAAACCGTTGTTTTTGAAACCAACAAATGCAGCACAGGATTGAGTGCCCAGCCACTTTAAAGTTAAAATATTTTCCAAAGCAATTGAATAAAGATTGTCCAGCTCAACGTTATTTGCAACGGAATTTAAAAGATTATTTATTACAACCTGAGACTGAAGCAAATGTTCGTTTCTTTCCTCTGCTTCTTTCCGTTTTGTAATATCTTCCTTAATTGCCACAAAATGGGTAATATCATTACTACTATTAAAGACCGGAAATATTCGTGCATCTTCCCAATAAAGTGTTCCGTCTTTCCTTTTGTTATGAAATTGACCGGCCCAAATTTTTCCTGCCGTAATTGTATCCCAGAGTTCCTGATAAAAACTTAAAGGTTGTTCTCCCGATTTAAGTATTCTTGGGTTTTGACCAATTGCTTCCTCGAACGAGTAACCTGTTACTTGTGTAAACTTTTTGTTTACATAAATAATACTCCCTGCAAGGTTTGTAATAACAATGGAAGCGGCGCTCTGTTCTGTTCCCTGATAGAACAAATTTAGTTTTTCTTCTATTTCCTGACGTTCAATAATTGCGTCTTTTAAACCCTCTGTCTGTCTGTTAAGTTCATTTTCAAGGTAAGTTTTAATCTTCTCCAAACTTGGCTCCAACTCCTTACAATTTTTTTTCTCAAGTCCGGAGGAAATCTCAGATAGGATTTCAGCAAAATCTTTAGCGCTTTGACTATTTTTTTGCGACAAATTACATTCCTCAAAAAATTAATGATAGTTAAAATAATTTAAAATTAACTCAAAATAAAGAACTTCTTCAAACAAATATGCTATTATTAATAACCCGTTTCATCTTTTTTTCCTATTTTTGAAATAAAAAAATTACGATAATGATAAAACTACTTGAACTTTCGATAATTATTTTTCTGTTTAATCTCCCGTTTGGATACTGGAGAGCAAACGTTCGCAAGTTTTCCCTCCAATGGGCGTTGGCAATTCACTTACCTATTCCGGTTGTAATATTCATCCGTATTTATTCCAATGTCGGATTCTCAATTGAATCGTACATCTTTTTTGTTACGGCATTTTTTCTCGGGCAATTTGCCGGCAATAAATTATTTATATATTGGAAAGAAAAATATTCGGCATCACTTACTTCATGCTTGGTAATGGATTTGGTAAACAGAAAAAAAATCTTTTCCGATCAATAACTTAAGCATTAATTATTTTTCAATACTTCGGTTCCCAATCAACGCCGTCGCAAGGGACGTAGTGCGCTGTAGGATGTTGGTCGTATTTAGTGCAAAGTATTGCGGTTTCATCAAAATGTTTGCATCGTGAACATAAAGTATCGGTTAATATACGTTTGTTTTTCTCCTTAAAAAGCTGCATCTGTATTATGGCGGGATGAATGATAATTACATAGATTGAAATAATTGCTGCCGACCACCAAAATTTGTAATCGATGAAATCAAAAGAGAACCAGAGCGCCAGAATCAACAGCCCTGTTCTGATAATTCCCCAAAAAATTATTTCACCCATTATTCCTCTAAACTAATAATTGCGTTCGGGATGTCAAAATCATTTTTTGCAAGATTGATAAGAAACCCGTTAACTACAATAAAATCAATTTCATTTTCATTATTTCTCATGTAAAAATTGGCAAAATTTCCGGGAAATATTTCATGATTAATATTCTCCTTATCGTAATTAATATTAAAACTGAAGGGAGAAATTTTTTCTGAGTCAATTTTTTTGTCTAAAATAATTGTAGTTATTCCCTTTCGGAAAAACTCAAAGTGATCAATTTTAAATTCATTTTCTTCGGTAATTTCAAGTTGTTCATAGTTTCCCGCCAAAGCTGAATATCCATATAAATCGTATTCTTCAAATCCGAAATAAGTGGATAAATCACCGACAGCTTCAATTTTCCCTTCGTAGATAAGACGTTTTTCTTTAGGTAAGTAAACCTGAGTTCTTTTTATTCCGATATCAACTATATACTTATCTCTCAGTTTTACGTTTCGTATTATTAAATCAAGCAAAGTTTCTTTGTTATCGGGAATCTTATTATAAATTTTTTGTCCCGATGCACTATATTTTTCTTCGGCGATGTAATTTAAAGTAGTAACAAATGCGGAAAAGAAAACTTTTCTGATATATTCCTTATCCTTGTCCTCTTTCCACCTGCCGGCTTCGATTAAAATAACCGATGAATTTCTTGCCGCAAAATTATCGCCAAAGGCGCGCGGTTCATATTCCTCGTTGTATTTCGCAATATGTCCTGGAATAAAATTGCAAAGTGCATTAGCGGTTTTACCGATTACGCTCATCGCTTTTTTACGAGCTTCGCTTAATTCTTTACGCCGATTCATTACCGTTGCTAAAAATGAAATTGCCGTAGATTTATTCCCGTTACCAGCGGCATACCAGCCGTCTTGGTCATGAAGGTTTAGTGAAAAATCAGGATTAATCTCTCTGAAAACTCTATCTAAAATTTCCGATTCCGGTGAAACTAAATCCACGGCATCACGATTTATGTCAATTCCCAAAGCATTGTATCTGCTTATAATTTCGGCGCCGTCCGGATTAAGCAAAGGAATATAATACAATGTAATTTTAGAAAAAAGCCATTCGCAAAAAGAAGTGAACTGCGGTTTGGAAATAAAATTCAGGAAATCAAAAAATGTGCGTGTCGCCGTCGATTCGTTACCATGCATCTGTGACCAAGCAAGCACATTAATTTTACCCGTACCAACAGTTGCTCCGTAAATTACTTTTCCGTTTACCGATTTTCCCAACTGTTTAATATTAATTGTTTTTCTCTTTCTGTGATAACCTAATAGCGGAATGATTTCCCTGTACCTGACAAAAGTACCTGAAAGCGAATTTTCCCGATAATTTTCAAAACTGTCAAAAATATCTTGAAGTGAAAATAACATTTTTGCGAAACCTTATTTTAATCCCGACTAAATATAGTACAATTAATTGAAAATTGAGAATGGAGAATTGATAATTGGTTTTTATAAATTTGCGTAGGTTGATTTTTGGGGCTGATAAAAGTTTGTCATCTTAGATTGTAAATGATTAATTTTAATTTTTTAATATGTGAGAATTAATGTGTTTATAGACGAAGCAAAGATATTTATAAAAGCAGGCGACGGAGGAAACGGTGCTGTCGCTTTTAGACGGGAAAAGTTTGTTCCCAAAGGTGGACCCGCAGGGGGAAACGGCGGAAAGGGAGGCGATGTAATTTTTTTAGCGGATAATAATCTGCTTACTCTGCTTGATTTCAGATACAAAAAAAAGTACGTTGCCGAAAAAGGGGTTCCCGGCGGTAAATCCCTTAAAGATGGAAAAAACGGAGACGACATCATAATAAAAGTGCCTGTCGGAACGGTAATAATTGATGCGGAAACAAATGAAGTTTTATACGATTTATCTGAAAACGGTGAGCAGTTTATCGCCGCAAAAGGAGGACGAGGCGGAAAGGGAAATTCAAATTTTGCCACTTCCACAAACCAAACACCTCGTTATGCCGAAGATGGAAAACCCGGGGAAGAAAGGATGCTGAAGCTTGAGTTAAAAATGATCGCCGATGTTGGTTTGGTAGGATTTCCAAACGCCGGAAAGTCAACGTTTATTTCGGTTGTTTCCGCCGCAAAACCTAAAATTGCCGATTACCCTTTTACAACACTTCAGCCGAATCTCGGCATTGTTAATTATCGCGACCACAGAAGTTTTGTTATTGCCGATATTCCCGGAATAATTGACGGAGCGCACAAAGGAAAGGGGCTGGGACATAAATTTCTAAAACATATCGAACGAACCAAAACACTTCTGATATTAATCGACGTTACCGAAGAAAATCCCCAACAAGTTTACGACACCCTAATTTCCGAACTGGAAAATTACAGCGATATTTTAATTAATAAAACCAAGATTGTTGCGTTTTCAAAAATTGATTTATTATCAGACGAGGATTTATCAAAACTGAAAAAGAAAAAACTATCCGGCTACAATGATGAGATTTTCTTTCTTTCATCCGTCGCAAAATTAGGAATTCCGGAATTGCTTAACAGACTTTGGCAAGAAATAGAAAGTGAATCTTAAACGGTTATATTATTCGATATTCCTCTCACTTTTAGGGTTATTTTTCCTTGCTTTAATTGCGCTCCTTTTCGGTTCGGTTAAAACCGATTTCCATCAGCTTTACGCTATTTTTTTCGGGAACAATAATTCTACACTTTCCGACATCATTTTTAGAATTCGTCTTCCTCGCGTGTTACTGGCAATTGCCGTTGGAGGAGGATTAGCCTCGGCAGGAGCTGTTCTTCAGGCAATACTAAAAAATCCTCTTGCCGAACCTTATATTCTCGGCGTTTCAAGCGGAGGAACTTTCGGAGCAATGATTTCATTCTTGTTTGGTTTATCATTTATCTTTACACAACTTTTCTCCTTTACCGGAGCACTTCTTGTGATTTTTATTCTGCTTAAGCTCAGCAACAGAAAAGGACGTTTAATCGGTTCAAGTTCTCTTTTGCTTACCGGAGTAATGCTCGGCGCTTTTTTCGGTGCGGCAATATTGATTTTTCTTACTTTGATGAGAGAAAATCTGCAGACTGCCGTTTTTTGGTTAATCGGTTCGTTATCCTTTGCCTCGCCGGCCGATTCGATTTACATACTTGTTTTTTCAATTCTGATTTCTCTTTTTCTTTCATTTCTGGGATTTCGCTTAAACCTTATTGCAATGGGTGAAGAAGAAGCGGGAACGCTGGGACTAAATGTTACCGCAACGAAAAACATAGCTTTAACAGCAAGCGGATTATTGGTGGGCGGAATTGTTTCCGTATCGGGTGTAATCGGATTTGTCGGAATGATTGTTCCGCATCTAATCAGAATAAAATTCGGTTTCGATAACCGGTTTGTAATTCCCCTTTCATTTTTTGCCGGAGCTGCCCTTCTATTAATTTCGGATACAATCGCCCGCGTAATTATTTTACCCGGCGAACTTCCGGTCGGAGCAATAACCGCTTTGATAGGCGCACCTGTTTTTATCTACCTTCTTCGCAAACGATTTTACCTTTACGGGAATCTTTAGAAACTTTTTGAGCATTTAACTTTTTTATTAGTAACAAATCAGTTAGATTATCTCTTTACAATAATATTTATGATAATGGAAAAATTTGAATTAATATCTAATTACAAGCCTTCTGGAGACCAGCCGAAAGCTATTAAGGAATTATCCGAAGGTATTAATAACGGATTGAAACACCAGGTGCTTTTGGGTGTTACCGGCAGTGGTAAAACCTATACAATATCGAATGTAATTGCCGAAGTTAATCGACCGACACTTGTAATTTCACATAATAAAACATTGGCGGCTCAGCTTTACAGTGAACTTAAATCTTTCTTCCCCGATAATGCGGTCGAATTCTTCATCAGTTATTATGATTATTACCAGCCGGAAGCATACATTGTAAAGAAGGATTTGTACATCGAAAAAGATTTTTCCGTAAACGAGGAAATTGATCGGCTACGGCTGAAAGCGACAACTTCGTTAATCGAAGGAAGACGAGATGTAATAATTGTAGCGAGTGTTAGTTGTATTTACGGAATCGGGGCTCCGGACCAGTACGCCCGGCAAATAATATTTTTGCGTAAAGGTGAAGAAATTCCCAGAAAACGATTTTTACGAAAATTGATTGATATTTATTACACTCGCAACGATGTTGAATTTTCGAGAGGCACATTCCGTGTTCGCGGCGATATTGTGGAAATAATTCCGGCATATCAATACGAGGAAGCTGTCCGCGTTGAATTTTGGGATGATGAGATTGAAAAGATTTCGGTTATTGACGCCGTAACGGGAGATATTATCAGAGAAGTTGATTCGATTCCCATTTATCCGGCAAAATATTTTGTTACTACAAAAGAGCAAACCAGACGTGCAATTAAAACAATTGAAGCAGAGCTGAAGGAGAGACTGCAGGAACTTAGAGATGCGGAAAAATACGTGGAAGCCCAGCGACTTGAACAGCGCACCAGATACGATATTGAAATGATGAAAGAAATCGGTTACTGTTCCGGGGTTGAGAATTATTCACGCCATATGGATGGCAGACCTCCCGGCTCGCGCCCGTCCTGTTTGTTTGATTATTTTCCAAAAGATTACTTGCTGATTATCGACGAATCGCATGTTACCGTTCCCCAAATTAGAGGAATGTACAACGGAGACAGAAGCAGAAAAGAAAATCTTGTGGAGTACGGATTCAGACTTCCATCCGCTTTGGATAACCGTCCGCTTAAATTCGACGAATATGAAGCGCTGCTTAATCAAGTAATTTATGTTTCGGCAACACCGGGTGATTACGAATTTGAAAAAAGCGGCGGTTCATTTGTGGAGCAGGTTATTCGTCCTACCGGTTTGCTTGATCCTAAAATTGAAGTGCGTCCGGTTAAAAACCAAATTGATGATTTAATCGGTGAAATAAAGACCCGTGCAAAAAAAGAAGAACGCGTCCTCGTTACAACTCTTACAAAAAAAATGGCTGAAGATTTAGCCGACTATTTTGAAAGGATAGGAATTCGGGTAACATACATCCACAGCGATATTGATTCATTGGAACGTGTGGAGATAATTCGTAATCTCAGAATGGGCGAGTTTGATGTTCTGGTAGGAGTAAACCTATTGCGAGAAGGATTGGATTTACCTGAAGTTTCGCTTGTCGCGATAATTGATGCCGACAAAGAAGGCTTTCTGAGAAGTGAACGCTCATTAATGCAAACTGCGGGAAGAACCGCCAGAAATCAAAACGGATTGGTAATTATGTACGGCGACAAAATTACAAAATCGATGAAAAAAACAATAGATGAAACTAACCGCCGTAGAAAACTTCAGATAGAGTATAACAAAAAACATGGAATTACTCCGAAGACCATCTACAAGAGCCGTGAAGAAATCATGGATTCCACTTCCATTGCAGATATGCGGAAAAACGGAAAAGAAACCGACAAGAGTGAGTATTCAAAGGTAGCCGATCCGGTAATCAAATATATGACAAAAGAACAAAGAGCCGATTTAATTGAACAGATGAAGCTGGAAATGAAAAAAGCCGCCAAGGATTTGGAATTTGAACGAGCTGCATTTTTGAGAGATGAAATTGAAAGATTGGGGAAAATGCCTTAGTTCATTAAAAATTTAAAAGAAAATCCCATTTTATTTAATTATGATACAATTCTTATAAAACAAAAACATCTCTTTTTCATATATTTAAAGTTTATAAAATAAATTTCAAGTGAACGATGACAAACGAAAAAACCGGTATTCCAAAGAATTTTGAACCGAATAAAATTGAAGATAAATGGTACGGTTATTGGGAAAACCATAAATTGTTCCATTCCGAACCTGACGAAAGGGAATCCTACACAATTGTAATTCCCCCGCCGAACGTTACCGGGATGTTACATCTCGGGCATATATTAAACAACACGCTTCAGGATGTTTACATTCGATACAAACGAATGAAAGGCTTTAATGCATGCTGGGTTCCCGGAGTTGATCACGCTTCGATTGCAACCGAATCAAAAGTGATTAACCATCTCAAAACAATGGGCGTTAATAAATATGAAATCGGACGTGAAAAGTTTTTAGAACATTGTTGGGAATGGACGGAAAAATACGGCGGAATTATTTTTAAACAACTTCGAAAGTTAGGTGTCAGCCTCGACTGGGAAAGAAAACGCTTTACGATGGATGAGCATTACTACAAAAAAGTAATTGAAGGTTTTGTTAAACTTTACAATGAAGGGCTTATCTATAAAGGTTACCGGATGGTTAATTGGGACCCTGCGTCAAAATCGGCTATATCCGACGAGGAAGTTTTATTCCGAGAAGTTAAGGGTAAACTTTGGTATATAAAATATCCTATTGTGGATTCGGATAAATATTTAACTATCGCTACAACTCGTCCTGAAACAATGCTTGGCGATACGGCTGTTGCCGTTAATCCGAATGACGAACGATACAAAAACCTTGTAGGCAAAAAAATCAAACTCCCGATTGTAGGGCGCGAAATTCCGATTATTCCGGATGATTATGTTGATTTGGAATTTGGAACCGGTGCAGTTAAAATTACTCCGGCTCATGACATCAACGATTATGAAATGGGGAAACGCCACAACTTGGAAGTTATCAATATTTTTAATCCCGATGCAACAATAAATGAAAATGCTCCGGAAAGATTTAGAAATCTTGACAGAGACGTAGCTCAGAAGAAAGTTGTTGCCGAACTTAAAGAGCTCGGATTGTTGGAAAGGGAAGAAGATTATACGCACAACGTCGGTTACTCCGATAGAGGAGGTGTACCGATTGAGCCTTACCTTTCTGAGCAATGGTTTATGAAAATGGATGAACTGGCAAAACCGGCACTGAAAGTTGTACGTGAAGGACTGATTAATTTCCACCCGCAACATTGGGTAAAAACTTATGAACATTGGATGACAAACATTAAAGATTGGTGTATTTCACGCCAGCTTTGGTGGGGACATAGGATTCCGGTGTGGTATCACAAAGAAACGGGAGAAATTTACTGCGACACTAAACCGCCGGAAGACCTTGAGAATTGGCGGCAGGAAGATGACGTTCTTGATACTTGGGCTTCAAGCTGGCTTTGGGCGCAGGATGTTTTTACCTCCGAAGAAGAGCTTGAATATTACTATCCAACCGACTTACTCGTAACCGGTCCGGATATTATCTTCTTCTGGGTTGCAAGAATGATTATGGCGGGAATGCACTTCAGAACCGAGAGGAAAAGCGATGCCGAAAAAATTCCGTTTAAGGATGTTTACTTTACAAGTATTATTCGAGACGGTAAAGGACGCAAAATGAGCAAGTCCCTGGGTAACTCCCCTGACCCGATTGACGTAATAAACGATTACGGCGCTGATGCTCTGCGATTTACAATTACTTACATTGCACCGCTGGGACAGGATGTTCTTTTCAGTACCGATAAATGCGAACTCGGTCGTAACTTTGCGAACAAAATTTGGAACGCAGGCCGCTTTTTATTGATGAACGCTGAGAATATTAAAACGGATAAATCATTAATCGATAAACATACCGATTTTACTGATGATTGGATTTATTCGAGATATGAACGTTCGTTAAACAAGCTGGAAACCGCTCTCGATAATTTTGATATTACCGGAGCAACAAAAACCATTTACTCATTTGTTTGGAATGACTTTTGCGATTGGTACGTTGAGCTTGCAAAGAAAAGATTGTATTCCGCTAACGACGAAGTTAAATCGGCGGTTTTAACCCGTGCACTTTCTCTGTTTGAAAACATTTTGAAAATGATTCATCCTTTTATGCCCTTTATCTCGGAAGAATTATGGCAGCTGATTGAACCTCGCCAAGAAGGTGAAAGTATTTCAATTAGTGAATTTCCGATTTATGACGAAGGAAAAATAAACGAGACCTCAGAAAAAGAAATCCGGTTTTTACAGGATATAGTTACCGCCATCAGAAATATCCGCGGAGAACTTAATCTGCCTCCGGCGAAGAAAATTAATATTGTTCTTAAAACCGAAGCTGTTTCTCCGCTTCAGGTTGAATATATTAAGTCGCTTGTACGAGTTGAGGAAATTACCGTTGACATAAATGCCGTAAAACCAAAAGCTTCGGCTTCGGCGGTAGTAAACGGAAGTGAAATTTTTGTTCCGCTTGAAGGAGTAATTGACTTAGCCGTTGAACGTGAACGAATAGGGAAAGAGCTTTCGCGGCTTAAAGGTGCAATGATAGGCGTAGAGAAAAAATTGTCGAACGAAAAGTTCGTAAACAATGCTCCAAAGGAAGTTGTAGAAAAGGAAAAACTAAAAAAAGCGGATTGGAAAACAAAAATAGAAAAGTTGGAGCAGTTCTTAAAGGATTTGGATTAATCCGATTGTGATTAATTCAACTTTTTGATTATTCACTCTTTGCTGAATAGCCGTAGAAAGATTGTTAAATTTAAGCCTTCATGTTTTGAATGTTAATTCAATTCATGAGGGCTTTTCTTCTTCCGTCAAAGCACAATGTTTATTTTCACTAAAAATTTTATTTCTTTTTATTATTCGGTTACTCTTCTCAATTTATTAGTTTTATCGGTATGAATCTTCATGAATAATTTGTAAATTTATCAATCAATAAAATTGACGGAACAATGGAAGAGAAAAATTTTATTTCGGGGAAAAATGTTCGTGCCGTTTTCAAAAAGTTAAAGGAAAACGAAACCAATTTAAGAAAAAACAGCGTTGCCGAAAGAAAGAGAAAGCTAAAGCTACTTTTGCACGCGATTGAAAGAAATAGTAAAAAGATTGAACAAGCCATTTATAACGATTTTAGAAAATCACCGTCCGAAGTAAAACTTACCGAAATATTTACCGTTACAAGCGAAATTAAACATGTTCTCAGAAACCTCAATGCATGGGCACAATCCGTGAAAGTGCCGGCTCCGTTTACATTTTTCGGATCTTCCAATAAAATCATTTATCAACCGAAAGGAATTGTTTTGATAATTTCTCCGTGGAATTATCCTTTTCAGCTTGCGGTCGGACCCTTAGTTTCCGCATTTGCCGCCGGAAACGGAGTTGTAATTAAGCCGTCCGAAATAAGTCCGAACACCTCTGAAATTATAGCGGAAATAATCGCCGAAGTTTTTGAATCCGATGAAGTTACGGTAATACAGGGAGGAAAAGAAACTGCCGAAGCTTTACTGGATTTACCTTTCGACCATATTTTTTACACCGGCAGCGGAACAGTCGGTAAGATTGTAATGAGAAAAGCCGCAAATAATCTTGCGGGAGTTACTCTCGAGTTAGGCGGCAAATCTCCGGCGGTAGTAGATAAAACCGCCGATATTAAAAACGCCGCTCTTAAAATCGCTTGGGGAAAATATATAAATGCAGGACAAACTTGTATTGCTCCTGATTACGTTTTAGTTCCGAAAGATATTGAAGAAGAATTTGTGAAATCACTTAAGTCTGCCGTTACCAAGATGTACGGTAATTTCGATAAGATTAAGTTAAACAAAGATTATTGTCGAATAATCAATTCGCGGCAATTTCTGCAACTGAAATTTTTGGTTAACGATGCTGTAAATAAAGGAGCTGAAATTGAGTACGGCGGGGAGTTTGACGAAAGCGAAAACTTTATTTCGCCTACAATTTTATCTTCGGTTAATTTGGATTCGGAGATAATGAAAACCGAAATTTTCGGTCCGCTTCTTCCGATTATTTCATATGGCAAAATTGATGAAGTGATTGATATTATTAAACGAAATCAATATCCGCTTTCACTCTATATTTTTTCAAAAGATAAGAAATTCACAGATGATTTGATTAACCGTGTCCCCTCGGGAGGTGTCGGGATCAACGATGTTGTTGTTCATTTTGCAAATTATAATTTGCCTTTCGGCGGAATTAAAAACAGTGGATTCGGTAATAGCCACGGATATTTCGGATTTAAAACATTTTCGCATGAACGGGCGGTAATGAAACAGCCTAAATTTTCAACAACGCGGTTGTTTTATCCCCCTTTTACCGGACGCGTGAAAAAGATGATTGATTTGGTAATAAAATATTTTTGAAAAAAATCGGAGTTGCAATACTTATGGCAATCTCCAAGGTTAGGCAAATACAACAAAATCCAAAGTATTATGAAAGCAAATGATCAATTTTCGGACATAATGCTACTTCTAAAATTGAATATTTTGATAAGAGCCTCAAAGTCCATCAAATTCCGAAAAGACAAAATTGCGAACGAAGTACTGAAATGAACGGAAGTTTACATGATAATCACCTTCCGTAATTGTTAATCTAACTCCCGTTTGAGTATCATTCTTCTTTTGCTAAAGGAAGAGTAAAAATAAACTTACTCCCTTTACCCTCACTACTTTTTACGC
The DNA here is from genome assembly GCA_964570865.1 of uncultured Melioribacter sp. Taxonomy (GTDB): domain Bacteria; phylum Bacteroidota; class Ignavibacteria; order Ignavibacteriales; family Melioribacteraceae; genus WGAL01. The sequence continues at coordinate 32,148 of CAZMZM010000016.1, forward strand.
TGATTGTTCCTCCGTTTTTTTCGACAAGCTCTTTTACCAAGATTAATCCAAGTCCTGTTCCAGGCTCGTTGTTTGTACCGCTACGGCTAACTTTTTGGCTGATATCAAACAATTTTCCTAGAATCTCTTTCGGCATACCTATTCCCGTATCAGCAACGGTTACTGTGGCAAAACCTTTTTTTTGTGAAGCGGAAATAGTAATTTTTCCCCCTTCATTAGTAAACTTGATTGCATTGTTAATAAGATTACGTACAATCATCTCAACGCTGTTTTCGTCAGCATAAACATAAATTGATTTCTTAATCCTATTAATAAGCGTAATGTTTTTCTGTTTAGCAGCTTCGTTTAATACAAGCAAAGTATTTATTACAGGATCGAACAAAGTAAAATTGTGAAGTGAAATATCAAAGGAGCCGAGCTGAATTCTCGCCCAGTTAAGCAAGTTTTCTATCAACTTGAATATGTTATTCGACGAGTTATTAAGTGCTCTGGCAATTTCTTCAATTTCTTCCTTTTCAAATTCGTCAACTGAATCAGCCAACATTTTTGAAAGACCGAGTAATGCTGTAAAAGGACTTCGTAAATCGTGAGCAACTATCGAGAAAAATTTGTCCTTGTTGTCGTTTACTTTCCGGAGTTCAATAGTTTGTTGCCTTAATTTAGCCTCGGCTTCCGTCAGTTCTTTATTTGATCTAATTAAATCTTCTTCCGCCTGTTTTTTATTTATTACAAGAATAATTTCGCTGTAAACAAAATTAATTATCTGATATTCCCTTTTCCCGTATGCATTCGGATTGTTATAATCCTGAAGAAGTGCTACTCCCTTCATTGTATCTGAAAATACAAAATAAACAGCTAAAACAGATTCCGGTAACGTCCCTATTAAATCAATCTTTCCTGAGTCAATTAGTTTTTTAATTCTCTCTTTCTTAAATATTCCTCCTTTTTTCCGTTTAAGAATATACTCGGTAAAACCATGCTTTAACGGATGAGGTTCAGGTTTTGAATCATGCTGGTCAGTAAAAAACTCAAAGGAGAGAAGTTTTGTAACTTCGGAATAAACCGAGAAAGCAACATTTTCAGCAGGCATTAAATCACGAATGATTGAATAAATATTATCATATAAATTATATAAATTTTCACTATTATCTCGTGCATTAGATATTTGGAATAAAGCTTCCTGGATTTTTTCACGTTCATATTTTTCGGTAATATCACGTGCAACCCCAATCAATCCAACTACATCGCCGTTGATTAATATTGGATTTTCATTAATTTCCAGCTGCACTTTTCTCCCGGATTTATGAAGTAGTTCAACAACATAAGGTTTTATCTTTTCCCCTTTTTCAAGTATCCGTTTTGTATTTTCGATTGCGACATTGTTTTTGGGATTATCACTAAGTAAAGAATGGTCTCTTGTTAAACGCAAATATTCTTTAGGAGAATAGCCCAATATCTTTTTTACGCTTGGCGAAATGTACTCATAATTACCATTTACATCTTGTCTGTAAACCAAATCATTAATGTTCTTCAGCAAAAAGTTTTGTTCTTCGGCTAATCTTTTAAATTCATCATGTGAAGCAATCAGCTGTTCTCTTACTCTCTGCTGTTCCGTAATATCTTCTAACAGGGCAAGTCCGTTAATTTCTCCGGATTTTTCATCGATAATAGGTGTTGAAATAAACCGAATATCTACGGTTTTGCCGGAAGTAATAATAGTATATTTCCCTCTGTATTCCCCCTTTTTTCCTTTTAAAGTATCAACTACGGCATTGTGTACACCTTTGTTTCTTAGGTATTTCAAAAAATTAATACCTTTTAGCTTTGATTTCGTTGAACCTAATATTATAACAAATCGGTCATTAAAATCAATTATTTCACCTTTTGAATTAAAATATAGAATACCGAACGGTGTATTTTGGAAGATCGCGGAGTACGTATTTCTGTTTCTTTCAAGTTCCAGTTCGCTTAGTTTTCTTTCGGTAATATCGCTTACAATGCCCAGCAAGTCGATTCTGTTGTTCTTGGTGTTTTTATGAATTGTGCTGTAAGCTTCTATCCACCGCACTTCACCGGATTTGGTTAAAACTCTGAACTCACCATGAAAGGATTTCTTTTCTTTTTTAAGTTTATCAAAAGGAGCTGAAATCACTTCTTTTAAATCTTCCGGATAAACAATAGTTTTTAAAATTGATTTTTCATTTTTCAACAATTCTTCAGCATTGTATCCGAACTGTGAAACATTTTTGGTGATAAATACAAGTTTTTCACGATTGTTAACTATTGTAAGATGCCAAATTACGTGTGGAGAATTTTCAATAATATTTCGCGCGCGTTCAGCGTCTTCTTTAGCTTTGTGTAGTTCAGTCAGGTCAAAAAAGGAGATTAAAAATTTTGCCCCGATTAGTCCGAAAGAAATATTTATACGTCTTTTACTTCCATACTTATCAATAATAGATGTCTCAAATGGGGGAGGGATTTTCCCTTTGGATTTAGCTTCTCGCGCAAGTGTGAACCAATATTTTTTAATGTTATCATCAATATTCTTATGCCGAAAAGCTAATTTCCACCAATCTTCTATGTTGCTAATATCATCTGAAGTATAACCGAAAGCTTTTGTAAAAGCTTCATTCACCATCTCTTTTTCAAATTTCGAATTTGCAAGAATCTTCGGAACCGGTCCTTTCATAAAAAGCTCCCGGAACTCGCTATTTATCTCCTCCAACTCAGATTGAATTTTAATTTGCTCTGTTATGTCGTATTGAATTCCCCAAGTTCTGAGTAAGTGGTTATCCTTAATAAAACCGCTTACATTGTTCAGTAGGAACAAGTCTTTCTTTTTTGAATCAAGTTCGTGTGTTATTATCCCGTCGGTTCTGTAACCGTCTTTAATAAACTTAATAGTCGATTGTAGATTCTTCTTGTTTTCTGTCGAGCCGTAAAGTTCTAACAGTCTGCGTCCTTCCAAATCTGTATGATGTTTAAATCCATACTGCGCTGCAAATGCGTTATTGCATTCGGCAATATACCCTCTTTTAATAATAAGTTTTGCTTGTTCTTCCACAGGAAGGTTTATCGGAACCGAGGGTTTATATTCTATGCGGTAAATTGCATCCTTTGAGTTTTCAATAAAGTTTTTGTATCGCTCTTCACTTTTAATAATTTTTTCGGTGAGTATTTTTTCCTTTGTTAAATCGTTTATTATTGCAGAAACGGCATAACCTCTGAAGTACTTAAATCTGGTTGCCGTAATGCTTGCATATAATTCCGAACCGTCTTTACGAATCAATGAGATAGTTTGAGAAAGTGATTGCTGCGCATCTGTGTTTTTTAGTTTTTGAATATTTTTCCCAAACTCATCTTTCCCGGATTTACTGACAACAAACTGACTGAAATTTTTTCCGAGAAGATTGTTGCCGGAGTAACCGAGTAGCTTTTTTAAGTTTTCATTAATTTCAAGTATTTCGAACTTTTGGTCGGAGGACAAAGTAAAAACAACAACACCGAATTTGGCGCTGTTAAAAAAAGTCTCATATTTTTTTGCATTAGCTTCGGCAATCTTGCTGGTACGGTAGTTAATTATGTTTTCCTTTTCCAGGCGTTGATTGGCACGTTCCAACTTGGCTAATGTTTTAGTAATAACTTTGTGGGATTTTTCTAAATCTTGTTTGTATCCTACCTTTTCGGAATAAAGTTTGTTAACTTTTTCATCCCAAGCAGTAAGATCAACAGCTACAACTCGAAGACCGGTAAAAAATTTATTCTTAATCGGAAATGAAATAAATAATAATTTAATTAATTTTCCGGACTTAGAATTCATCGAAATTGTAACTTCATTTTTTATTGCTGAAGATTTTTTCTTAAAATCGCGCCAAAGTTTTTTGTCGGAAGGAATAACCATTTCATCAAAAAGTGAACTGTTTGAGGTAAGTTCTTCAACATCATAGCCGAATATTGATTTACATTCGGGAGAAATTAACAGAATATTTCCAGCGGGATCTTCCCAAATTTCACAAAATGGAGAATCTGATAAAAATTTATAAATTTCAGTATTAGATTCACTATTTAAAGATTTCTTTTTCGGCATTATAATTCCGGATTTTCTTAATACCAATAATAATAAAAAACGTTCAATATATAAATAATAATCGGTAATTCGGGAAGATAATATTTTCGATTTAAAAACCGTTTAACCTGTCAAGTTTTCGTAAGATCATATTTAATTGTGATTTAAGTAATGGCTTAATAACTAAACGAGAAAAGACACAACCTGCTCACCGGTTTCTTATTATTTAATATCTTTCCCCGAGTTAGTAATAATAATTTTTACAGATAACATTTTTACTTCTATTAATTATCGAAACTTTCACTGAAAAAATTTAACGCTTGTTTATAGAGTTTTAAATCATATAAATTCATCGGACAGCCGCAATACTCTGCATCACATTTTATTAATTTGTCATTAAAATTTATTGATTCGTAGATGTTCCCTAAATTTTCATGTATCTGAAAACAAGGTTTAATCTGTCCTTTCGAAAAAACAACTCCCACGTTGTAACCGGCATTACATAAAACATCTTTTTGCCTGAACTTCTTAATTTCCGAACGAGATAGATTAAATCTGCCTATCTCCTCCTCAGTATAAGATTCGGGATACCGTTTATCTCCGATAAATCCGTAAAACGCTCCGAAACGGAGATTTATTCCAAGGCTACCCAGTTTTTCGGCATCCTTCTCCAATCGTGCAAGATGTGGAGGAAAAGCCACTTCTTCGGCGTAAATGTTAAACCCTTTTTCTTTTAACAGGTTAAAATAATAAACATATTTATCCAGAAGGTTCTTTTTTTGTAACTCAATAAAATGAAATGAAGCATGAATAAAAATTACTTTTGCCGGATCAACTTTTTCTGAAAAGTCTGCAACTGCAGGCAAAGTAAGATTTGTATTGACAGATAAATAATGTTCTACTGTTATTTTGCTTGCGGCTTCAACAAAGTTTGGGACTAAAAAAGGCTCGCCTCCTGTAAATCCAATTCTAAAAGTTTTGTTCGTTTTACTTAGTGTTGCCAAAAGTTTTTTTGTGTTAATTGCGGGTATGTCGTTATCCGGCATATGAGGTAACGAAAAGCAATACTCGCATTCCAAATTACATCTGTTGGTAATGTGCCAGTGAAGCCAAGCGTCATATTTTACTTTATTTTTTCCCGACAATATTACTCCTAATATTTAAGAAGTTGAACTAACGCAGGATAAAATATAATCCTACCCAAATCATTGAGATAAATCCAGAGCCGCCTGCTATTATATATTTTTTTTGACATATTATTCTTTCTCCTTTGCATATAGTTAATAGTATAAAATAACTTTGTGCAGCAAACAGCAACTAATAATTGATAATTGATAATGGACAATGGATAATTAAGGGAACTGTCCATCTTCGGCTGTAATAGAATTTACAACAATCTATTTTTTGTTTTAATTTTCTGATTATTATCTCAATAAATTTAAACTAATAAATATTCAATACAAAAAAAATATGTTCGCTGTGGCGAATTAACTTGGAATGGTATAACAAAAAAAAACCGGCCTATGAGGAAAGCCGGTTTTTTTTTCATTCACAATAAGGAGTGCTATGAGGTCTCTATGGTTTTGAGGAGTAAACCTTATTATTTGATAATTCAAATATAATCATTTTATCAATTTTGTCAATTTCTTTCTTTTATATTTTTATTGTCGGTAAAAGTTCCGAAAAGTTTAATTTTTTTGTAATTTTTTTTTCAGAATAAAAAATTTGGTGAATATGTCAGAAAAACAAAACAGATTGATTGAGTGGGCAAGAGAAATACAAGCCCTTGCTCAAACCGGTTTAACTTATGCGCAAAACCATTATGAGGTTGATAGAAACAGAAGATTATCCGAGATTGCAGCTGAAATTTTATCTGCAACAACTACCATAAAATTTGAAAGTGCGGTAGAATCTTTTCTCGGACAAAAGGGATATTCAACACCCAAAGTGGATGTTAGAGCGGCTGTAGTTAAAGACGGCAAAATTTTACTTGTGAAAGAAATCTCCGACGGCAGGTGGTCAATGCCGGGAGGTTGGGCTGACGTTGGAGACATGCCTGCAAAAGCTGCCGAGCGGGAAGCTAAAGAAGAAAGCGGATTTGACGTAAAAGCAGTAAAAGTAATCGGCGTTTTTGACGCTAATCGTAACGGACGTCCGATGGTGTTTTATCATGCTGTTAAGCTTGTTTATCTTTGTGAAATAATCGGAGGTAAAGCGGAAGTTAGCGATGAAACTTCTGAAGTAGAGTTTTTTGATTTCGATAATTTACCTGAACTTTCACGGAACAGAACGAATACAAAACACATAGATGAAATTCGCGAGCATCTTTCCAATCCGCTTAGGGCTACTTATTTTGAATAAACTTTATATTATTTCGGATAATCGGATGAATGCCCGAGTGGATAAAACCAATTGTAATTGAAGAGTGATGTTGTAAAATATAAGGTTGAATTAATTTACTAAAAAAGTTTCCCCTTATAAAATAAGGGGAAACAATGAAATTTGATTATCTCTTTTCTCTTCTTTTGCGTCCGCTTTTTTTCTTCTTTTTGCCGGTGCTTTTTTCCGCAGGTTCTATGCGTATTTCACGACCTTTATACTTACTGCGATTGAAAGTTTTAACAACATTCTCTGCAAATCTTTCACCTACTTCAAAGAATGTAAAACTATCTTTTATTTCAATATCGCCAATGTTAATGTCGCGGTTATTCAATTTATCGTTAACTAAACCGATTAATTTTTGCGGCATAATTCCATCTTTTCTTCCGATGTTAATAAACAGACGAGTAAAATCCCCACTGTTACGGCTTCCTCGTCTCGAACTGCGAACGCCTTTTTCACCGCGCGACGAGACTCTGTTGCTCGAATCATTTTTGCCTCGCCTGTTTTCTGCAGAAACATTCAAGTCCGGTGCATTTTTGTAATACTCCAAAAACCGATTAAATTCAAGTGAAACAAAGTGTTTAATTATTTCTTCTTTACTTAGCCATTCTAATTTTTTATTAACCTTATCCATAAAAGGTTCAATTTGTTTTTCATCAACATTTACCTTCTCCATTCTGTCGATCAGCTTAAAAAGTTGTTTCTTACAAATTTCGTCTCCTGAAGGAACGGGTTTCTGTTCAAACTTTTTCCCGATTATTTTTTCAATCATCGGAATTCTTGATTTTTCACGATAATTAACAATTGCAATCGAAATGCCCGATTTTCCGGCTCTCCCCGTTCTTCCGCTGCGGTGAGTATAAATTTCAAGCTCATCAGGTAAATTGTAATTAATTACATGCGTTATATCGTTTACGTCAATTCCGCGTGCGGCAACGTCGGTTGCAACTAACATCTGAAGCGATTTTTCTCGAAACTTTTTCATAACATGGTCCCGTTGCGATTGAGAAAGGTCGCCGTGGATTGCATCGGCATTGTAACCGTCTTTAATCAATTTGTCGGCTACTTCTTTCGTTTCGGTTCTTGTACGGCAAAAAACTATTCCGTAAATATCAGGATTAATATCGGCAATACGTTTAAGCGCCAAATATCTGTCGCGTGCATGCACTTGATAATAGATATGACGAACATTTTCAGCTCCTGCATTCTGTTTCCCGATTGTAATCTGAATGGGGTCGCGCATATAATTTTTTGCGATTCTTGCAACTTCTCTCGGCATTGTGGCTGAGAAAAGAAGTGTCCGTTTATTCTTAGGTGTTGTTTCCAGAATACCGTCAAGTTCATCACGGAATCCCATATTAAGCATTTCATCGGCTTCGTCTAATACTGCAATCTGCAAATTAGAAATATTCGCAGCGCGGCGTTTAAGTAAATCGAGCATTCTGCCCGGTGTTGCAACAACTATCTGCGCGCCTTTTTTCAACGCCCTGATTTGTGTGTCGATACTTGCTCCGCCATATACCGGAACAACTTTTACCCCTTTTACATATCTTGAATATTCCTGTAAATCCCGTGAAATTTGCATACAAAGTTCGCGCGTTGGCGCTAAGACCAAAGCTTGCACGGATTTGTTTTTTAAGTCGATTTGTTCGATAATAGGCAATCCAAAAGCGGCTGTTTTACCGGTTCCGGTTTGAGCCAGTCCAACAATATCATTCTCGTTTCCGAGAAATGTCGGAATTACTTTTTGCTGAATAGGCGTGGGATTTTCAAAACCGAGTTCTTCAACCCCTTTAATTATTGCGGGTGATAAACCCATTTCGTTAAAAGATAACATAACTTCCTTCTTATCTTAAGTAATTTGCAAAAATATTTTTGCTTTAATAGCAAAACAACTTAAAAACACTATCCCCTTATTCACGAGTTTTGACGTGAACCGTGTTTCTTGATTCGGCGATTGCAATTTTTCACAATCAGATTATTCTTAGAATTAGTTAAGACCGCCGATGCTGAAAACATCATTCAATCGTGTTAAATCCAAAAATCCAATCATCCAATAATCCAATTATTTCTGCAACTGCCGGATTAATTTTCGAGGGCGGAAGAAAATCTTGTTATTAGTATTTTGGTATTCTGAGAGTGGAGTATTAATGAAAAAGCGACAATTTTGCCGCTTATTTCAAATTTGCAACTTCATTTACATCGTCTAACTGAACGAAGTTTTCAAGAAACTTATAACTGCCTTTTTCGGACTTAACCGTACGAACTACTTTAACGGTAACTTTGTTAGCTTTTCCGTGTCCTTTGGCTTTATCGGCAAATGTTTGTTTCTTCGCCATTTTCCTATCTCCTTTAAATTTAGCTTATAAATATAAAGTTTCCAAAATTAGAATGCAAGGGTTTAAACTTTTCTTTTGTGCTTTTTTCTTCATCTCTTCACAGCCTTAACACCTTCTGCACTTATTAACTCTCCATTTAAATATTCGGATTTTTTGAGAAGTACGCCGTTTTCATCGTACGAAAACCAGCTTCCGTTCGGGAGGTTATTTTTATAAATACAAAACTCTGAAATTTGCCCGTTGGGATAAAACCATTTCGTAATTCCGGAAAGTTTGCCTTCATCAAAGTTTGAAACAATTTTCAATTTACCGGTCGGATAATACTCACGATTTTCACCGTCATATTTACCCCGTTTGTAATTTAGAATAGCTTTAAGTGTACCGTTATCGTAATATTGCTTTTCTTCTCCTTCAAGCGTTCCCAAAACATAATATTTTTCATCTACAAGTGAACCAACATTGTTATAAATCAATTGCTTGCCGTTTAATATTCCATTTAAGTAATTCGAAATTTCTCCGAGATACCCTCCTTCGTGAAAACTAACTTCGACGCTGTCAATAATGTTGTCCTTAAAATTCTTAATTGATTTCAAATATCCTGAATCGTAATAAAACTTGCTTATTCCGTTTAGTTTACCTTCACGGAATTTTTTAACCGATCGCAATGTACCGTTGCCGTAATATTCATCGAACGATTCTTCCACTTTATCCAGTCTGCCGACAATATCGTAACGGATACGTTTAACTATTTGTCCGTTTTTATATGTATCAATCACTTTAATTTTCCCGTCGGGATAATAGAGATATGATGTTCCGTCCAACTTGTCGTTTTTGTAGTTTGCTTCGAGCGCTACACCGCCGAATGAAAAATATACTTTGCTGATTCCTTCAAGTTTTCCGTCTCGGTAATTCCGTTCAACTTCAATCTTTCCATTCTCAAAAAAAGTTTTACTTACACCGTTCAGTTTTCCGTCATGATAAGTCCAAATTCCTTGTAACTTACCGCTTTTGTAATATGTTTGTGTAAAACCTTCCCGTTTGCCTGCTACATACAACGGTTCTGCCCAAAGCTCTCCGGATTCGTAGTACCATTTTGATTTTCCCTCTAATAATCCATTATGGTACATCCACTCCATGCTTAACTTGCCATCTTCAAAATACCATTTTGAAACGCCTTCCTCTTTCCCGTTTACAAAATTCCAGTCTTTCCAAAGTTTGCCGCTTCGGTAATATTCACGGTAATATCCGTTAAGTTTACCGTTTACATATTCTCCTTCGGATTTTATTTTTCCATTTGAGAAAAAAGTTTTTTTAATCCTCACCTTTCCGTTTTGCGCCTTCATGTTGAAGTCGGATATAAGCATTACCGAAACAATAAGTAGTAAAATTGTCAGAAATCTTAATATCGGATTTTCTTTTACGAATATATTCAATACCGTGTAAACTCTCTTTTGATTTTTGATTGCTAAATTTATGTAACTGAAAATGAATTAGCAACAAATTAAGAAGTTTATTATTTTGTTATCAGATTTTTTATCAATAAATACAGGCTGAATATGTTCCTCACCGAAAAATTTGTCCATTTTGGCGATTGTGACCCGGGCGGAATAATGTTTAATGCAAATTTATTGCGTTACGCTCACGAAGCTTTTGAGATGTTTGTCCTTTCGGTTGCCGATTATCCCGAATATTATCTGAACAAGAAAATTGCTTATCCGATTATGAATACCGAAACCCGTTTTGCGTATCCGTTTTTTTGCGGAACTTATTTTGATGTAGAGCTTGGAATTTCGGAATTAAAAGAGCGTTCGTTCGAGGTTACATATTATTTTTATGATAAGTCCAAAAAACTTTTGGCTAAAGCTAAAACCGTTCACGTGGCATTAGATTTAACCACATTGGGAAAAACAGAACTGCCTGAAAAATTAAGCGAAAAACTTAAATTACACTTGATGAAGCAAAATCAAGATAATTGATTTTTTTTGCTATTTATTACTCTTACCGTGAATAGGTAACTTCTTATTTTACTTGACTTGCT
>CAZMZM010000017.1:0-25191 GCA_964570865.1 uncultured Melioribacter sp.
TATATATTTTGTCGGGAAAATCTCTGTAGCATTGCTTCTATTTCATTCATCAAGAACTAATTAAGTTGCTGAAACGTATTAAGGTTTATTTGCGGAATGAAAAACCACAAAAAAAATCCCGAACGAAAACTCGCTCGGGATTAAAATGAAATCAACAAAAATACAATGAAAATTAATATTCCATTTCAGATTCCTTTGTGATTCTCTTCTTAAAGATTATATAGCTCCAAGCCTGATAAACAAGCACAAACGGAACTAATATTAACGCAACGTACGACATTACAGTTAAAGTATATTGCGATGCGGATGCGTTATAAATAGTAAGACTATTCGCCGGATTTTCTGCAATCATCAAGTTCGGGAATAATGTTACAAAAGCCGTAATCACAACAAAAACAATCGTTAACGACGACATAATAAATGCTAATCCCATTTTGTCGGCTTTAGCATATACGCCGGCAAGAATAAGCGCAACAGCCGCAATTAACGGAAGCAGAAGTATTGCAACACCTTTAGCCTGAAAAGCATCTACGGCAAAATATGTGTAAAGTATAAAGATAACCGCAAAAATTACTGCGGGAAGCCAGAACTTAGCTGCAGTAGCTTTTACTTTATCGAGCATCTCGCCACCTATTTTAAGCGAGAGGAACAATGCGCCGTGAAAAATAAATAGAAGAACGAAAGTGATTCCGCCAACTAACGCATAAGGATTCAGCAAATTAAAAAATCCGCCTGTATAGGTCATTGTAGAATCAATCGGCGTACCGATTAATAGATTGGAAACTGCAACACCCCATAAAAACGCAGGGATAAAACTGCCGACAAAAATCATCCAATCCCAATTATAACGCCATTTTAAACTATCCTGTTTGCTTCTGTATTCAAATGCAACAGCTCGAACAATAAGTCCGATAAGCATTAAAAATAACGGAAGATAAAAACCGCTAAACAATGTTGCGTAAAAGTTCGGAAAAGCTGCGAATGAAGCCCCGCCTGCTGTAAGAAGCCATACTTCATTTCCGTCCCAATGAGGACCAATTGTATTAATTATTACGCGTCTTTCCATATCGTCTTTCCCTAAGAAGGGAAGTAACATACCAACTCCGTAATCGAATCCTTCAAGGAAGAAGTATCCGATGAAGAGCACGGTTATAAGTATAAACCAAAGTGTATTTAAATCCATCTTCTCTCCTCCTATGATTCACTTGATGTAGTTTCAGGTTCCAGTTCCATATCACGTCTTGCATATTTCAACCAAAGTTGAACCGTGAATACAATTAAAATTGCATAGAGAATCGTAAATCCGATTACAGTTGTCCAGGCTTCACCAACACTAACGGCTTTTGAAACACCATCCTGTGTACGGAATAAACCGAACACCAACCAAGGCTGACGGCCTACTTCAGTGAAAATCCATCCTGTTGCGATAGAGAGAATCGGAAGACCGATACTCCAGATAAATACTTTTAATCCTAACGGCTTGCAATCAAAATCTCCTTTACGAGTTTTAATATAAGCAACAATAGCTAACAGAAGCATTAATAATCCTGACCCAACCATCAGTCTGAAAGACCAGTAACTGGTAAAAACATCAGGAACATAATCAACGCCTGCACCATATTTTTGCTCATATTCTTTCTGCAAATCTTTAATTCCTTTAACTTCTCCTTCAAAAGAATCATAAACCAAAAAGCTTAAGAAACCGGGAAGTTTAATGTCAACACTGTTAGTTTGATTATCCTGGTCAATAATTGCAAATAAAGATTCTCCGGCAGGGTTCTCTGTTTCCCACAAAGCTTCACCTGCAGCTAATTTCATCGGCTGAGAATGAGCCAAGTGTTGTGCCTGCTGATGCCCGATAAAGATTACAAGAACTATTCCGATGAGTCCGTAAATCGCACCAAAACGCATAGACTTCTTGAACGGTTTAATCTTTTCGGTTTTGTGTAGAAAATGCCATGCACTAACACCCATCATAAAAAATCCTGCCTGTACCATTCCGGATGTAAATACATGTGGGAATTGAAGCCAAAGATGAGGATTACCAATAATAGCACCAAAGTTAATCATCTCTGCACGTCCGTTAGCAAGTTCATAGCCCATAGGTTCCTGCATAAATGAATTGGCGCTCAGTATCCAAATTGCAGAAAGGTTAGAACCGATAGCAACTAACCAAGCAGTTGCAGCATGTACTTTAGGAGAAAGTTTTTTCCATCCGAACACCCAAATGCCAATAAATGTTGATTCCATATAGAATGCAAGCAAAGCTTCAATAGCTAAGGGAGCTCCGAAAATATCGCCCATAAATCTTGAATACTCTGACCAGTTCATTCCAAACTGGAATTCTTGTACTATACCGGTTGCAACACCGATAGCAAAGTTAATTAAGAAAAGCTTGCCCCAGAAATGTGCCATTTTTTTGTAATCTTCATCGCCGGTCTTTACATAGATAGTTTCCATGATAGCGATACCGATTGTTAGGCCTAATGTTAAAGGGACAAAAAAGAAATGGTAAACTGTAGTAATCGCGAATTGCCATCGCGACAGTTCAAGGACACCCATTTAACCTCCTACCAAATTAGTTAATTTATAGTTAATTAGTGAATTTTTATTTCACAACAAAATAGGCGTTTTAAGATTTTTGTTATTCAGTTAAAACAACAATTTAAACTTAAGTAAAATTTTCATTGATGGTCAATAAAATAATACAAAATATCTTTATATAAATATAAGTGGATGTTTTTATTCTATTTAACTAATAATTAACAAATATTATTTTTGAATCAAAGTAGCCTGAAGAAATTAAAATTTTTATAAATTTATTTAGTTAAATAAATTTTATGCTTGAAGGAGCAATTATGAAAAAAGTGCTGACTACCTTAATTATATTGGCTTTGACGTCCTTAACAAATTCTCAGAATAAATCCGGATGGCTTACGTACTTTGAAAAAAGTAATTTTTTCGGCTCCCCTGATTACGCAACCACAATGGAGTATTTTCAAAAACTCACCGATGCTTCTGAAAATGCTGATTTTATTGCCTTTGGCGTTTCTCCTCAAGGGAGAGAACTAAAGGCTTTAATTGCTGCAAAGGGAAAAGCCTTTACACCTCAACTGGCAAGAAAACAGCACAAATCAATAATATTAATTGAAAACGGAATACACTCCGGGGAGATTGAGGGAAAAGACGCCTCTATGCTTTTACTCCGGGAAATATTGATTACAAAGGAAAAAGAAAATTTACTTGATAGTTCTGTCATAATTGTTGTTCCAATCTTTAATGTTGACGGGCATGAGCGCCGGAGTCCATACAATCGTATTAACCAAAACGGACCTACAGTGCAAGGGTGGAGAGTAACCGCACAAAACTTAAATCTAAATCGCGACTTTACTAAAGCCGACACGCCTGAAATGAAAGCGCTGCTTCACCTTTATAATTACTGGCTTCCAGATATGTTTATTGACACACATACTACCGACGGGGCGGATTATCAATACACAATTACTTACGGAGTTACAAAACACAAAAACTTTACTAAATTGCAGCGTAACTGGGCGAGAAATGTTTTTAGTCCGTTTGTTGAGAGTGAAGTTACCAAAGCCGGATATTTAATTGCCCCTTACTCCTATCCTATTGCTGACAATTTTTCCAATGGGATAGCCGATTGGGTTCCCTCCCCACGATACTCGCACGGTTATGCGGCAGTTCGTAATCGTTTCGGATTGCTTATCGAAACTCACATGTTAAAGCCTTTTAAAGATAGAGTATTTGCAACAAAAGCATTACTGGAAGCTGTTATTAAACTCTTCAATTCTAAGGCTGCCCGAATAATTTCAATCAATAAAAAAGCCGATGCTGAAATAATGAGTAAATATTCCGCGGGAAATTATTTCCCGATAAGATTCATGACATCTCATAAAATCGGGAAGCCCTTTGTTTGGAAGGGGTACAAGGCGGTAAAATCTTTCGGGAAGATTGCAGGAGATTCTTTGATTGAATATATTCATCAACCTATTGACATTCCAACAACATATTATGAACTGTCGGAAATAACCGACTCCGTAATAATCCCCGACGCATATTTAGTCCCGCAAGAATGGAGTAAGTTGATTGAGATACTTAAAATCCATTCTGTTAAATTTAAAAGAGTGGACAAAGACCAAAAAATTATTGCGGATAGATATAAATTTTCAAATGTTAAGTTTCCGCCCAAACCTTATGAAGGACATTTTTCACCGACATTTGATTTGCTTGAATTTAGAGATACAGTTACGGTACGAAAAGGAGATTATCTTATTCCGACTAATCAACAAGCTATCGGAATTTTAATCCATTTGCTTGAACCGAAAGCCCGCGACTCCTTTATTCATTGGGGTCTGATGAATATTATTTTTGAACGAAAAGAATATTTTGAAATGTATTCGATGGAACCTATTGCAGAAAAAATGGCGGAATCAAATTTACAGCTCTATGAAGAATTTACACAAAAAGTAAATTCCGACAAAAGTTTCCGCAATAATCCCAGAGAAAGACTAAACTTTTTCTACAAACATTCACCTTACTACGATAGTCATTACAGCGTATATCCGATAAGTAAAATAGAAGCTTCGAAATAAAAAGGAGAAAGTAGTTTGAAATATTCGACCCACGGTAATTTTAACATTTTTTTCACTTACTTTCCCATTGTACTTAATATTCGGAATTTTTGAAAAATCATTAACATTATTATTTTCTCTTTCATCTTTCATTTTCTTCATCGATTTTCTTAAGAGATCTTTTTTTTAAGAGAAAAGTGAATCTGCGGAAATCTGATATTAGTTAATTTTGTTATATTATTTACGAACAAATTTGGGAGTTACAAATGTCAAAAATGATTGTATATCATAAACCCACTTGCACTACAAGCCGAAAAGTAATTAAAGCACTTGAGGCAAAAGGAGTAGAGTTTGAAAAAGTTAACTATTACGATAAACCATTTACAAAAACGAAATTAAAAAATTTGTTGCGTGCAATGAATCTTAAAGCGGAAGACGTATTACGCAAACGAGCAAAAGAATACAAGGAATTTGATTTTAAAAATAAAAAATACACACAGACGGAAATAATCAGCTTAATGATTGAGCATCCCGATTTAATCGAACGCCCAATAATAGAAAATGGCGAAAAAGTTATCTTAGCCAGACCTATTGAAAAAATTGAAGAAGTGATTTAGAGGCAAAAAAATTATCACTCTTAAAAGAGAAATTTTCGAGTTATTGTTTTACCTTCAACAATTAAAATGCCTAACATTTCTTCACTGAATTATTGTTAGGCTATTTTTTTTTAATATTCATTCTCCTCGTCAGAATCGGTTTATCTCAATACTTCAGGAGTGTGCTTCTCTTTAACTACTTCATTAAAATCATCTTGCGTGTTCGGGTGAATCTACCGCTCTGTAATCTGTAGAAATAAATTCCGCTCGGTAGTCCTCCCGTAATTGAACTTGCATCAAAATTAACAAAGTAATTCCCCGGCTCTTGCCGTTCGTTAACAAGTGTTGCGATCTTTCTTCCTAAAATATCATAAACAATCAACTTTACATTAGTAGGACGTGCAAATTTTGCTTTCACAGCCGGAATTGAATACTTAATTGTCGTTATCGAATTTCCTCCGGAGCCGGCTTTGCATGAAAACGGATTCGGATAGTTCTGAAACAACCTAAATTGAGAAAGTGAATTTCCGGTTTCGTTTTCCACATCCAAAACATTTGTATTAGACTCGCCCGGAGTCGGCTGCATAAACATCATATCCGAAGAACCGTCGGGATAGCGCCCGAACGAAATATCCGTCGTTTGTTCTCCGAAACTCATTGAATCAATTACGGTAACTCCATCCGAAGCAACCAAGGCGAGAAATTCACCTCCGGCGCTTAATTTAAAGTTTGTGTGCAAACCGGATTGTTCTTCGTCTTTATCACACCAGATTAACAGATGTCCGCCGGGCGCTATTGTCGTCCCGCTCGGGAAACTCCATTTTGCAAGAGCATCCGGATTGTCAGTTAACTTTTTCCCGCTTAAATCAACAATGGAATTTGACGGATTAAAAAGTTCAACCCAATCATCATATTCGCCGTTCTGATCAGCAATTGTCGTATCGTTGCTTGCCATAAATTCGTTGATTAATATATTTTCCGCATCCGATGAAGGAATTGTAATTTTTAAATATTTGGTTCGCGGATAAGTGAAAACGGTCGCGTTATTATCGGTAACATAAACCTTAAACTCTGCCGAACTGCCTGCTTCCATCGGTGGAAGAGTTACACTCCATAAATCGTTTTCCTCCACCTTTTTACTATTTGCAGCCGGCGTATATTCCATTGGATAATCGATAACCGCCGGCAAACCTGCTACTTCCCACATTACTCCTACGCTTGAAAAACCGTCGTTGTTGAAAACCGAAGCTGTAATTTTTATTGAATCTGCAGCAGTAGGATTTTTAGGAAAATAATTAATATCGTAAACTATCGGCTCTGCCTCTTCGTAGTTAAGCATTCCCTGTAACGACTGATCACGTTTAATAATAAATTCCTGCAATCCGTATTTTACATGCTGATTTGAATAATGCTGAGCAGAATACGAGCTGTAAAAATCACTCATTGTAAATCCGTAATCCAACGTACGAAAGGAATCCGCACGAACAAAAGGTGTGATTAAATCTTTTATTGAATTAATATGCTGAGTTAGTTGACCATATAGAAATACATTATTGCTGTAAAAATCGAGAAAATGTGTGAATAAATTTCTGTACTGGTTGTTTGCCAAAATTCTATCCACCAAAGGTCTTTCCCCTGCGGCAACTTGAGGAAAGTCGTAAGGACTTACGTTTGCCCAATCCAGATCAAACCAATCCACACCAAAAGTGTTATCATAATCGTATGGAATTAAGTGAAACTTGCAGGAACTCGGCTCATAATAGAGATAGTAATTATTCATAAGCGAACGGTAATCGTCCCAACTGCCGACAAGTACATCCATTGCAAAATATTTTAATACGCTCGGCAAATCCAGCACAGATTCAAGAGAATCGGCAAGGAGATTATCAGGAGTTAGATGAAGAATAGAGATTAATCTTGCCAATTGAGTAAAATCATATTCGTTTTTGTTTGTTTTAAGTTCGTAAGGGCGGTCGTCTCCATAGTAGGGATAATAATTTTCAGGATTTGCTCCTCTGTAACTTAAGTCTGCCGGATAACGGCACTTCCATAAATTACCCGAATCATCGGGATAATTTTTCGAGAGAAATTCCTCATCGATATGCTCGACTGAAATATACAGTCCGTAAAATGTACCATTAACAAAAACGGCAACGTGAGAAGCTCGGCTTGCCGTTTCTCCGATATCGGAAAATAAATCCCAGCAAAGTTTGCTTCGAATTATCGAAGGATCATTATGCTCACCGTTAAGATTTAATTTTTCCACTCCATGAAATTTTCTTCCATGAATAAAAGTGTTAAATGAAAGCTTAAATGATTTTTTTAGCGCATCACGTGATGTATTGCCACGAAGGCGAAAACCGACAGAATCCACAAATTCATCGAACCACTTATTTTTGTACCGGATTGTGGAATAATGCATCGAATCGCTCTGAACATTATTATAAATCCAATCTAAAGCTGCCTGATCAATTGAAATTTCAATTGTGTCAACTTCGGTTTCGTCATATAGTTTAAAACTATCGTCACTCTGTGCTTTATTAACTGTAGTAATAATAAATATGAAAGCTAAAAACTTAAAAAATTTCATCTGATTTCCTTTATTTTACGCAAAAAAGTTAAGTTTTCATTAATCACGAAAAAAAATAATTTAGCAAAAACGTCAAAAGAGTTACATCGCAAGAAATAATTTATTTCATTAATCCAAAATGAGAAAAAAGTTTAACAAATAACTAAAATAATCCGAATTATTTCCGATTATTTAAGTGGTAATGGATTGCATAAACAGAACTTCAGGGAAGAAGTATGGCTGACATGGATGGAAATCTTGTTCCGCAAGGGATAAATACATATACTGAGTCTGACCTAACAAGATTTCGGAAATTAGGTAGAGACAGCTTTAAGAGTTATTTTAAGATAAATACCGATTACTTGGATTTCATTAAAAATGTAACTCGGTTCTACTCAATAGATTTACCTCAAAATATCAATGAATATCTTATCAGATTGGATACGGCACCATTTTTATGGATTTCCGATATTCCAACAATTATTAAAACAGAAGACTATTTTAGTAATTTAAATAAAGGAAGCGGTAGCAAACAATATTATCGTGATTTAAAAAAGTACTATACTCGTTGGGTTACGCAAAAAAGTGAGCGGGACAAACAATATTACACAATGTCGGCTCTAAATCTAATTGAGAAAGACCCTGTTAAAAATCATGTATTAAAAAAGATTCTTCATGCAAATATTATTTCATTTAACACACGTCAAGTAGCACATGAAAAAGCAATCCAATTACTTGAAGATGCAGATCGAATTCTGGAAAAAACAGCCCTCCCTCAATCCGTAAAAGAAGAACTCCATTACCTTATTCAACTTTATTCGGGATTTGTTTACTACAAAGTCGGTGACTTTATAAATGCCCAAAACACATTTGAGAGCGCTACATTCTCAAAGCATAGCGGCATCTCTGCACTTTTTTATAATGCACTCAGCAATATAAAACTTACAAATTTCGATTCTGCGGCAAACTTAATTTCACATGTGCTGGATTACGACAAGGAACGATTCAAATTTGCAATCCATCATCGTAGCATCAATCTTCTTGATTTCTTTTTAAGAAATGCAATTACGTACAGCATCTTTCAGGAAGATGATTTCGTGTTGGTGATGAATGACATTGAACAAACACTTCTTCTCCGGCTTAGTTATAACGTTGAGATACTAAGACAATTGATTCTGAATATTGAAAGTTTAAACAAACTGAAACTAAAAGAGTACATTACTGAGCCAATTAGTAAACAACTTGAGTTTTTGGAACGGGTTTCGGCGCAATACTCCGAAAATACAAATTTACTGACATCCCTTATTGTTAAGCAGATCGTACATGAATTTGAAGCAACTTTGGATAAAATTGTAGAAAACGCAAGGACTAAATATTTAGCACAGATGGCAGAAGAAACAAAATATTTTGATAAACAAATTAGTGACTACCAGCAACGTATAATTTCTTTAGAAGAGAAACTTACTAATGGAAATGAAGACTTAGAAGAAATACTGCAACAACAAATAAAACGAATCGAATCCGATGTAGATAAAATGATTAATGATATTGAAAATAAGTTGGATAATATTGATGACAACACAAAATTTAATCCGGGAGCTTCGTTTAAAAATTCTATGATTTACAACGCAATAATTTCAATGATAGTTTTTATGATAACAGGTTTTGCCGGAGGATTTATGGATAATGCACAACATTATCAAAATTTCAGCTTAGTACTTACTGCCACAATAGCTGCCGGAATAAAATGGGGAGGACTTTCATATTTAGTTGGAACACTTGTTTCATTAATTACCGCAGCATCAACCTTAGTTGAACGCACTAACGAAAAACAACGCTTACTTAAACAAATAACATATATTAAAAATCTGGGGGAAAAAAGGAAAAATGAAATTAATGCCGAAGTTAAAGCCCAAATTGCCATTACGGAAAAAGGGTTCAGAAGTCAAATCGAACGATTAAAGAACAGTATTGAAACTACTACTATCGAAAAAGAAGAATACCAGGAAGAACTGGAGATAAAAGTCCAAGAAAAAGTAAACAAACTTCAAGAACGTCTCCTTCCTCTTTATTTGGGGTAAAGTTAACATATAATAATAGATATTTTTTTTATTAATTTAGATTCCCGAAAGACTCAAAATAGACAAAAATATGGGATGGTGGGTTCGGCAATAGTTAGAAAACTTAAGGATAAGGGTTTTACAACGTCTTAACCGGAACCAAAATAATAGAAATAGACCCACGCTACTACCGTCCCACAGAAGTTGAAATGCTAATCGGCGACCCAAGCAAAGCAAAAAAAATATTAGGCTGGCAACACAAAGTAAAATTCAAAGAACTTATTGAAGTTATGATAATTTCTGATTTTAAGAAGATTTTGAAGAATTAAACCAGATAACCTCTTTTTTATCCGCCACATTAAATATTTGCGCAATATTAGCCAATTGTCTGCAAAGACACATTGTACGCAAATACTCAAAATAACCTAAACCATCGATAACTATTTGCTTTTACAGAGTAAATAAACATTTTTTTCTGTTTTTCTAATAGAGCCATTTGATTTCCTCTTTTGGCTTAAATATTGCGATAAGATATTAAAATTATTTGGATTACATGAAAAACATCATTTTTTTCAATAATTGGGGAGATTCTCCTCAAAAGGTATTAGAACGATACAACAGACAAACACCGCTTGGCGATGGAGTTTGGGGAAATATTAGAGGAGTTTCTGATATAAACTCGGCAGATTATTTTGTGGTATTTGATGATTTTCCTTCCGAAGAATTCTATGAATTAATTCCCTTGGATAAAACATTGTTCTTTCAAAGAGAGCCGGAAGAAATTAGGAAAATCAATCCATATTTTCAAAATGCACTTTTTTTCGGATCTTATGAAAATCATCACCATCTTTCAACATGGCAATTAGTGGATTCGTTCGTAAATATTCAGAATGTAAATCCAAACAAAACAAAACTCGTCTCCACAATAACGAGCAGTAAGACTTATACCGAAGGACAAAAACAAAGAATAAAAATCATAAAACAACTGAGCGAAATTATTCCTTCAAAAATAGAAATATTTGGGAAAGGATTATCAAGTGAAGTTTTTGGACCTTCCTATAAAGGAGAACTTAATTATAATGGTATATGTAAGATCAGGGGATTAATTAATTATAATTATACGCTTTCATTTGAAAATTCTTCACATGAAAATTATTTCACCGAAAAAATAATTGATGCTTTTTTAATGCGGACGAAGCCGATATATTGGGGAGCTGAAAACATTTTCGATTTTTTCCCGAGAGAGGCTCTTGCTTACGTTGATATTTATGATGAAAATGTAATTGATAAAATTCTAAATTATATAAACGAACCGATAAATTATTTGGCACTTGAACAAGCTAAAGAATTAGTACTTTTTAAATATAACCTATGGCCGGCAATAGAAAATATAATAACAAATATTCAAAATAAGAGCAGAATCTTTATGACGGAAAAATATTATAGTCAAATTGGACAGGACGAAATTATTGACACTGAGCTTTTAAATAAAAAAGAAAACGGTATTTTTGTTGAAGTAGGGGCAACAGATGGAATTCATTTTAGCAATACACTTTTCTTCGAAAAATTTAGAAATTGGCACGGACTCTGTATTGAGCCGAACCCAATCGAATTTCAAAAATTATTAAACTCCGGCCGAAATTGTATTAAAGAAAACGTTGCTATTACTCAATCCGAAAGTGAAGCGGAATTTCTCGTTATTGACGGATATGGGAAAGGATTAAGTGGTATCGTAAATAATTATGACCAACGACACATTTCACGAATTGAAATAGAGACAAAAGATAAAGACTCAAAAAAACAAATAGTTAAAGTTAAAACCGTACCCTTAAGTAAAGTATTTGAAAAACATAATATTAAAAAAATTGATTACTGTAGCATTGACGTTGAAGGTTCGGAATTTGATGTTATTAAATCAATTGATTTTTCATCCGTATCTATCACATGTTTTTCCATAGAAAATAATTATGGAATTGAAGAAATTAAAGAATATTTAGAGCAACGCGGTTACATCCACTGGAAAACCGTACAATGGGATGAATTATTTGTCCATAAATCGTTTTTTAATAATATAAGTGATAATGAAGAAAAAATATATTCTGAAAATGAGATAATAAAAGTAATTAAACCACATTTTGTAAAATTGCTGAATACCCGAGATGGAGCAACGTTTAGATATTATTCTCCGGCTGAACTTATTAATTCAAAACGAATTGATCCACTGGCAAAATACGTTTATGTAAAATTTAATGAGCTCAACATTAATTCAAACTGGGGGAAAGAAATCTATCTTGAACATATGAGAAGTTTTAATCAATTTATAGAAGGTGACGATAGCGGGAAAGAAGGAATTGATGCGTTTCTCTCCTCGTTTAATAGCCTGATTAACTCAATAAAACAATTCGGTTTTGACAGTTCGAAATCAGTTCTCCCTATTTCAAAGGATAAGGAATTAATTGAGGGTTCACATAGGTTGGGAGCGGCATTGTTTTTTAATATCGATGTACCAACGCTTTCGTTTAAGAATCAAGGATGGAATTATGATTTTGCTTTTTTCAAGAATAAAAATTTACACCCCAAATACCTTGATTATTTAGCATTACAATATCTTAAATTTAATAAAAATTTACGCATTGTATTGCTTTTCCCTGCTGCGGAGGGAAAAGAGGATGAGGTAAAAAAAATAATTGCTTCATATGGCGATATTTATTACGAAAAAGAAGTTTTGTTCAATAAATCGGGTGCCGAATTGTTTTTAACTCAAGTTTACAATGACGAGGAATGGCTGGGAACAATTGAAAACGGTTTCCCCGGAGCAAAGGATAAAGCGAGGTATTGTTTTACAGGTAATTCTTCCCTACGTGTTTTTCTGTTTGAAAATAGAAGCAAAAAAAATATTGCTGAGATTAAAGAAGAAATTAGAAATATTTACAAAATTGATAAACATTCAGTTCATATTAACGACACATTTCGTGAAACTGAGCTTTTAAGTAATATTTTATTTAATCAAAACAGCATTGATTTTCTTAATACGGCAAGGATTAAGAACTTCGAAAATTTCCGGCGATTATTTTCCGAATTAAAAGAAGAGGTCATAACAAAAGAAATAGATCCTGAGATATTTTGCCTAAGCGGTAGCACAACGTTAGCATTATTAGGTATAAGAGAAGCAAACGATTTAGATTATATATCGTTTAACGATAGAAATCTTGATTTTACAAATATTAAAATCTCGAATCATTATACTGAAAAAAAATATTATCCTACTGATTTTGACGATATCATCTTTAACCCCAATAACTATTTCTATTTTGACGGTATCAAATTTGCTTCTGTTGACGTTATTAAAAAGATGAAACTAAAACGCTCGGAGACAAAGGATATCCGCGATATAGAATTACTAAACAATTTACTGGAATCAAATGAAGAATTAATAAAATATTTAGAGATAACCGAGGATCTACTTAATAAGCAAAATTTAGATTCCGCTCGCTCTATCTTACAATATCTTGATGTTGTTTATTCGATGAACCCGTTAGTAAAGATAAACATTGCCATATTGGAATATTTACAAGGTAATACAAATAAGTTTTATGAAAATATATTAACGGCGTTAATTATAAATCCTGATAACAAAATAGCGGAAAAAAATTATCTATCTCAAGTTTCAGTTGAATATGATGTACGCAATTTTAAAGCCGGCATATTCCCTCTGGTTTCAGTAATAATTCCTTTATATAACCAAAAAGAATTTATTAATGAAAGTGTTAATAGCGTTTTAGAGCAATCTTATCCGTTTTGGGAATGCTTAATAGTCGATGACGGAAGTACCGATAATTCTGCGGAAATCGTATCACAGATAATAAAAAATTATCCTGACAAAAATATAAAATTGCTGAAAAAAGAAAACGGCGGATTAGCGGATGCAAGAAATTTCGGTATTGCCGCAGCTAACGGAAATTTCATTCTACCTCTTGATGCCGATGATATGATTTTGCCTGATATGCTACTAAAAACCGTTTCGGTTTTATTAGCCGATAAAAACATTTCCATTGTTGGAACGGATACTCTTAGGTTCGGAGAAAAAAACAACTCATATCAAACTCAAGGATTAAATCTTGAGACAATTAAGTACTTGGATACTTTAAATTATTGTTCGCTTTATAGAAAAGAAGTCTGGGAGAAAATAGGCGGTTATAATACAAACATGGTTTTCGGATACGAAGACTGGAATTTTTGGATTTCTTGTGCAGAAAAAGGCTTTATCGAAAAAAAAGTTCCGGAATATTTATTTAAGTATCGCATCAGAGAAAAAAGTATGTTAGCTGATGCAAATAGCAAAAAGGAGCTACTATTATCACGTATTATTCTAAATCATCCGGATATTTATAGTGAAGAAGAGACCAGAAATGCAAAGGAAATTTTAAGCCGGTTAAATATTAAGAGTTTAACACATAAAGAAAAAAAAATATTAGAAGGTATATATGAAATTTCATGGGATATAAGATGAAAATATTATTTGTTGTCCATAATTTCATTAAAGAATGGAAAGCCGGAGTTGAGAATTACACATATAATATAGCCAAGGAATTATCCAAAATTGGGTTTGAAGTTGCATTTTTATATCCCAAAATTATTAGTAATTCTTCACCTGAAATATTATCGGAAAATTACGAAAACTTTAATGTTTACACGCTTATTACAAATAATCATAGTCAACTATTTACTGAATTGGAAAACGAAAAGTTTGATAATCTATTTGCCGATTTTCTTACGAAAAATAAATTTGACATTATTCATTTTCACCATCTATACGGATTACCATTAAGTTTTGTTGAAATTGCGAAAGAGAAAAATTCAAGAATATTTTTTACTCTACATGACTTTTGGTTAATTTGTCCTCGTTTACATTTTTTTATAAATGAAAAAAATTCAGTTTGCAATTTAACTCCGAATCCTATTTCATGTGCAAAATGTCTAAACTCCGATAATATTGATTCCAAATCAACATTATTATCTCAAATATTAAGAAAGAGAGAAAAGCAAGTTAAAGAATTATTAAATTCATCTGAGTATATTTCGGCTCCATCCGAATTTGTCAGACAAAAATTCAAACACTTAAATATTTATAAAGAGATAAATATTGTACCCTTGGGATTACCTAAATTAGAGAATTTAATCAGGCATAAAATTGACAAACCTTTGACGTTCGGATATATCGGCTCAATTGCTTCTGTGAAAAATGTACCGGGGATGGTTCGTACTTTTGCTAAATCAACTCAAAATCATAAGTTGTTAATTTATGGGAACGGATTTGAAGACTTAATATCAGAACTAAAAAAAGAAATTTCACAAAATAATAATATTGAATACAGAGGTGAATATTCCTATGAAAACCTAGGAAAAATTTTATCGGAAATTGATGTTATAATTATTCCTTCCTACATCGAAACATATTCTTTTACTGTTCGCGAAGCACTATTAGCTCATAAGGCTGTTATTGCTTCTAATGTCGGAGGAATTCCCGATGTAATTAAAAACAATGGAAACGGGCTTTTATTCTCCCCTTATGATGAAGAAGAATTGAGTGAGGCGATAAAGAAAATTATTAACAACCCAAAGCTATATTATCAATTAATTAATTCGGATACAAAGATAAAAACTATTGAAGAAGATGCTGATTTTTGGTCAAAACAATATTTAAGAAAAATAGTTTATCCCAAAGTATCCATTATTATACCTGTATTTAACAAACTTGAATTAACAAAGAAATGTATAAATGCAATATTTGCCAACACCGATTATCCAAATTATGAGATAATTATTGTCGATAACGCTTCAACGGACGGGACAAAAGAATATCTCTCGGAACTTTCAAATAAACATCAAAATATAAAAACAATAATAAATGAAGAAAACCTCGGGTTTTCAAAGGCGAATAACCTCGCTTCGGAAATTGCCGAAGGGAAATATATTCATTTCCTAAACAATGACACTCAAGTTCAAAAATACTGGCTCTGTTCTTTGGTTGAAACAGCTGAAAAGGATGACAAAATTTACGCTGTCGGTAGTTTGCTTTTATTCCCAAATCATACAATACAACACACAGGCGTTATTGTTTCAAACAGACCCGAAGAAATTTCTCCTGTTCATACTTTATATAAATATCCACAAAATATTGTTAGACATCCATACCTTTTTCAAGTTTTGACCGCCGCATCATTACTTGTTCGGAAAGATATATTTTTTAAGGTAAATAAATTCGATGAAAAATTTTGGAACGGTTACGAAGATGTTGATTTATGTTTTAAGTTAACCAAACTCGGTGGAAAATTGGTCATTGAACCAAGGTCGGAAGTAATCCATTACGAATCTCAAAGTGGAAAGCAGAGATTTATTGCAGTAGAGAAAAACGTTAAACTATTAAATGATAAATGGCGAGGTAATATTACTCGTGATTTTATCGTTAATGAAAATATAATTTACACAAACAATTATAAGACCGGAATTAAGTATTTTCCTGAAGTAATTCATAATAAAAGCGCCTCAATAATAATTGTAACATATAATTCATCAAATACAATAAAAAATTGTATTAATTCAGTTTTAGAAACAATTAGAATAAATGATGAAGTAATTGTCGTGGATAATAACTCCACGGATAACACTCTCGAAATTATTAAACAATATGAAAATCATCATCAAATTAAGATTATTAAAAACAAAAAAAACTTAGGGTTTTCAGTCGGTTGTAATATTGGAATTGAAAATAGTACAAATCCTTTTATTGTTTTGTTAAATCCGGACACGGTTGTTTATGGAAAATGGTTGGACAAACTTATTTATCATTTTAATAATCCTAAAACAGGCGCGGTGGGACCGCTATCCAATTATGTAGCCGGACTACAAAAAATAGAATTTTATATCAATAAATCGGAGCATCAATTTACCACTGACACATTAAACAAATATTTAGAGAAAAGAAATCTTCACGGTGAAGTTGAAACTAAATTATTGATAGGCTTTTGCTTGGTACTTAAAAGAGATATTTTAAATCAAGTCGGAACACTGGAAGAAAACTTATTTTTAGGCAACGATGACTTGGAACTAAGCTGGAGACTAAGACTTGCAGGATATAAACTTATAATATCACCGGACACCTTTATTTTACACAAAGGTCAGGAAAGTTTTAATTCTCTGCATACTTCAGAAAAAGAAAAATTTACTAAAGAAAGTGAAGAAGCTTTATATAATAAATTATTAAGATATTATGGAGAAGAGAATGTTCCAACTCCAAAGAAAATATGGGACATTGATTGGTTTAATCCCCAAAATGCAATTTATAATTCTAATAATAATATCTTTGATGTTAAAGAGAAATACAGAAAGATATATAATATACCGCAAAAAGATGTTTCCGTTTCTTTAATTGTACCGGTATATAATCAATTCGATAATACAAGCATCTTTCTCTCTTCTTTAGGCAAAACTATACCTGAAACATTAGAAGTAATAATTATTAACAATAACAGTGAATTTAAAACGAAAAACTTTTTAATTCAATATGCAAAAATGAACTCCGCTGTAAAAGTTGTTAATAACGAAGAAAACATTGGTTTCCCAAAAGCTATTAATCAAGGCATACGAATAGCCCGAGGTAAATATATTTTTGTTGCCAATAACGACGTGATTTTGCCTTCAGGTTGGTTAGAAAACATGATTGAACATGCTGAACGTAACCCGCAAATCGGTTTAGTTGGACCAATTTCCAATAAGGTAAGCGGAGTACAAAAAATTAAAGAAATACCTTATTCAACGGAGGACGAACTTTTTGATTTCATGGAGAGAGTAAGCGAAACAAACAAAGGGAAGTATATTGAATTCCCCAGAATTGCATTTTTATTTACCTTAATCAAACGCGAAGTAATTGATAAAATCGGCGGACTTGACGAACGATTTACTCCGGGCAATTATGAGGATGACGATTTTTGTTTACGCGCACAATTAGCCGGATTTAAAACTGTAATTGCTCTTAATGTGTTTGTTCATCATTACGGTTCGGCAAGTTTTACCGCTGATGGTGTTGAAAAATATGAAAAACTACTAAAAACAAACGAACAAAAGTTTATCGATAAATGGGGCGCAACACCTGATGAAATATGGATAGAAGGAAAACAACCAAAGCAAAATAATTTGTTTATCCCAACAGAGAGCAATTTTATTAATTATTTTAATAATACAAACGCAGCGATTGCAAAACAAGATTACAATACGGCTCTTGAAAATATTGAAAAGGCAATAGCAATTTATGATTTCAAATCTGATATCAGTTTACGGAGTTTACTAATGCTTGGCGCAAAGATTGCCAAAATTACCGGTAACATTAATACGGAAGAAGATTATCTAAAACAAATACTGGAACTTACTCCCGACAACAAAGAAGCATTAACTTTGCTTACAAATATTTATGAACAAAAAGATGATTTTAAGTCAGCTATTTTTTATTATGAAAATGCTTTAAAAATAAATTTTTCGGAAGAGTTAAAAAGAAAGTTAGACGAATTAATAAATAAACTAAATCAAAAACAAATTGCGGAGGGGCAATGAAGTCATTCTACGAACTCTTTAATGAGGCGTACAACCTGAATAAAATCGGTCAGTATGATGAAGCGCAGAATTTTCTAAGGCAAGCCGAAGAGGTTTTCGAGCCTAATGAATATTCAATCTCATTAGAGGATGTTTACATCTTGCGCGGAACAGTTGCGCTTAATCAGGAAGATATCGAATATGCTCTCGACTCTTTTGAAACAGCGCTCAAAAAAAATCCCCAATCGGCTGAAGCATGTCTCGGCTTGGGACAAATATTTTATATTGTCGAAGACAAAAAAGCCACTAAAGCCATGTTCGAATGGGCGATGAAAAACAATCCCGACAATGAAAGCGCCATAAATGCGCTGACAAACATTAACAGGGAATTAGGCTATCCGGATTTACACAATTCGTTATTAGAGTACGAACCGGCAAAACCCGAGATAGATCAGAACATCGAAGATATCTACAACAATGCATATGAATTATTTATTCACAATAAGTATTCCGAAGCATTGGACAACCTGAACAAGCTAGATAATAAATATATCGAAGATGTTCTTCTTCTGAAAGGAAACATCTATTTAGCCGATAATAGCCTGGAAAAAGCGAGAGAAGCTTTCGAAACAATTCTTGCACAAAATCCACAGCTTGTACCTGCCTATGTAGGTTTGGCAGAATACTTTTACAAAAAAGGGTTAAAGCATGATTCAAAAGTTATGTACGAACAGGCTCTTAAAATCGAACCGAAAGATGAATTCGCTCTTGTAGGTTTGGCAAAAGTTAATCAGGAATTAGGTCTTTCACCTGTTGATAATCTGGTCGATTTTTTCTCCAATACTGAAATAGGCGAAGACGCTAATGCGCAACTCGATTTAGCATATGAAAAATTTGAATCGAAAAATTATTCTGAAGCTCTCGATATTCTATCGCAACTCGAAACAGAATTACTTTCACTCGGACGCGACGATATTAATGAAATTATATCGAGAGTAAAAAACTTTAAAGGGTTTAACTACCTTTCAATCGGAAATATTGAGAATGCTCGCTTTGCCTTTGAAGGTGCGCTTGAACTAAACCCCGACAGTTCACAGGCTTGCTCCGGATTAGGCGAAGTTTTTTATTTGGAAGGCAACGATAAAGAAGCCAAGATTATGTTTGAGTGGGGCGTAAAGAATAACCGCAGTAACAGCTTTGCCAAAGCAGGATTGGCGAAAGTAAACAAAGCAATGGGTTTACCGGCTGACCACAACACTTTATTCCTTGGTATTGATATTGACGACAGTCAGGAATTCACAAAACTGATGTCGGATGCTTACGATAAATTTGTAGCCAAAGATTTTAAAAGTTCAATTGAAACACTGAGAAAAGCAGAGGAGATGTATGATGAAATGCCCTCCTCCAGAGAAGAAAAGCTTTCATTGGCAAGCATATCAAACTTTATCGGGTACTGCCAATTAGGATTAAACAATCTTGACGAAGCGAGAAAATCATTTGAAAAAGCCTTGGTGTTAAATCCTGAAAGTTCACAAGCTTGCGCCGGATTGGGCGAGATATTTTACTTGCTTGAACAAGAAGAAAACGCTAAAGTAATGTATGAATGGGCTGTTAAGAATGAACCCCGAAATAAAATCGCCATAGCCGGTTTGGATAAAGTAAATAAGGTGCTTGGGATTAAAGATGAACTTATAAAAAAGAACACTTCTAAAATTGAGACTTTAATAGAAGGTGCCTACAGCGATTTCGAAGAGAAACAATATTCAGTTGCTCTTGAAAAGCTGATTGAAGCCGAAAAGTTAATTGAAGAAACTTTTGAAGGAGAAGATAAATCCTTTACGGTTTCAAGTATCAATAATTTTATCGGATTTAATTATCTGGCTCTCGGGAAAAATGAAGAAGCAAAAAAACACTTTGAAGTAGCGCTTGAAAATAATCCCGAATCATCTCAAGCCTGCGCCGGATTAGCCGACGTACTATTTTTGGACGGAAAAGATAATGAAGCTAAGGAAATGTACGAATGGGCAATTAAGAATAATCCCGATAACCGTTATGCCTTAGCCGGATTAGCCAAAGTAAATTTGCTTCTCGGATTAGATGAGAATGACAACTCCTTAAAATGAGAAAAGGACAAATTTCGCTCTGTATGATTGTTAAGAATGAAGCAAATTATTTGCCCGAATGCTTGAAGTCGGTGGCAGATATTGTTAACGAAATAATTGTTGTTGATACAGGTTCCACTGACAATACTAAGAAAATTGCGGAAAGCTATGGAGCATCGGTCTTTGATTTTACGTGGGTAGATGATTTTTCCGAAGCGAGAAATTATTCATTATCCAAAGCTTCCGGCGATTGGATACTTTATCTTGATGCTGATGAGCGTCTCGATAAGAACTCGAAAAAAGAATTAGTAGAACTTTCATTTAAGAAGCGGAAAGCCGGATATTTTTGCAAAGTGGTTAGCCCCTCCGCCTCCACAGGCAATCCTTCAGTAATGAAGTATATCCGGTTTTTCCGCAATCTAAATAAGCCTCGTTTTACGGGAAAAGTTCATGAGCAGATTAAGCCAAGTCTTACCGATAATAATTTTGAAATACTAGATTCAAATATCACCATTAACCATATCGGCTATGATGTAAACAAAGATAAGCTGCAAAACAAAGCTGAACGAAATCTAAATTTACTTCTCAAGGATTTCGAGCAAAACCCATCATCCTATAATGCGTTTCAGATTGGCCAATCATATCTTTTTTTGAATGAACATGTAAAAGCAAATAAGTATTTCATAAAAGTTCTTGAAAAGAATGACTTGGATGCTGAGCATATGGCTCAGACGTATCGATATCTCGCCGCCTATGCTTTATCGTCGGGACAGCTTGATAAAGCCGAAGAGTTTGCTAAAACAGGTTTGCGATTAAAAGCAGATTCTCCCTTGCTGAATGTAGTACTGGCAAATATTTACCTTGAGAAACGTAATTTTAAGGGTGCTTCGGAATATGCTAAAAAGGCATTTACTTTTAACTCCGAATTTCTAAACGGAAAAAGAAAAACCGGTTTTGAAGTATTAACCGAAAACAACAATATGATTCTATATGGAATTAACGTTGCGATTGCTGCCGGAGACGGTAAGTTGTTTAACTTCTTTTACCCTATGATTTCCGAAATAAAGTTATCCGAAAAAGATAAAACCCGTATCTCGTTTTACAATCTGATTATAAACGGGAAAAATATTCATGATAATTTGCTTGATAAAATATCCTCAACCGAGTACCAAATAATTCCGGACATTTTACTTAGGGCGCTGGCGGATAAGAAAAACAGTTACCAATTTAAAATTATTAAAACGTTTGCCGATAACGATAATGAAAATTACTTACTTAATTTGAAAGCAGGAGAACTTGCAGAAGAGTTGGGAATAGAATCTCCGGCCCATTACTACGAAAGGGCTTACAATCAAAACAAGTCTGATCTTGTCGTGGTTTTTAAACTCTTGAACTATTATTTAAATGAAGGAAATTTAAAAAAACTAAAAACTCTTTTGGAAGATGCTGTAAATCGTTTTAAAGATAATCCCGAACTGCACAATAGGTTTAAATCAATTTATGATAAAATCAAATAGAATATGTTTGATGAAAATCAAATAATTGAAGCGCTTGATGAAAATCTGAAACAAAACGATTTGGAGAAAGCCGCTCTCATTCTGTTGGAATACTACTCGATGAAACCCGCCGGTAACGACAAAGTGTTTGACTATTTTTCCAAGATGATTTCAAGAGGATACGCAAAAAACATCGCCTCATTAATTACAATTTCAAACTCTAAAACTCCACTTCCTCAACTGTTCCCGATTTTAGCTGATGCTGAAAATAAATCGGGGAATAAAAAAAAAGCGATTGAAATTTATGAGCAATTAATTGAGCTTCTGCCTACGAACTATGAATACTATTATTTTGCCGCAACACTTTCGGAAGAAATTAATCTTTTGGATAAAGCAGAGGCTTATTTCAAAAAGGCTATATCAATTAATAATGATTTTGCCCTTGCTATATTCGGATTAGGAAAAACGTTAAGAAAGAAGAATTGTTTAAGTGAATCTCTTGAATATTTTAACAAGTATAAAATGTTAAAGCCTGATGATGCGAACGGTTTTTACAATGCAGGCGTTATTTACGATAAACTTTTAAAATACTCTGAAGCGGAGATTAATTACAGAAAAGCTATAGAGTTAAACCCTAATTTACCCGATGCGCATTGGAACTTATCTTTGCTTTTACTCCGCAATGGGACATATAACGAGGGATGGAAAGAATTTGAATGGCGTAAGAAATTAAGTTTTTTCAAAAAGCCGATTTTGCCGGTTAAAGAATGGAACAATGAAAATATTGACAACAAATCCGTCCTTCTCTATTCGGAACAAGGATTTGGCGATTCCATCCAATTTCTCAGGTTTGCCACAATATTAAAAAACAGAGTCAAGCGTCTCGATGCTTTTGTTCCGGTTGAACTAAAACGCCTTTTTGAATCTTCAAATATTTTTACTGTTGTCCATTCTGCGATAGAAAAAGTAAAGCCGTCTATTTACAATTACAAAATTCCTTTCCTTTCCTTGCCATATTTAATCGGAGCGGATAAAAATCGAATTGCACTTCCTCGCCCCATATTTACGATGCAAGAAAAAGATTCCGATTTAAATAAACCTATGAAAATCGGGATAGTCTGGAAAGGGAACCGCGAACATGAAAATTCGAAGAACCGAGATGTCCCTCTCTCTATGATATTAGAACTGTTCTCAAATAGGAAAGATTTTAAACTCTTTTCATTTCAGATAGGTCAACTTAAAAACGAAGAAAAAAATTTATTACAAAAATTTTCGGTCAAAGATTTATCGTCCGAGATAACCGATTTTTATGATACCGCTATTCTTTTACAAAAAATGGATTACTTGATTTCGGTTGATACTGCAATTGCGCATCTCGCCGGTTCTATTGGACTTGATGTGTTGCTGCTCATTCCGTCCAATTCCGACTGGCGATGGGGAAACGGACAGAGTACTCCTTGGTATAAATCGGTTAAGTTGTTCCGACAGGAAAACAGCGGCAGCTGGAAAAATGCAATTGAACAAATCGCAGATGAACTGAGAAAAACTTCCCCGATTGAAACGAACGAGAATCGTGAAAATTTAGAGACAACAGCCGCTTACGAGTTTAACCGGCACCGGTATAATTCCGCTCTGCAGCTATTTCAGAAAATTGCAACTCTCTTTCCGGATCACCGTTCATTTAACAATCTCGGACTTTCTTATCAGCTTACCGGTAACCGGGTGAAGGCGAAGGAACACTATCGAGAAGCTATTGATTTCAAAAAGGATTATCCCCTTTCGTATATCAACCTGGCAAATTTACTTATAATCGAGAATAACTTTAAGGAAGCGGTTGAAGTCCTTCATTCAGGACTTGCCAACTGCACTGATAAATTTGAACTTTATTATAATATGGCTTTGGCTAATCACAAATGGAATAAGCATGAAACAGCTTTAGATTATTACCGGAAGGCATACAGAATAAATGTTAATACCGATTTTATTTTGGATTACGCATCATTACTAATTTCCATAAATCAGGCTGACCTTGCTAAAGAGTTGCTGGAAAAACATTCCGACATTTTGAATCAACACGCCCGCTACTTTTTGCTATCGGGTAATATCAATAGGGATAAAGAAATTTATTCAAACGCCGACAGAAATTACAAAAAAGCACTCAACCTCAAGCCTGATTATTATGAAGCTTATCTCAATTTAGCATCTTCACTTTTTCTTCAGCGCAAAATATCGGAATCGGAAAAAATTTACATGACGATGATTACACGTTGGTCCGACAAGGCGGAAATATATTACAATCTCGGAATAATTAAACAAGAGCAGACAAAACTGCACGAAGCGGTAAGCTACTTTGACAAAGCTCTTTCAATAGAAGATAAACCGGAATATGCTTATGCGAAATCGGAAATTTTACTAACCCGAAAAGATTTTGTAAACGGACTTCCTCTCTACGAAAGGCGTTTAGAATTTTTACAAACTAATGTAATACCAAAGTTACCAAATTCGTTAGATGAAATACTTGGAAAACGAATTCTGGTTTTTGAAGAGCAAGGTATCGGGGATACGTTTCAATTCATCAGATTCTTACAACCATTGAAGAAAGAGGCTGCTTACTTACAAATTGCAGTTAGAGAAAAACTTATTGAATTTATTTCGAATCAACAAATTGCGGATGAAGTAGTTAGCCTAAATAAAGTTGATGTAAACAAGTTTGATTTTGTTATTCCCATTGTTTCTCTCTTTTATTTGTGGGTAGCAAAATATGGATTCATACTACAGCCGGAGAGCTATCTTAAATCGTTTTCGAAAATTAATAATTCCGATCCCGATAAAATTAGAATTGCAATTGCATGGAGAGGAAATCCGACTCCCGTTTACCATCGCAAGCGTCACATGAAACTTGAACAGTTAAACCCATTATTTGAAGAGAATAATATTGACTTTTATGTTCTTCAAAATGACTTATCGGATGTTGAGAGAGAAATAATAAATTCTCATAACAATTTATTTTTTATCCATGACATGGTAAACAGTTGGGAAAAACTCTCCGCACTGATTGAAAGTTGTGATTTGATAATTACCATTGACACGGTTTACGCTCACCTAGCCGGCGCAATGGGGAAAAAAGTAATCACAATGTTGCCGTATAGCGCTGACTGGCGATGGGGAGAAAATGATGAAAAAAGCT
>CAZMZM010000017.1:25291-41307 GCA_964570865.1 uncultured Melioribacter sp.
AAGTATTAATGAATATGTATTCGATTAAAAAAGAGTTAAAAGGATAATGAATATTGATTCAATAAAAAAACTTATTTCTACACAAGATTACGAAGTTGCTATTAATCGAATAACAGAATTGCTTTCCGAAAGCAACAAACAATATTCTTTGTTGAACTTACTGGGAATAGCATTAAACGGTTTAGGCAAAATAAATGAAGCCTTTAAGGCTTTCGACAATGCAATCCGGTTATCACCCGATAAATCCGCCGCATATATAAATAAAGCTATTCTTTTTCAAAATACTCAAAAGTATGATGAAGCAATTGCTCATTTTCGGAAAGCCGTTGATTTAGAGAAGAATAATTCTTCGGTACATTTTAATTTAGCATTAGCGCTTGAAACTTCCGGGAAATTAACGGAAGCCGTTTTGGAATATGAGGAGTCCATAAGATTAAATCCCGATAACCACAATGCCTATGCAAATTTAGGTTTGTTATATTTACTTACCGGCAATTACACAAAAGGATGGGAGTATTACGAACACCGCTTTTATACCGGAGAATTAAAGCGTTCCGAACTAAATGGGAAAAGATGGAATGGAAATATCGAAAAGGATAAAATACTTTATGTTTATGCAGATCAAGGATTTGGAGATGTAATTCAGTTTTCAAGATTTTTGAATTCCGCACGTAAAAGAGTTGGCGGATTAGTTTTCGAGTGTCAGTCTGAACTTTACCCCCTAATGAAATCAATAGACGGAATAGACAAACTTGTAATTACAAGGGACGATTTTTCTCCTCAAACGGAGTATGATTTGCAGATTCCTTTAATGAGCATTCCTCTGGCATTAAAGATTAACAGCAATAATATTATCGATGATGCTCCATACTTTAAGATTTCAGAAAATAAACTACTTCTTTGGAAAAATTTTTATTCTCAATTTTCAGGGAATAAAATTGGGATTGTTTGGCGAGGCAATCCGGTGTTCAGAAAAAATAAAATCCGTTCCACGGAGTTAAAATATTTTACGCAACTTAGCAAAGAAAACAATCAAATATTCTCGCTCCAAAAAGGTGCTACAAATGAAGAACATCAGTTGATGAGAAAATACGGGATAATCGATGTTTCAGAAAAACTTGAAGATTTTGAAGATACTGCCGCGGCACTATCACAATTGGACTTACTGATTTCGACGGACACTTCCGTACCTCACTTAGCAGGTGCGATGAATATTAATACTTGGCTTCTTCTATCAAAGATTCCCGATTGGCGCTGGGGATTGGAAGGAGATTCAACTCCATGGTATTCTTCTATGAAAATATACCGGCAGCCGGATTTCGGTAATTGGGAAAAAGTTTTCGAATCGGTAGAAAATGACCTTAAATATTTTATTAAGGAATAAACGTAATTTAATATCTGTTTATTTCTTTATTTTTGGAATCGATTAAATAATAAATATAAGCTTTTACGGAGATTATAAATGAACTTTGATTCAAAAAAAGATTTGTACCTGGCTCTATCAAAAGGTGAAAATTTCGGGTGGGGCGTTTGCAGCAAATATCTCAATAAAGAAGTACCTAAACTTTATCCCCAAACAAAATTTTGGGATTTTGAAAAAGACACTTCCGACGTATTCAGAAAAGTTAACGGGAAAGTTTTTCACGCCCTAATAAATATAAACTTTTTCCCACTCGCTCACGTTTGGGGCGATCAAAATTACGGCTATACTTTTTTTGAAAATGAACTAAATATTAATTCCGTCAATAATTCCGAACGTTTCGAAAAGATTATCGGCGGTTCTACTTGGAATTTGGAAATGCTTCGTGAAGTTGGGATTGAGAATTCTGATGTACTAATTCAGGGCATTGATCCGGAAATCTTTTATCCTATCGAGGAAGAACGCAACGATGAGTTATTCGTTATTTTTTCCGGTGGAAAGTTTGAACTTCGTAAAGGCCAGGATTTAGTATTACGGGCAGTAAAAACTTTGCAGCAGAAATATCCTAATATTGTATTAATTAATGCTTGGTACAATATGTGGCCGCAGTCAATGGAATTTTTCCATTATGCGCCTACGTTTAATTATGAGAATAAAGGAAATACCTGGCAAGAAAAAATGGCTCACGTATATGCAATTAACGAGATACCAAGCGACCAAATTATTACCCTCGATATTGTTGATAATAAAAAGCTGAGAGAACTTTATGCCAAAACCGATCTCGCCGTTTTCCCCAATCGATGCGAAGGCGGGACAAATTTAGTAATGATGGAATATATGGCTTGTGCAAAACCGGTTGTTGCGGCATACAATACCGGGCAAAAAGATGTATTGGATGAAAACCACGCTTTGTTAGTAAAAGACCACAAACCTTTTAAGCTGTATGGGGACGATCAATCGCTCTGGGCAAACTGGTATGACCCCGACTTGGATGAAATAATTGCACAAATCGAATACGCTTATCACCACCGCGATGAAGCTAAAGAGCTTGGACGGAAAGCCGGAGAATTCATGAAGAACTATACTTGGGAAAATACTGCTAAACATTTAGTTGAAATTATTGAGGATTAATACAATTATAAAAGCCCCTTTGGGTTTTACTCCTCCGGGGCTTTGCGAATGAAACATTAAAAAAAAATTTATTTTTTATTTGTTAAATCATTGCTCTTACATTTCAGCAATAAATAATTCTTGAAATTTACTTTTATCTTAGAGTTAATCCCGTTTATTTCGCCTAATTTTTTATTATTAACATAATTATATACAATGTAACTATTTTCCGGATTTAATCCTCTTAGTTCTATTTCACCCTTATAATTTTTAGCATAAAATGCGAAGTAAAAATCATTTCCTTTTTTTATTACGTGTGCTTCCGGCTTGTCAAACCCGATATCGTAAAGCTCTCCGAGGTACTCTCCCTTGGGCAGTTCCGTTTCACGGTAAATTTCGCTCCACTTCTTCCAAATTT
Source organism: uncultured Melioribacter sp. (assembly GCA_964570865.1). Taxonomy (GTDB): domain Bacteria; phylum Bacteroidota; class Ignavibacteria; order Ignavibacteriales; family Melioribacteraceae; genus WGAL01. The sequence continues at coordinate 28,240 of CAZMZM010000017.1, forward strand.
TCTCTTTCTTTTCGGTTAGACTTACATCTCCGCTCTCTTTATTCAAATGAATCCCAACCGGCCAGACAAACTTTGTACCGATTACTCCCCCAACTCCAATTGTAGAAGCAAAGTCATCTTTATTATCGCTTAACTCAACATGGTCACCATAATAAGGCGCATTGGCTCCCATAAGAGCTTTAAACGTTTTCCCTTTTAATCTTATTTGCCATGATGAAACCGGGTCGGAAGCAACTACTTGATTAAGATATGGAAGCATGTAATAATTATAAGCTGTTCCGCACGGACAAACTTCAATAACCGCATTTGGTTTGATACTTAAAGCTTCATTATAAATTGTTTCAAAAAACTGTGGAAGTGCTTCTGTGGATTTCTCGGGATATTTATGATGATGCTTTGGATTATAACAGGGTGGAACTCCGTTTAAATGTTGCCCGTCAATTTTTAACCCGTCAAATCCCCAATCTCCGATAAATTTATCCACAAGTTTTTTTGTGTAATCAAGCGTTGGTTTGTAAGCGGGACAAAGATAATAACTATCCCACCAAGTTATATCTTCATATTTCCCTTCTTTATTTATCAATAACATATCAGGATGACGTTTAATTAGTTTTGTTCCGGGATCAACAGCGAGAGGTGCCCACCAAAGTTTGGCTTTTAGTCCTGCATTGTGTATCTTTTTAACAAAACTTTTCATGCTTGCATCACCAAGCGGAAATTTTTTCTTATTCAAGAACCAATCCCCTTCGGCTGTCTGCCAACCGTCGTCAAGAACAACCCACTTGTAACCGAGCTCTTTTACTTTGGGAAGGGTCCCGAGAATTTCTTTTACATTAAAATTTCTTTCATATCCCCAAGCACACCAAATAGGTTCGTAAGATTCTTCCGGAGGTTTATTAAACTTAACATTATTATATTCCTGCATAAATTTGCTGTACTGTCGTAAAGTATGAAAATAATCACCTTTATGAGTGGCAATAAATCCCGCTAAAGTTGTTAAAGAATCTCCGGGAATTAGCTTTACATTTTTCCTTGAATCCATTTTTATCTCTACGCCGCCGACCTTACTATTTCTTTCAACCGGGAAAGAAACAAGTTTTGGCACTTTCTCAACATGGCCGATTGCAAATCCGTAATTACGTTTCCAAACATCTACAATCGGAATGCCGCCGCCGTAATCAGTTGCATTCATTCCCAAGTAATTTTTTCGGGAATATCCGTTCCTTACGGGCAAAACCCAATCGGGTCGCTCCTCGTATGTAGCTCCTTGATATGACCAAAAAACTTCCGCCGTATCTTTCTGCGGAATTACATAATCGTTTGAAATCCATCCGTTAATCGTTATGGATTTATCCCCTCGATTAAAATAACGGACGTTTGTAAAAATAAATTCCGGATATTTTTTATAAACAGTAAGTTTTACGATTTTTTCTATTTTATAATTATCCGAATGCTTACCCTTAAAAATCCAGCTTGTTTTATCTTTTGACTTTATTATTTTACCTGAAATCAAATCAAAATCATCTATTCTCCGATTATCTATAATAATTGCATCTGATGCCGAAAACCCTTTTGTAATCGCCCGATTTCCGGCGTATTGGGAATATATTCGGGTTTGCATTCTATTATTGATTTCCATGGAAATTTTCCCGGCATCAATTCTTTTTAAATCATTTTTTCCCGAACATCCTGCTAAAAGTAAAATTAGTAAAAGCGATATTTTTAAGTAATCTATTTTCATTATTTTTCTCTTTCTTAACAGCTTCAAATTAAAATATTAATTTAATAATTCCTTTTTCACCTTGAATATCGTGTGCTCTTAAAGTTAATTTCAGTAAACGCTTACTATCATCATATGATTTTGAAACTACTTGAAGATTTTTATTTGAGGAGATTACCCGCTTTGGTCTATCTGCAACTATTTCCAAAATATCCGTACCGTAAACTTTAATTTCAATAATTATTTTATTCCCTTGATGTAGAAATGAATAAACATTATAAGTACCGCTATGATAAATATATTCTTTAGGATAATTTTTGCCTATCCGATAATTTACTTCATATTTTTTCTTCTCCGGTCTGGAAAAATACAAAAATCCCCAGCCTTCATCTTCGTAATAAGAAGCCGGACTAATTCCGTCAATGTTTGCTTCCGAAATGTGTGTGCCTTTTTCTAATTTTATTCTTAAAACCAACGTATTTAATAAATCGAATTCATACGCTTCATCCGGCATGTTGGAGTTATCAATAATTAATTTATTATCGGCTCCGGTTATTGTTTTGGCAAATTTCATATAAAGCCATTGGGAAAAAAACTGCTCGCTATTTTTTGCAAGATAGTGTGTTTTGCTTTTTTGTATTCCGGTTAAAAATTCAATCCACTTTTTATTTACTTCCTTTTGCAGAAAATAGTCTGTTGCCAACCAATTTGACCAATGCGATTCTATTACAAAAGATTTAAATTCCTTTAACGGCTTTGTAGGCGTTGTTCCCGCCATATACCAATCGTTACCGTAATTATAACGGTTAACAACTAAAGTTCCGTGGTCGAATCCTCCTCCGAATTCTATCGGCGGATTCAGTTCCGGAATCATTTCGAACCAAGTATTAATATACTTTACGCCATACTTTTGAACAACCTTTCCGGTACTATATTCGCCGTTCGGATTCCAGTAATATGCCCATGCGCAAGGGACAAAACTTTCGGGGAACGAGTGCCCGTTTTCCTCCGATAATCCGTATTGCGATAAAATTTCCTTGTAGGCTTTCACATGTGCGTGCAAATCTTCTTCCGGCCAGGGTTTATCATTTTCCATATCATACCACTCGGCGCGGGTTCGTTTGCCGTTTTCCCAATGCTCATGTCCTACGCCGTGCAAACCGAATTCAATGTGATTTGCATTATTCTTAACATAGTTCATTATCTCAAATTGCATCGGGGCAATGTTATCCGAATTATCCCGTTTTTCCCCCTCTTGGGTTGCAGTCGGGTAATTTTTCAGAATATTGAGTCTGTCCATTTCCGCGAGTACAAATAACGTCTGAAAACGAACGCCTACGGCTTTACCTATTTCAACAAAAGGATGATAATCGCGAACTTTCATTTTACGCTCAAAACCAATTCTCCAAGGTCCGCCGGTCTCGGATAGCGAACCTCCGTTCATCCAACCTACATCATCAACTGCAACCATAAATGGTTTTGGCAGGTGCAATCTATTATTTTGTATCATAAAAAATTATAATCTTCCTTCTGCATATTAACTGAATATTTCATTCAATATTAAAGCGCAATAAAAATCTTTCCCGTTTTTTCTCCAACATCAGAAATAATATAATAAAAATAAACGCCGGCTGAAATCAACTGATTATACTCATTATGTAAATCCCAAATTGCAATACTCGGCGCTAATGAATTTCCGGAATTATGATAAATTGTTTTTATTAATTCTCCGGCCGAGTTAAAGATCTTTATTGTTGCTTTCATCGGCATATTTGTAAACTGGATTTGATGCTCTGTTTGCCCTTGTTCCCAAAGTGCCGCAACGTAGTACGGGTTTGGAACAACTCTTACATTATCAAGATTCTTTTTCGCTACAGGAGCATGCGCAACAACTTCCACAGTATTATTAGATTGGACAGGATTGTTAGAAAAGCTATTCTCCAACGGACCGATAATTCCGTTTCCCGAATCGTACGCCGCAACATAGTAACGGTATTTTAATCCATTTACAACATCGTTGTCAGTAAAAATATTAACCGTATCGCCTGGATTAAAAAGTGTGTAATTGTCGTCATTTGTTACGGTTTGTCGCAACTGCGACCAATCATCATCTCCAAGATAAAACCATGCGTATTTAGGAATAGTTTTATAATTGCCGATAATACCGTCAGGCAAATCAAATTGTTTTAGTGGAATGTAATGCGTTCCGCCGTCAAAATCTTTGAATGTTTGCGTACCCCAAGTTACGCCGCCATCGGAAGAACGGTATAATTTATATCCTTCGAATTGCGGATCGTGTTCACTGTTATTACTCCATACAAGTTTTATTTTACCATTATCCGGAATTGCTTCAAGCGTTGGGGCAGGAGGTGCATCGACTACTTCCCAATTATTTTGATAAAGTACAACGGCGCGTTTAGCATTTTCCTTAAGATTTTTCTCACTTGTCCCGAATACGGTAGCGAATATTAAAGTATCCGATTCTCCGGGATTAAGCGTAATCGGTGCAGAACCAAGTGTTTGAAGTCCGTCCGCTCCAAGTCCTAAGTAGTAATTCGGTCCGCCGTTTTGTGCATCAGGAATACCATCGCCGTCAAAATCATCATCTATTCCATCGCCGTCACTATCCTGCGGATCATTCAGATTCATTACGTTATACTTAAAATACCAATCCGATCTGGCTCCGTTACCGGCTGATGTAGTAGCCTGCATCCAAAAGTGGAACGCATCATAAGTTTTAACCTTATGATCTCCACCCGGCATCCTTAAAACTACAACTCCCGCATATGGAATTTGTTCAGGCGGTATTGTTCCTCCGAAAGGACTTTCTTCATAACCGTCATCATCAGTACCGTAAGCAAGTTGCAATTGCGGATCGTAATAATGTCTGTCAGTATCGTAACCAATTCCGGGATAAAATTCCGGAATAAAGCTAAAATCGGCATGAACAGCTGCCCGCATATCAGTTATCGGGGCGTCTCCAATGTTCCTAATTACATACGCCCAAACAATAAAATTTTCATACAAAGTCCCTTTCCACGCCATTCCGTGAATTATCATCTGTGTACGCAAATAGTTGGGATAAATTCGTCCTGTAGCAGTCAACTGATCCGTTCCGCCCCAAGCCTGAACCACGGAAAAACTTTCCTGGTCGGCAATTTGTTTTCCGTTTTTACCAAAACCGGGCCAGCCTGTTACTGAGTCTCTCAATACAGGATCTCCGATTACCGGATATGTGGAAGGCCAAGCTGAGGGCCACGTTGTAGTATCGGTACTCATACATGCTTTACTTCCGTTTACAAATTCCGGATATGGGAAAAAGTGTTCCTCATCCCAGTAAGCGGCAGGACCTTCATCCATCGTCGCATCGCAAAAAGCGAAATAATCATCTGCCGGATTCGGCCAACCGCCGACAGCCCCCGAATCCTGTGCAAGCGGAGCTCCGACAGCAACTCCTACACAAGTTCCCCAATCCAATCCGCTTCCTGCGGGATATTCGAATGCAGGAGGCCTGGCAAGAGAGGAGTTCTGTTCATTTCCGTCACAAAGCTCGCCTGTGTTATTAAACTGAGTTCGAACTTTGTTAATATCAAAAATATTCCATCGCTGATTTACCATCGGGTTCTGAAGTTGTGCAAACGAATTCCCGATAAAAAATAATGTAACAACAATAATTGCTTTTTTCATGTTTGCGCCTATAAATCTATTCTGATCGAAAACTGATTTAAATTACCGAATACTCCATAATTCAAGAAAAGGTAATCAACAGCAATTTTATAATTGGTGAATTTATTAAAATCAAGACCAACCCCGAACGTATATGATACTTCATCGTAGTTGAATTTATATCCGCCACGCAGATAAAGAGTTTTCATAAATCCTAATTCACCTCCGGCGTTATATCTTACAGCATAATCACGGCTGTCTAATATGTCAACGGCCGCTAATGCTGTCCATGTCTCATTGTCAACAAAATAGTTTGAAACGCCAAAACGAAAAAGAAGAGGAATTTCCCAATCTATTGTTGCGAGTTCGGCAGGTATTTGTTTTCCGGTAGGACTTCCGGGGACGGAATATGTAACGTCCAAATCTCTTCCCTTAAATTTCATCTTACTGCCAAAGTTTGCAAGAGAAGCCGCAATACGCATATTATTATTAAAAAAAGAGGTCAGAAAAACCGCACCAACATCAATTCCGAAAGCGTCGGCAGAAGCGTTTGCAATATCTTCACGAATATATTTAACTTTTATTCCGAACGAGAATCTGTCGGTAAGCTGACGCGAATACCCCAATCCGAGTGCAAAATCAGATGCCGAGAAAAACCGGCCGGTCCCGTCTTGGTCATATACCGTTGTTTCCTCAATTGTACCGTAATCAAGATATTGAATATCTGCACCTACGGTTCCCGCTTCACCGAGATTCATAGCTCCGGCAACATATGAGTTCCGAGTTCCGACAAGCCAGTTCATCGTTGAAAAACTAACCGATACATCCTTTTTTATTCTTGAAAGCGCACCGATATTCCAATACATTGCGGTGGGTCCGTCAACGGTAGCAATTGCGGCATCACCCATTGCCATTACCCGTGCACCCACTCCCACTTTCAGAAAATTTGCCGCTGACGTTCCGGAGTAATCCACATTTTGGGCAAATGTATTCTCGGGCAAAAGTAATAAAAGCATTAAAGTAAAAACCAAAACAATAGTTTTAAATTTAATTTTAAATAAATATCCGTTCATTACAAACTCCTGTTTAGAGTATTACAAAAATTTTACCTGTCTTTTCTCCCAGCGCGCTCGCTATATGATAAAAGTAAACTCCGGGAGCTACAAGTTGATTATATCTATTTTTCATATTCCATTTTTCAATACTTGAAACATTATTATGTACAAGCCTTCTAATAAGTTCGCCGCTTGTATTAAATATTCTGATTGTGGCTTTATTCGGTAATCCGATAAATTGAACCGTATGTTCGGAAAAGCCCGTTTCCCAAATCTCCGTTATCTTATATGGATTGGGAACAACTCTTACCTTTGATAAATCATGGGTTGCCAAAGGAAGTTCGGGAGTAATTTCAATAGTATTATTAAACTCATAAGGATTAGGCGAGGATGAATTTTCCAACGGTCCAATGATTCCGTTGCCTGAATCATAAGCAGCCACGTAGTATCTGTAATTTATTCCGTTAAGGACTGTTCTGTCAATATAAACATTAACCGAATCGCCATTATTAAAATTCGTAATATTCCCGTTTACCGAAACTCCCTTAATCGAATCTCCTTCAATAACGGTTCTAAGTTGCGACCAATTGTCATCCCCTAAATAATACCATGCGTATTCGGGTAATGTTTGATAATAATCAATTACTCCGTCCGGCTTATCAAACTGAGCCAGCGGTATGTAATGTGTACCTCCTTCAAAATCGAGAAAGCTTTCATCCCCCCAAGTTTGTCCGTTATCAGCCGAGCGATAAATTTTGTAACCTTCAAACTGATAATCCGTTTCGCTTTCCGTATCCCACACTAAAACAACTTTTCTATCGTCTCTGTATGCTTGCACTTTAGGCGCCGGAGGAGCATCTACAATTTCCCAATTGTTTTCGTAAAGTGTGATTGCATTTTTTGCGTTAGTTTTTAAATCCTTTTCACTCAAACCGAAAACAGTTGCAAAAATCAGTGTATCTGTTTCTCCCGGAGCCATTGTAAAAGGAGACGAACCAATTATTTGCAAGCCGTCGGAACCGGTTCCGATATAATAATTCGGACCTCCGTTTTGTGTATCCGGAATACCGTCTCCGTCAAAATCATCATCTATTCCATCACCGTCGCTGTCCTGAGGATCATTTAGATTTAACAGATTCCATTTGTAATACATTTCAGGTTCGCCGCCGCTCCCCGAAGGAGATGTTTGCCCTTGCCAAAAATGAGCTGCATCGTATGTTTTAATTTTCCCGTTACCTCCGGGCATCTTAAGAGCAACAACTCCGCTCCATGCGATTTTATCCGGAGAAAGATTTCCGCCACTTAAAGGATCTTCTTCGTAGCCGTCGTCATCCGTTCCGTATGCAAGCTGCAAATTCGGGTCAAAGTAATGTCTGTCGTCATCATAACCAATGCCCGGTATAAACGCCGGTAAATATCCGAAATCGAGATGAACACCCATGCGAACGTCATTAATACTTTTGTTATTAGGATTACGAATAATAAAAACCCAAACAATAAAATCGTCATAAAGAGTACCTTTCCAAGCCATTCCCCTCATCATCATTTGAGTACGCAGCCATCGGGTTTTGGAATTACCGCTTCCCAATTGATCCGTTCCTCCCCAACCGTAAGTCATACTGAGCATTTCCTCATCGGCAAGCTGCTTCCCGTTCTTTCCGAATCCGGGCCAGCCGGTAACACTATCTCTTAAAATCGGGAGTTGCTGTAAATCAGGGAAATTAATTACATTTTCGCTTATTCCGTCCGAAGGAACGTAATTGGGCCAATAGTCCGGCCAAGCGTCGGGCCACGAAGTAGGATCGTCGCTCATGCTTGCTTTTTCGGAGTTTACAAACTCGGGATAAGGAGCAAAATGTTCCTCGTTCCAAAAATCTGCGGGGCCTTCGTCCATTGCGCCGTCAAGATAAGGCAGATGTTCGGGATTAACTCCGCCAACAACGGAGCTGTCCTGGTCGGCAGGAGCACCGACTACTACGGCGACGCAAGTTCCCCAATTTAATCCGCTTCCCTGCGGATATTCAAAAGAAGGAGTACGAGCCAATGAATAGTTCTGATTATTTCCGTTATTCAGCATTCCCACATTATCAAAAACAGTTGCTACTTTGTTAATCTTCATTGTATTCCATCGCTTGTTGAGCATTGGATTATTCTGAGCGAAAATACCGTTTATAATAAGCAGCAAAAATATATTCAAGGTAATAAGTTTTTTCATAATTAATTCCAGATTTTTATCCCGAATTGAACTGTTCTTCCCGGTCCATACATAGACGGATTGTTCGTATAATCATGAGAAGTAGCAGGATTTGCATCATCTCCGGGAATTCCCGAATCCGAATAAACCCACCAAACATTTCTGGTATTCGTAGCATTAAGAACTTGTACGTAAACTTGTTCTTTCATTCCGTAGAACTTAAAGTTCTTGAATAAATTTATATTCAACTCGTGAACCCAGGGGCTACGTTCTTCGTTCGGAGCAAATGCCGATCGGGTATAAGGAAATCCGGAAGAATAACTTCCGTAAACAGAAAATCCGTAACCGCTATTTGTTTGATAATAAACATTTCCCCTAAAAGAGTGAGGTTGATCCCAATTTGCCGGAAAAGTTCGTGATTCGTCAGTAGGCATCTGGAAAAGCACAGAGGAACTTACAAGAGTCTGCGCAAAAGTGTAATTAAAGAAAGCTGAAAAATTATTTGAAAAATGTTTTTTAAGAGAAATCTCGATTCCTTTTACCGTTGAATAATCAATATTTCCCATCATCTGAAAACGTTTTCCTTCGGTTGTTTCATTCATAACCACGCCAATCAAATCGCTTGTTTTACGATAAAAGGCGGTTACGTCAAGTGATACTCGCGAACTAACCATTGCTTGAATACCAAACTCATAATTTGTGGTTTTTTCCGTTTTAATTTCGGTATCGGCAATCGGAGTATTTTCAAGTTGCGGGTTAGGTCGATATTCCCCTGTTGAAGCCAAATAATATGTTCCCTGAAAAACTTTAAAGAAAGTCGGATATTGATAAAAGTGACCATAACCAAACCGGAAAGCTATTTTATCTGCGATTGGGAAACTAATTCCAAGCCGGGGAGTAATATAAAATTCTTTCTTAGCTTCTGTAAGTTTTGCCGAAAGATTAGTCAAATCGGATAAGTTCAGTAATACTTTTCTGTTAGGGTTTATGTAATCGGCTCTTGCCCCGAAGTTAATTATCATTCCCATATCTTCAAATTCCATTTTATCATTTATATATAAACCGCCGTGTTGAGGACTATAGTCATACTTTTCCAGAATAGCACCCCCATCCGGATTTTTCCTTTCGAGAAAAGTTCCGTACTGCTCAAACTTACCTCCGATCGATAAATTATGGATTTTATTTATCTGCCAAACATAATCAACCTTTCCTTCATACCTATCAAAATTAGTGTCAAACCATACCCAGTCCTCTCCGGTAACCGAAAATTCGGCAGTTCCTGTCTGAGGTGTAATCAGATACAAAGAAGGGTCATCATAAACTTTAGAGGAAAAACCTCTATGATATTTTGCAACTGTTACATTGATAAAACTTTTTGTATTAAATACATAATTTGCTTTTGCATAAAGTAAATTACTATTCAATCTAACACGGGGAGTTCCGTACGGATTATACTTAAAATAGTGATTATAAACACCGCGATTCGATTTTCCGTAAAATCCGCCGAAGGTTAAATGCAAACTTGTAACAGGGTGCCAAAGTATCCTTCCTTCGCTAAACTGTGTATCCAAATACTGCATCGGAACTTTTATCGGCGTACCGCTTTTATCTCTTCCTTGGCTATTTACATATTCCGGATAAATATAACCGTAAATATATCCATCCGTACTGTAAACCCTATGCGAAAAAATAACTCCCAGCTTTTTATAAAAAGGAAGTGCCGAATTAAAATATATATCGCCGCTGTATGTGTTTTGTGAAGAATTTTTAAGTACATTATCCGTAAAAGCTTTAACTGCGAACTTAGGCTTTAGGGCAAGCTGGGAATGAGGAGAAATACTGACCACACCCGACATTGCTTCGCCGTATTTAGGTCCGAATGTTCCGGAGTGAGTTTCAAGAGAACTAATATCCAGTTCACTGACCTGATCGATATAAAATCCGCCCCAAAGCTGGTCGTTAACCGTTATGCCGTCATATAAAAAAAGTGTTTCGTTTTCACGTCCGCCTCTAAAATGTAATCCGTCAGACGGCACGGTGGCAAACTGACCGAATGCGGGAAGTTCGCTAACCGGCTGCGTACGAATGTTTTTTACAATTCCGGCTTCCTGGGTTAACAAATCTTCTATTGTGGATTTAGGTAAACGCGCAATTTCCTCTGAAGTTCTTGCCTGGATTTTGCTGGTTAAATCCTTTTGTACAGGGGGATTTTTATATTCTTCAACAGTAACTTCCTGCATGTTTACTTCTTTTGCGCCAATCTTAAAATTAAGTTTTGTAGTTAATCCGGATACTACTTTTACATCTTTCTGTATCACGGTTTGATAACCGACCATCTTGCCAACTACATCATAGGAACCTGCAGGAATATTAAGGATTACATAATAACCGTTAATATTTGTTGCGGCTCCGATTGTTGTACCTTTCAGCATGATATTTACACCGGGAAGTTTTTCTCCCGTTTTTTTATCTGTTACGGTTCCTGCAATTTTTCCGGTAGCCTGCGCAAATGTTTGAACCGCTAATAGAACCACAAAAACAAACAGAGTAATAATTTTCTTTTTCATTCTTAAACCTGCTTAACTCAATAGTTAAAGTTTATTTCAAATAATTATTTTTACTGACCGCAATATATTTCAAACTACCGCCAATTTTTACCGATGAAATTTCACGTAATGTTTTTGTTTCGATTATATGCAGAGATGAATCTGCAGCCGTTACAGCATATAACAATTCGCCGCCGGAAGTAGCAGCGAGTTGGTCAATTTCATACGGGAAAGTAAATACATTTTCAATACTTCGGGTAGATGAGTTTATCTTTAGCACTCCTCCGTCTTTTTCACCGCCTGTATATTTATAAAATGACGAATAATAATAATTTCCGGAAATTACGCCGTCTCCTACATTGGGGAAACCGGTTTCGATAATATCGGCAGGCGTTTCGTTAAAGGCATCGTAAACGGCAATTTTATCTGTTCTCTTTTCAGGGATAAATACATATTGTCCGTCTTCTGAGATTTCAATATCTATTCCTTTATTATCAACAAGTAGAGTGTCAACAGTAACATTATCGGAGTAATTATTAGCGTTTACAATCTTAATTTTCTTTTTATTACTTGAAAGGAAGTAGAGCTTATCCGATGCGTTTCCGTAAACTACGTCTTTAGGCTTAAAACCGTCGGGAAAAGTGTAAGTATCAATAACCGAATAAGAGCCTAAGTCTATTACCGAAAATGATTTTCCCGACGTGTTGCAGACATAAGCATAGTTATCGTTGAAACCAACATTCGTTGGACCAAGTCCAACGGGAATTACACTTTGTACTGAAAAAGTTTCGGGATCGATTAGCGTAACGGTACCGTCGCTTGTTTTTAGATTTACCATCCATAAGTAGTTCCCTGTTGGCGAAAACTCAAGAGCTGCGGTTTGATAATCTTCGGTTGTTGCGTTAACATATAAGCTGTCAATATATTTATTAAGATTACCGGAACGGTAAATTATTTGTTTTTTTGCTTTATCTCGAACAAAAACAAGCGGGAAACCGTTTAACGAATAATCTCCTTCAGTAAAAAACCAAGTTGTTTCAGGTATATCGTCATCATTTGGTGAAATCATTGAGTTATGATTAATATCTCGTACTCCGCCGTGAACTTTGACAGTATAAATCTCCGCTCTATTATAATCTACGCCGGGTGTAAAAATCACAACTGTATCCGACTCCGAAGCGTAAGAAAACTTTCCGTTAATTTTACCGTCAACACTTTCGACCGTAACATTTGAAGGAAATGTATTCAAATCCATTTTCTCGTTAAAATACATTTTTATCTGCTGATTTAAAGGAATAGCGAGATTTGAGTTTTCTGAAAATTCAAACTTTACAAATTTCGGACGCGTATTTTCCGTTGGTTCCGTAGGCATTCTATCCGGAATACAACTTTGAATAATCAGTACTCCGAAAATCGGGATTAAAACTTTAAATAACTTTTTAATAAACATCTCTCTGCCGCAATTAATGTGAGAAAATAACAGCGCGACAATGAATGTCAAAGTCGCGCTATAATTATTTATTTTAATAATAACATTTTCTTTGTAATCGTATAATTCGGTGAAGATATTCTGTAAAGGTAAACACCTGTAGATACGGAATTACCGGAAGCGTCTTTCCCGTTCCAACGCACTTGGTTAGTTCCCGGAGCGATAACTTTGTTATTTATCAAAGTTGCTACTTTTTGTCCTAACGTATTAAAAACATCAAGAGTGATATTTTGTGAATGTGAAAGTTGGAATGTAATTATTGTTGAAGGATTAAACGGATTCGGATAGTTTGCAACCAAGCCGAAACCTTTTACTTTACTATAATCAACAACTTCATCTTCAACGCCTGTAATAAGCGCATTATCGGCAATCTTCTTAATTGAATTTCCGGAGATAAA
>CAZMZM010000018.1:0-40432 GCA_964570865.1 uncultured Melioribacter sp.
GTTGCAATTGTCGGAGCCGGAGTAATGGGACAAGGAATTGCCCAAACCATTGCTTCAGCAGGACTTGAAGCTAAAGTTGTGGAAAAAGACGAGGAGTCAAAAAACCGCTCGATTCTTCAATTGGAAGAGAGTATGAATAGAGAAATTGCCCGCTGGGGAATGACGACAAGTGAGAAAAAAGCCATAATGAGCAGAATATTTTGGCACACTAACCTCGAAAAACTTGACATGTGCGATATTATTATTGATGCGGTTCCGGAAAATTTGGAACTTAAGAAGGAAATTTTTTACAAATTGGATAGAATTGCCAAGAAAGATGCTATTTTTGTTTCGACAACATCTACTTTAAGTTTGGACGAAATTGCTTCCGTTACCAACCGTAAAGGTCAAATTATGGCAATGCACTTTCTAAATCCCGTTCCTAAAGTTTCGTTGGTTGAACTTGTCCGTACGGTTGACACTGCTGATGAAACATTGAAAAAAATTAAGCGTTTCGCATCGTCAATTGGAAAAACTCCAATTGAAGTTTATGATTATCCCGGTTATGTAACCACCAGAACAATTATCCCGCTTCTTAATGAAGCAATGCATATATTGCTTGAAGGTATTGCATCGGCACATGATATTGATACGGCAATGAAACTTGGATTTAATATGCAAATTGGACCGCTGGAACTTGCCGATCAAATGGGTTTGGACGAGGTGCTGACTTGGATGCAGCAGTTGTGGCAAACACTTGGTGAACCTCGTTACCGTCCTTGTCCGATATTACGAAAATTAGTTCGTGAAAGAAAGTTAGGAAAGAAAACCGGAGAAGGTTTTTTTAAGTATGACAGTGAAGGGAAAATATTAGAATAGAGGAATCAGATGAAAGTTTTAGTTTTAAATTGTGGAAGTTCGTCAATAAAATATCAATTTATTGAAACGGAAATTGGAGCATCCTTGGCAAAAGGAGCAGTTGAACGAATTGGAATGGCATCTGCTATTCTTACCCATGCTCCGAGGAATGGAGAAAAGATTAGAATAGTAGGAGAAATATTAGATCATAAGATCGCTATCGAGTATGTAATTGCAGTGTTACTCAGTAAAAATCACGGAGTAATTCAATCCATGGATGAAATTGACGCAATTGGGCATCGCGTAGTACACGGAGGTGAAACGTTCTCAGGTTCGGTTTTAATTACGGATGAAGTGATGCGTGTACTGAAAGAAAACATTGAGCTTGCTCCGCTCCATAATCCTGCAAATATTAAGGGAATCAAAGCGGCTAAGGAGCACATGCCCACTAAACCTCAGGTTGCTGTTTTTGATACTGCATTTCATGTTAACATGCCTCCGAAAGCTTATCTTTACGGTATTCCTTATACTCTTTATAAAAAATATAAAATTCGCCGTTACGGCTTTCACGGTACATCGCACAGGTACGTTTCGATGCGCGCGGCTACAAGACTTGGAAAACCGATTGAGGATCTAAAAATCATTACGGCTCATCTCGGCAATGGAGCAAGCATGGCGGCTATAAAAGAGGGCCGTTCGATTGATACTTCTATGGGATTTACTCCGTTGGAAGGTTTGTTAATGGGTACGAGAGTTGGGGATATGGATCCTTCGGTAATCCTTTATATAATGGGGAAAGAAGAACTTACGATGATGGAAGCTAATACTCTTATGAATAAACATAGTGGTTTACTGGGAATTAGCGGTGAAAGTAGTGATATGCGCGATATAGAGGAGGCTGTTGAAGATGGAAACAAGAGAGCAAAATATGCATTTGACGTTTTCACTTACAGAATTAAAAAATATATCGGAGCATACACGGCAGCAATGGGCGGTTTGGATGCACTGGTTTTTACAGGCGGTATTGGTGAAAATTCCAAATCGGTACGTAAAGCCATCTGTGAGAATATGGATTACCTTGGACTAAAGATAGATGATGAACTTAACGAAAAAGCTGATGGTGAAGCAATTATTTCAACTGAAGATTCCAAAGCTAAGATTTTAAGAATCCCAACAAATGAAGAATTAGTAATTGCGCTTGATACAGAAAGAATAGTAAATGAAATAAAAAATGAAAACGAATGATGGAGCTTAACCTTAAAGGAAAAGTTGCAATTGTTACAGCCGGTTCCAAAGGGCTGGGAGGAGCAACGGTTGACTTATTGTTACGCGAAGGAGCAAAAGTGGCATTTTGTTCATCACGCGAAGCGAGTATTAGTGAAAAACTAAATGCAATAGATCCCGATTTTCGTGATAATGTTTTTGGTGTTGTCTGTGATCTAAATTCAAGAGAGGCAATTGGAACTTTTTATGTAAAAGTCCGAGAAAAATTCGGACCTGTGAACGTATTGGTTAACAATTGTGGCGGACCTCCTCCGGGATATTTTGATGATACCGACGAAGAGAAATGGGAAGCGGGATATAATCAAGTATTGATGAGTGCGGTAAGATTGACTAAACTTGTGCTTCCGGATATGAAAAATAACAGGTGGGGCAGAGTAATTAATATTACTTCACTTTCGGTTAAACAGCCTGTCGATAATCTTCTTCTATCCAATACTTTCAGAAGCGGACTTACGGCATTTGCAAAAACAATCAGCAATGCTTATGGTGAATACGGGATAACTGTTAATAATGTTGCCCCCGGTCATATTTTAACCGATAGATTAAAAAGTTTGATAAAACTGAAAGCGGAAAAAGCAGGTAAAAGTTATGAAGAAATGTTTGAAATGCTTAGTAAAGATATGCCGGTAAAAAGATTCGGTAAACCTGAAGAATTTGCTTCGGCTGTAGTTTTTCTTGCTTCGGAGCAAGCTTCCTACATTACCGGAGTAACGCTTCAAGTTGACGGAGGAATTATTAAATCCACTTACTAATTTGAATTCCACTTTACTATTTTAGTCTTTTGTGCAAAGTGTTTCCATCCGGTTTATATTCAAATCAGTTAATAGATGAAGTTTTTTCAATGATTTCTTTGTAAATCGGGCTTGTTTTTGTATATTTGCACTTCTAAAAATTCGAGGAAATATGGACATATTAAAATCTCTTAATGAAAACCAAAGAGAAGCTGTAAAATGCTTAAAAAATTCTCAGATTGTTGTAGCCGGCGCAGGTTCCGGTAAAACAAAAGTTCTTACACATAAAATTGCATATTTGATTGATCAGGGTTATGAACCATCTTCAATTTTGGCTTTGACATTTACAAACAAAGCCGCCAAGGAAATGAAAGATAGAATCAAGAAGTTAATCGGGAAAAAAGCCGATGGTATTTGGATGGGAACATTTCATTCCATCTTTGCAAAAATATTAAGAATAGATGCCGTTAAATTAGGATACAAGCCGAATTTCTCAATTTACGACAGAGATGATTCAGTTGCATTGGTCAGCCATGTAATGCAGGCGCTTGATATTTCAACCGATTTGTTCACTCCAAATGCTGCTCAGCACAGAATCAGCAATATGAAAAACCATATGGTAACTCCGGACGAATTCCGCAAAAACTTCGCTGATTCTTCGGCCGATGAAAAGTTCGCGAATATTTACGAAGAATATAATAATAGATTGTTTGAAAATAATGCGATGGATTTTGACGATTTGCTTCTTAAGCCGATTCAACTTTTCGAAAAGTATCCTAAAATCGCCGCACATTATCGCGGGAATTTCAGATATATTCTTGTTGACGAATATCAAGACACAAACCGTGCGCAATACGAACTTGTTAAAATGATGACTTCACAAAGGATTAAGGTTTGTGTTGTCGGAGATGATGCTCAAAGTATATACGGCTGGCGTGGAGCAGATATTTCAAATATGCTCGATTTCCAAAAGGATTTTCCCAATTCAAAGTTGTTTAAGCTCGAACAAAATTATCGTTCTACAGCCAATATCCTAAAAGGAGCTAATTCGGTAATTGTTAATAATAAAAACCAGATTGAAAAAAATCTTTGGACTGAGCAACCGGAAGGTGATAGAATTACTGTTATTCGTTGTTCAGACGAAAAAGACGAAGCTTTTCATATTGCAAAAAACATTAAAAAAGAAGTTCAGAAAAGAAAGATTACATTAAATGATGTTGCGATTCTTTACCGTACTAATTCACAGTCACGCGCGTTGGAAGATGCATTGAGACGTGAGAAGCTCCCTTACCAAATAGTTGGCGGTGTCGAATTTTACAGACGGAAAGAAGTAAAAGATATTTTAGCATATCTCAGAGTTTTGGCAAACCAGAATGACGAAGAGAGTTTACTGAGAATAATGAATTTTCCGCAGCGTGGAATCGGAAATACTTCAGTTGAAAAGATGCTTGCATTTTCAAGACGTTTGGATATTAGTTTTTTTACAACGATGGGAAGAATCTTTGAAGTAATTGAAGTTAAAGAAAGAATACAAAAAAATGTTAAGCAGTTCAAAATTTTGTTAGATAAATATATTGACTTAACTGAAAAACTATCTTTGTACGAATTAACTTCCGCTCTGGTTGATGAGCTTGGCGTTCTTAGAATGTACAAAGAGGAAAACTCAAAAGATTCATTAGCTCGTTATCAGAATGTTCAGGAGCTTTTGAATGCAATTCAAGATTTTACTAAAACCAATAAAGATGCAACAATTGACGACTTCCTTGCAGAAGTTTCATTGGTAAGCGGTGTTGATCAGATGAAAGACGAAGCTAACTTTGTAACGCTTATGACAATTCACAGTGCTAAGGGACTTGAATTCCCTGTAGTCTTCTTATCCGGATTAGAGGAAGACCTTTTCCCGATTAACCGGAAGTTCGATACTGATGCCGATATAGAGGAAGAAAGAAGATTGTTTTATGTCGCTTTTACAAGAGCAAAGGAAAAGCTCTATCTTACTTACGCACGTTCGCGTTACAGATTCGGCGAAGTCGCATATCAGGACAGGTCAAGATTTATTGACGAGGTTGATCCTGAAGTTTTGGATGAAGCAAAAGCAGCTACAGCCCGATCCGGCAGAAAAAGAAAATCGTACTACGATGATCTTTACAAAGGCGTTGCAGATCCTGACGCAGATAAACGTTCATACCGCGTCGGCAGTCGCGTAACTCATAAGATTTTCGGAACCGGAAAGATTATGTCTATTGACGGCTCAGGCGATATGGCAAAAATAACAATCCAGTTTGAAAGTCACGGAATGAAAACATTAGTTGCCAAATTTGCTAATCTTACTTTAGTTTAACATATTTATATTTTATGAAAAGCGGAAACTCTCGGTTTAGTTTCCGCTTTTTTATTTCTTCCTCTAATTCATAGTTTTTATTCATCTTCATTTCACCGGTTTATTATTGTAATTAAATCAAAATCAATTTTAGTTTTAACCTTAATTTTATAACTTCTTTCATATATTTAAAAATATAATTTTTGAAAATTAGAGGTTAAAAGTGTTCGAAAAATTTCATACAAGACATATTGGAATTTCTGATAATGACGTTAATGAAATGTTATCCGTTATCGGTGAAGATTCCGTTGATTCGTTAGTCAACAAAACTATACCCAACCATATATTGCTACCGGAAAAACTTGACTTAGACCAGCCTTTAACTGAAAATGAAATGTTGGAAAAGATGAGAGTATTAGCCGGTAAAAATAAAATTTATAAATCTTATATCGGATTAGGTTACTATCCGGCAATTACTCCTTCTGTTATTCAAAGAAATGTTGTTGAAAATCCCGGATGGTACACGCAATACACTCCTTATCAGGCTGAGATTTCACAAGGGAGACTTGAAGTATTGCTTAATTTCCAAACAATGGTGGCGGATTTAACCGGAATGGAAATAGCGAATGCTTCGTTGTTAGATGAAGGAACGGCAGCAGGCGAAGCTGTTATGATGCTTTATAATGCGCGTAAACGCAATAAGAAAAATGCCAATAAAGTTTTTATTGATGAAAATATATTTCCTCAAACTAAAGATGTAATTCTTTCCAGAACAGAACCGAGAGGAATAGAAGTAGTTTTTGATGATATGAATTCATTCGATTTTAACGAAGAGTATTTTGCTGTTCTTGTTCAGAATCCGAATAATTACGGCGAAGTTTCAGATTATTCGGAACTTTTCGGTAAAGCAAAGGAAAACGGTATTTATATTGCAGTAATTGCAGATCTGCTGAGTTTGGCTCTGATTACGCCTCCGGGTGAAATAGGTGCCGATGTTGTTTTGGGAAACTCACAGAGATTCGGACAGGCAATGGGATTCGGCGGACCACACGCCGCTTATTTTGCAACTAAGGAAGAATTTAAACGTCAGTTACCGGGAAGAATAATTGGAGTCTCTGTAGATAGAACCGGTAAACGTGCTTTTCGTATGGCTTTGCAGACACGCGAACAACATATAAAAAGGGAAAAAGCTACAAGCAATATTTGTACGGCACAAGTTTTACTTGCCATTATTGCCGGTTTCTATGGAGTGTACCACGGTCCGGATGGAATAAAACAAATTGCAAAGAGAATTAATAAACTCACAATTGCTCTTGATAAAGGATTGAAAAAACTCGGTTTTGTACAAATAAATAATAGCTATTTCGATACTCTTAAAATAGAAGTCAACGATATCGAATCGGAAATGTTGAAAACAATATCTATCAAAGAAGGTGTTAATTTCAGATGGGATATGAACGGCTATGTCGGAATATCATTATCCGAAGTTACTACAGACAAAGATGTTGATAAACTTTTACAAATCTTTTCCGAAGTTGTCTCGAAAGATAAACCGGTTTTAGATTACAAAGCAATTTACGAGTCTGATGAATTATCGTGGGATGTAAATATTAATAGAAAAACAAATTTTATGACTCATCCGGTTTTTAATAAGTACAGAAGCGAAACCGAAATGATGAGATATATAAAAAGTTTGGAGAGAAAAGATTTATCATTAACTCATTCGATGATTTCGCTCGGTTCGTGTACAATGAAGTTGAATGCCGCTACTGAAATGTTTCCGTTAAGCTGGCCGGAGTTTACAGACATTCATCCTTTTGCACCTGATGACCAAGCTAAAGGTTATCTTGAAATGATTGATGACTTAAAAAATGATTTGTGCAAAATTACAGGTTTTACCGATATTTCATTCCAACCGAATTCCGGCGCACAAGGTGAGTTTACTGGGTTAAGCACTATCATGGCTTATCATCGAGCCAACGGAAATCCAGAACGGAAAGTTGTATTAATTCCCGCTTCGGCTCATGGAACAAATCCGGCAAGTGCCATATTGGCGGGCGGAAAAGTATCTGTGGTTAATACGGATGAAAACGGTAACGTTGATATGGCTGACTTAACTGCTAAAGTTGAATCATTCAAAGATGAACTTGCAGCTCTTATGATTACTTATCCTTCCACTCACGGAGTATTTGAACAAGAAATTACCGAGATGGTTAAACTTGTTCACGATAATGGCGGTTTGGTTTATATGGACGGTGCAAACATGAATGCGCAAGTAGCTTTAACAAGTCCGGCTTATATCGGTGCTGATGTTTGTCATCTTAACCTCCATAAAACATTCGCAATTCCTCATGGAGGAGGGGGACCGGGAGCAGGTCCAATTGCCGTTAATGAAAAATTAAAACCGTTCTTACCCGGACATGTATTTAGAAAATCAGACTCTCCGAAAGCAATCCGTGCAACTGTTTCCGCTCCTTTCGGAAGCGCGCTTATATTGACTATATCTTACGCTTATATTAAAATGATGGGCGAAGAAGGTTTGCGCAAAGCAACCGAAGCGGCAATATTAAATGCTAATTATCTTCGCGTAAAACTTTCGGATTACTACCGTGTTGTTTATACAGGCAAGACAGGTTTTGTCGGTCATGAACTTATTTTTGACATGCACAATTTTAAGCAAACAACAGGAGTTGACGAAGAAGATATCTCCAAACGTCTTATGGATTACGGCTTTCATGCACCAACCGTGTCGTTCCCGGTTCACAGCACATTAATGGTCGAACCTACCGAAAGCGAATCGAAAGCCGAGTTGGATAGATTTATAGATACAATGGTTAATATCAAAAAAGAAATTGAAAATATTGAATCAGGCAAATGGTCGCAGTTGGATAATCCGCTTAAAAATGCGCCACATACTTCTTCAGATGTTACAGTAGAAGTTTGGTCGCATCCATATTCAAGAGAAGAAGCTGTATTTCCTAAAGAATGGGTTAAGGAAAATAAATTTTGGATTGCCGTTAATCGAATAGATAATGCTTACGGAGATAGGAATCTTTTCTGTTCCTGTCCGCCGCTGGAAGAATATGAAGGGTAGTGAATAATATATGAAAAACAAACTTACTTGTAGAATACTTGCCGAAAACAGCTCAATTGCTGTTGTTGGTTATAAACCGGGAAGAATTAGCGGTGACATAGCTCATCTCCTTGTGGATAAAGGTTATGATGTTGTCGGGGTTAATCCCGTTTATGAAGGAGAAACTCCGATACCGCTCTATAAAACATTGGAAGAAATTCCTCATCGTGTTGATATTGTTGATGTTTTCCGTCGAGCGAAATATATTCATGAGATAATTCCGTCCGTATTGAAAATGCGTCCTAATGTGTTATGGCTTCAACTCGGTATTAGAAACGACGAGGCAGTTAAGCCGGCAGGAGAAGCCGGAATTACTGTGATTCAGGATGAGTGCATTAAGATAGAATATTATAATTGTTACTAAATGATGTTTAGGATAAAACCATTTGGATTTTTTCTGTTTTTTATTCTGGTAATTGCTAACTCTTTTGCTTCTTATGCTCAAGTGCCCGATTCTGTTAAATCTGATTCATTTGTAGTAAGCCAAATCAGAATTGTCGGGAATAAAGATACTAAGGATTATGTAATTCTTAACGAGTTGACTTTTTCTGTCGGCGACACAATTAATCAAAAGATACTTGAGTATAATAGGGAAAGAATTTACGGATTAAAGATTTTTAACTTTGTTGATATTCTTACGGACAACACGCCTAAATCTAAAATAGTAATTATTGTAGTTAAGGAAACTTGGGCGGTGTTTCCAATACCGTATTTTATATTTAGGAAAAATTCTATTAAATATTCGCAGTACGGAGTTAATTTCTTATATAAAAACTTTCGGGGACGTAACGAAACACTTTTTGCTAATTTGGGATTTGGGTTTGACCCGAATTTTTATTTTCAATATTCCAATCCGAATTTTTTCAGACCGAATTTATTTTTCAGTATGCTACTTGGTTACTCGAATTTTTTTAATAAAAGTGTAAAGTTTTTAAAAATTTCAAAAGAGGATTTTAATTACAAATCTTATTATGCTGGATTTAATTTAGGGAAAAGATATCATTTGTATCATAGGATTGAAATTGGATTTACGTATCGATACATATTTCTAAATAAGCCTTATTCTTCGCAATATTTAAACTCGAAAAAAGATTACGAATATGAACCGTCACTTTCATTTTCTTATCAGTATGATACAAGGAATCTTGTGCTTCGCTCTACTTTGGGAACTTACTTTAAAATCTCATTAATACATTACGGAATGTATTTAAGTCCAATCCACTTTGTCGATTTTTCTTTTGATTATAGAAAATATTTCCCTTTGAATTCGTTCCTGAATTTTAAGTATAGAGTTCTAAACAGATATTTAATTGGAGATAAAATTCCAATCTACGAAAAGTCATATCTCGGTTATTCCGATTATGTACGCGGTTACTCTCATTCGATACGAGAGGGGAAAAATAAATTCTTACTTTCTTCTGAGATTAGTTTCCCTCTTATCAAAGAATATGATTTGGAATTGGATTTACCATTAATCCCTGCTTCTCTAACTTCCGCTAGAATTGGCTTGGATTTATCCGCTTTTGTTGATGTTGCGAATGTTTATGACGATATTGACTCTTTAAGTCTAAAGGGGGATAATATGTTCGGCTACGGTGTCTCAATTAATTTATTAATATTACCTTTTGACGCTTTGCGATTTGAATTCGCATTTGATGATAATGGAAAAATGGAGTTTATTTTTGAATCAGGATTTTCTTTCTAATACCGAATTGTTTTACTCCGACTTGCCTGTTAGTGAAGATAGAATTCTTTCTTTGGGTTATGAAGAATCAAAACATGCAACTAAGGTTCTTCGGAAATCTGTCGGAGATGAAATATACGTAACAAACGGTAAAGGCTCAATTTTTAGGGGGGAAATTTTATCAGTCGAGAAAAGGGAAGTAAAGGTTAAGGTAATTAATGAATTAAAGTTCAAAAATAAACTTAAAAATTATACATTTCTTATTCCCAATCTTCACAACAAAGATAGAATGAGATTTGCAGTTGAGAAGCTTATTGAATTGGGATTTACGAATATTGTAATTTATAACAGCTCCAGAACACTCGCCAAGGGATTTAATCGAGATAAGTGGGAAAAAGTACTGGTTGCGGCAATTAAGCAATCCTTGAGAGCTTATTTGCCGGAGATTAGATTTTGCAATAAGCTCACTAAATTTGAAGGAGAAAATATTTGTGTTTTTGAACAGCAATCCGAAATGTTAATTACAGAGTTCATTAAACAGATTAAAGAAAATAAAAAATATACTTTTTTGCTGGGTCCAGAAGGAGGACTGGCCGAAGATGAAATAAAATCGCTCTCGCCTCTTGCAATATTAAAGTTAAGCGAGTATCGTCTTCGCTCAGAAACAGCAATAATCTCAGTCGCTTCAATAATTGCTACACTATAATTCTTTTTATAATTTAAATTGTTCCTAATTATTCCTTAATAAATTTATATTCTTACAGCTCAAATTTTCTTTGAATAGAAATAGATGGAACTTCCTATAAACTATTGCAACAGTTTACAGATTAATTGTGAACCATATTTTATTTTCCTCCCGGAAATTGAATTATAACAGTACCGGAATTTAAGCTCGGTAGTCGAAATTCAATAGCGTAGAATGTAGCTAAAACCGATTTAGTTATTTTTATCACTCTCCGTTTTTTAGTACATTGAATTTAAAAAAGCGGAGAACTGATGAAATTAAAGATATTATTAGCGGTAATTATTTTATTTCCTACAGTAATATTTTCACAAACTGAATTTACATCAATCGATACAACGTTTTACAGCAATGGCTCTAAGCTTGCGGGGACTTTGACGTTACCTAAAATAAAGGAGAAAATGCCTGCCGTTATTCTACTTACAGGAAGCGGAAGTCAAACAAGAGATGAAGTGATTTACGGATTTCCGATATTCAAAAGAATCGCCGAATATCTTTCATCAAACGGTATTGCAGTTTTTAGATTCGACGACCGCGGGACGGGTGGTTCGGAAGTCGGCGATTTCGGAGGAACAACAGCCGATTATGCCGAAGACGCTTTGGCGGCGTTTGATTTTCTGCAGACGTTAAAAATAGTCGATAATAATATGATCGGATTTCTCGGACACAGCGAGGGAGGAATGGCTTCTATAATTGCAGGAGCATCATCCCCCGATATAGCTTTTATTATTCTTATGGCCGGTCCCACTATTCCGGGGAGTGAAATTACTCTTAAACAAATATCAAATTTGCTTACAAGAAAGGGTGTTTCTGAAAAAATAAAAAATGAAAAACTAAAGCTGGAAAAGGAAATAATTGAGTTTGTAATTAATCAAGGAGATCCCGATACCTTATATCCGAAGCTATTTAACGAAGCCGTGAAAAACTACACAGAACTTCCGGAGGCAACAAAGAAGCAGATTACAACCGATTCGGCTTATGCTAAAATATTTGCGACACAGACAATCAAAACATTAAATAATCCTTGGATAAAATTTTGGTTTACTTACAATCCGAAAGATGACTTGACTGAGCTTTCAATGCCTATACTCGGACTTTACGGTGGAAAGGATATGCAAGTACCTGCCAAAGCTGATTCCGTTGCATTGCGAAATGCAGCAATTGAATCGGGTAACAACAAAGTTAAGATTGTAATATTTCCCGACGCTAATCATTTATTCCAAAATGCCAAAACAGGTATGCCTGAGGAATACCCCGAATTACCTAAACAATTTGTCCCGAACTTTTTAGATTCGATTGTAAAATGGATTAAATCAATAAATACTTTAAATTAAATAATTTAAAAAATTCCCCTCATTACGAATCCATCTAAAGACGAAAAATATTATCCATTATCAATTATCCATTGTCCATTCTCACTTGTCCATTATTTACCGAGTGTTTTTTTGATTTCACCTAAAACATAAATACTGCCGACAACAGCCAGGCAACCGTTTGAATTATTAATAATAAACCGGTCGATAAACTTGGAAGCATCCGGAAGGGGATTGCCCTTTATTCCATAGGTTTTTGCCAAGTCGATTAGCTCTTCCGTAGTTGCCGCACGGTGAAAATCAATTGTTGTGAAATAGAATTCATCAAACTGATTTTTCAGAAGCGGAAAAATCTCAGTTAAGTTTTTATCTTTCATTGCTCCGAAAATAAGAATTCGCTTTCTGCAATTTTTAGACACATCAGAAAACGCTTGTGCAAATGCTTCTATTCCTTCTCTGTTATGTGCGGAATCGAAAATTACCAACGGGTTTTTATTCACGATTTCAAATCTTCCTTCAAGTCCGCTGTTTGAATATACATTCATTAATCCGTTGGAAATTTTGGACGCATCGTAAATACCTAAAGTTTTGTAAAGAGTTAAAATAGCAAGTGCAGCATTATTTAATTGGTGCCTTCCAATAAAGCCTGTTTTGTATATTGTCAGTTTTTTATCATCAAAGGATAGTCTGATAAAATCTTCGGCAGGCTCGATAAAAGAATGCAGATTGTAAAACTCGGAATTTTTTATATTACAAATTTTTGCTATTTCTTCCTCCGCAACACGTGGTAGGAGTCCGGTAAAAACTTTAGAATATTCCTTAATTATTCCCCCTTTTTCGCGGGCTATCTTTCGTAATGAATTTCCAAGAATTTTTGTGTGTTCTAAACTGATAGTCGTTATTATTTCGGATAGCGGGTTCATAGTGTTTGTTGCGTCAAGCCTCCCTCCCAAGCCTGTTTCAATAACTGCGTAGTCAACTTTATTCTCATAGAAGTAAGTAAATGCAATAGCGGCGGAGATTTCAAAAAAAGTAATTTGAAAATCTTCAATTTCTTTAAAATATTTATTTATAAAATATGTGATGAACTCTTTATCAATCTTTTCGCCGTTTATTCTAAACCGTTCGTTGTAGTCAACAAAATGAGGAGATGTAAACAAGCCGACCTTGTAATCAAACTCTTTCAGTATGCTTGCAATAAAGGAAGAAGTGCTTCCTTTGCCGTTTGAACCGGCAATGTGGAAAGTTTTAAGTTTGAGCTGCGGATCGCCTATTTCGTGTAGAAAGTTTTTGATATTGTCCAGCCCGAGTTTCATTCCCATTTGACGGAGTGAAAATATCTTTTCTATTGCTTCGTTATAGTTTATCATAAGTTGTAGGAGGCTGTCAGTTCCGAAATAGAATTAATATTTTGATTTTTGCAAAATTTAGTTATTCCTTTAATTACTTCTTCCGACACTTTGGGATTAATAAAATTAGCAGTCCCAATTTGTATTGCAGAAGCTCCGGCAATCATAAATTCAACAGCGTCTTCCCAATTTGATATTCCGCCTACTCCGATAATCGGAATGTCAACGTTTCTGCTAATTTCCAAAACTTTTGCCAAAGCAACCGGTTTTATTGCCGGACCGGATAACCCTCCTGTTATATTTTTGATTTTCGGTTTCCTTGTGTATATATTAAAAGCAGTTCCAACCAGTGTATTTATTGCGGAAACCGCATCGCCGCCTTCTTCTTTAACTGCCTTGGCAAATTCGGAAATGTTTGAAGTATTTGGTGAAAGCTTTATTATTAATGGTTTTGACGAAACAGGACGGAGCAAATTTGTAATTTTTCTTACCGACGATAAATCGTTGCCAAAACTTAATCCGCCATCTTTAACATTTGGACACGAAACATTAATTTCAAAAGCTTTTATTGAATCAATATTCGTTAATTCCGCGACACAAGTTTTGTACTCGTCAAAAGATGAAGCTGCAATGTTACATATTACGGTCGAATTAAGTTTCTCGAGGTTTGGTAATTTTTCTTTAATGAATCGTTCTAACCCGATATTTGCAAGCCCGATAGCGTTTAACATTCCGGATGCCGTTTCTGCAATTCGCTCAGGCGGATTACCAATTCTTGATTTGAGGGAAATCGATTTTGTGATAATTGCACCGATTTCGGATAAATCAATAAATTCCGAAATTTCATCTCCGTAACCAACTGTTCCCGAAGCCAGCATAACAGGATTCTTTAATTTTAAATCTCCGATTTTTACTTCAAGATTTATTCCGCTCATAGCGTTACTTCCTTTGAATTAAAAACAGGCCCCTCTTTACAAACTAATCTATAACCTTCCGAATCGGCTGATTTTATCGGACATCCTTGGCATAATCCAATCCCGCATGCCATCTTGCTTTCGGTAGATATTTGTAAATCAACATTTTTTTCGTTAAAAAACTTTGTTGCCGATTTTAACATGGGAATCGGACCGCAGGCGTAAGCCGTAATGTTAGGCTTTTGGACTGAACTCCAGATGTTCCGGATGTTTTCGATTACATTACCGGAAAACCCTTCGGAACCGTCATCCGTTGCATAAAATACATTATCAAATAAAGAAAGATTTAATTTTGATGAAACTCGAGCACCCCAGAATAACATTGAGTTAATACCATGTTTTGAGAGTCGTTCTCTTAGAAAGGGAAGCGGTGCAATTCCAATTCCTCCACCGAGAAGAATTGCAATGTCCGTGTCATGGTTCATTTTAAATCCGTTTCCTAAAGGTCCTTCCAGCGAGATAGAGTCGCCTTCCTTAAGTTCACTTAATATTTTAGTGCCGGTACCGACTACCTCGTATATGAAACCAACAATCTCGTTTTTTGCATAAGCAACGGAAAGGGGACGACGCAGAAAAGGAGCGCTGTAATCGTTAACCTTTATGTTACAAAACTGCCCGGGTGTAACAGCCCGGGCAATATTAAAATTTTTAACTTTTAGAAAATAAATATCTTCGGCAATTTTTTGATTATTAACCACCTCGGAATATTCAATATAAATACTCATCAAAATTTTCTATTAATGAAATGTTTTTCTATTTCTGAAATTTTATCTAATCTTCTCTGATGTCGGTCTCCCAAAAAGCCTGAAGAGAACCAGATTTTTAGAATCGATTTAATTGTTTCAATTCCAAGTGATTTTGCTCCGAGAACTATTATATTAGCGTTATTATGTTCACGCGCGCTTTGAGCGGAAAACTCGTTATAACAAGTTGCAGCTCTAATCCCGGGAACTTTATTAGCCGTTATCGCAGAAGGAATTCCGGTAGCATCAAAAATAATCCCGAAATCCGCTTCATGCAACGCCACTTTTTTTGCGGCTTCGAATGCAAAGTCGGGATAATCGCACGACTCTTCGGAGTTTGTTCCGGCATCCGAAATTGTAAATTGACCGAGCTCGGGCAAAAACTTTTTAATTGACTCTTTCACGGCATATCCTGTATGGTCGGAAGCCAACACAATTTTAAGATTGCTGTTTACTTGGTTCTGCAAATTTGAATTGCGTGAAATATTCTTCGGAGTACTTTGTTTTCCCGGTACTTCATTTACCTCAATTTTAATTTTCCGTTCATTAATCTTATCACGGGCAGCAGGAGTAATTAATGTATTGGAATCTATATAGAGCAGATTTTTTCCCTCCTTGATAAGAGAAACAACATCAGATTCTGTAATTAATTTTTTATTTTTCATTAAACTAAATCGGTTTTATTTTTCATTTTAAGATAATCAACAACGTTCTTAACATTTTGGGCTTCATTTCGGTTTACAATTAAAAGCGCGTCATCGGTTTCAATTACTACCACATTCTCCACACCGATAACCGCCGTAAATTTATTTTCATTTTTAATATATGAACCGAGAGTGTTTTCAGTATAAACATCACCGATTAGTACATTCCCGTTTTTATCTTGTTCCGATAACTGATAAACAGCTTCCCAGCTACCGACATCGTTCCAAATAAAATCTCCTTTGATTAGATAGACTTTTTTTGATTTTTCCATTACTCCGTAATCAATAGAAATACTTTTAAGCTGACCGTAAATGTTTAAAAGTGTTTCTTCAAAATTATCTGTGCCATAAGCTTCACGAACATCTAAGATTTTATTGTAAAGATCAGGCATGTATTCTTCAAGCTCATTCAAGATGGAATCACTTCTCCAGATGAACATTCCTGAGTTCCAAAAGAAATCGCCGGATTTTACGAAACGTTTGGCTGTAGCAAAATTAGGCTTTTCGGCAAAAGTTTCAACTTTGTGTATTCCTTGCGCAACTTCCTCGTCATTCATCTGAATGTATCCGTATCCTGTTTCGGGACGAGTAGGAGTTATACCGATTGTAACAAGAGAATCTTTGGAATAAGCAAATTCAGCTGCATTTGTAAGCGTATTGCGGAATTTCTTTTCATCTAAAATCAGATGGTCGGCAGGTAAAGTTAAAATAACACCATCCGGATTTAACTTGTTAATAATTGCGGCGCTTAATGCTACACAAGGGGCAGTGTTTTTCCCGAAAGGTTCAGCTATAATATTTTCTGCGGGAACCTCCGGAAGTTGTTCAATAATTTTATCTTTTTGAATTTTATTGGTAATTACAAAGATGTCGTTATTATTTACTAATCCCTTGAGGCGATTAACAGTTCCTTGGATCATTGTTTCTTCGCCAAAGATATTCAATAGTTGTTTTGGTGATGCGGCACGGCTTCTGGGCCAAAATCTGGAACCTACTCCGCCTGCCATAATTACTGCATATAATTTCATCTATTTTCCTGTCTTCTTTTCAAAATATGCCCTAGCCCTTTTTACGTATGGTTCGAAATCAATCTCTTTGTGCTTAATTGTTGCAACCAATACGATCATGCTTGCTCGAAGTGATTCAACTAACTCTTCATTTTGTATGTCTCTATCTACTAAAATCAATAGAAGGTCTCTGAATATCTCAAACATTTCAACCAAATTCTCTTCGATATTATCTTTGGCAAAATGATTTAACAGAAGCAATTCCGCTCTGATATCTACTTTTTCCATAAATGAGGCATCGTTTTCTTCGAACCTATTTAAGAAACTGTCAACCCATTTAATATGATTAACAAGTTTTTCGTTAAAATCCCCATCTTCGAAATTATAACCTTCTTTGTAACTAGTGTCCTCATTAATAATCATGTTGTCCCTCATGTTTATATTATTTGAAATTTCGTTAAATTTTTTTACAAGAAAATTTGAGTTCAATGAGTCTAACAGTTCATTAACAACGGGAATCAAGTTAATATAGTCGCTGTTAAACTTTGATGAAACGTTAAAAAAATCGGGCTTTTCTTTTGTGTATTTATTAATCAGTCCGATACGAACGGCAAATTTGGAAAGCACCGTAATTTTCTTCATTTCGGAGATTGCATAATCCAAATCTTCGCAATCATATAAAAATTCTTTAACAAGATTAATAAGCAGTAAACGATGAGAATTAATGCTTAAATTATTTGCTGCCGTTACAAAAGTTTGAACAATATATTCTCGTTCCCAGCTTACCAAATGTCCTCTTAATATTTATTATAGCTTGTTATTCAAAAAAACACATTTTGAAAATCTATATAACTTTTATTTAACAAAGTAATTTAACAAATTTTGTCGATTCTGAAAAATATTTCCTCTCACATTTGAAACAAAGTATCGATTCAAAATACCTGATAAACAAAGGGTAAAATCTGATTAAATAGTAATTAAAAAGCCGACTACAACCGGTCGGCTTTTTAACAGCAGAAATTTAGAACTACAAATTGTTTAGAAAATATTCGGTTAATTTTTGATAAAGATTTACCGCATCCTCACCATAAACTCCATGTTGTGAACCGACGTAAGGGTAGTAATCCAAATGTTTATTTAAGTGTGTGGCTTTGGATAAAAACATCAATGTATGCTGCCAAACCACTGTTGGATCTACCGTACCGTGAACCATCAATAATTTGCCGTTGAGGTTTTGAACATAGTTAAGCAAACTTGCTTTTTCCATTCCGTCATGGTTGGTTTTGTCGGTTCCCATATATCGCTCTCCGTACATTACTTCGTAATAGCGCCAATCAATAACTGCGCCACCGGCAACACCGACTTTAAATGTATTGTTTGTTCTAAGCATAAGGGATGTAGTCATAAACCCGCCGTAACTCCATCCAAAAACGCCGAATCTTGTCGAGTCAATGTAGGAGAGAGATTTAAGATAATTAATGCCGGCTAATTGGTCTTCAATTTCCTTTGTCCCCAACTGATGCCATGTTGCCTGTTCAAATGCCTGTCCGCGATTATCGGAACCACGGTTATCAAGAGTAAATACAAAGTACCCTTTCTCGGCCATTTTTTGAAACCAGAATGCGTAACGTCCGTATCCCCAGCTGTTTTTAATAAGCTGAACGTGTGGTCCGCCGTAAACATAAACTATTGCAGGATATTTTTTTGTAGAATCAAAATTAACGGGATAAGTAATTCGACAATATAAATCTATTCCTTCATTGTTTTTTATTGTAAATATTTTTTGTTTGCCGAGTTTGTAATCTGAAATAGGGTTTGGTGCGGTTAAAAGATTTTTTATCGATTTGCCATTGCTGTCGATTATGTTAATTACTCTCGGTGTTGTAAAATTTGTGTAATTATCGATAAATAGATTTTTGCTGAAATTGGCTTTTATCCGATGAACTCCGGGAGCATTTGTCAGCCGAGTAATCGTGTTATTGTCTATATTCACAATGTAGTAATTCTCCTCAATAGGGGAATCTTTTGTGGCTGAGACAAGGACGGAATTATCAGTGAGGAAACCTGCAACAGATAGAACTTTCCAATTTCCTTTAGTTACTTGTTTCAAAAGTTTGCCGTCTGTGTTGTAGAGATAAATGTGCTGCCATCCGTCTCTTTTGGAAAACCAAAGAAACTTGTCGGACGAATTTGGGAGAAATACCAAGTTGTGTTCCGGTTCAATATATTTTTCGCTCGATTCCTCAAATAACTTTTTTAGTTCTGCTCCGGTGGCTGCATCATATTTAAATAATTCCATCTTATTCTGTAATCTGTTTAAGTGCGCCAAATAAATGTATTTGGAATCGGGGCTCCAAGTAACGCACGGCAGATATTGATTTTTCTCACCCGTTGTTTTCAGATAAATAGTTTTGTGTTTGAAAATATCATAAATACCAACCGATACAACTTCACTTCCCATTCCGTTCATGGGATATTTAATATTTTTAAGATGAGCCGGACGAGAAGTTATATCAACGAGAGGATAATTTGTAACGGCAGATTCATCCTTACGATAGAATGCAATTTGTTTGCTGTTTGGCGCCCAAAATATACCTTTGGTTATTCCAAACTCCTGGCGGCTTACCGAATGTCCGGATACAAAATTTGAATTCTCATCGGAAGTTACGGCTATCTTCTGGTTGACCGAAGTGGATAAAAATAAGTTGTTTTTTATTGTATAGGCGTTCATTGATAAATCGGGAGATGCGGTAATATTATTAGCATCGGAAGGAATTTTATCAATAACTTTTAAGGAATTTTCTTCAACATTAAAACGCATTAGTTTATTCTGCGAATAAAAGAATAGATTATTTTCTCTAAAGGATTTTATTCGTGGAAAATAATTAATCGAATCCAAACCGGCTTTGGAAATACCGGAATTTAGTTTCGCTAAAGTTATTTCTTTTTCGATTCCTGAAAGATACGTAATCTTAAGAGTATCATGAGAAACGTAAAAGTAAGATTCTTCGTTCTCATTCCAGTTGAGTTGATGAAGATTGCGAGGTGCTAATTTAGAGTATGAATCGAAGATTATGTTTTGGTATGTAAGTTCTTTTTCTTGCGGAAAAACTGAAGTAAAAGTGATTGTAAACAGAACAAGCAATAGTTTAATGTTTTTCATAATCGACCTTTTTATTTTTGATTTGTAAAATTACTTTTAATCAATCTCTTGAGCAAATAAATAAATTTAAAATTAAACTTGACAAATAGTCCGATAAAAACTATATTTGAATAAGTAAAATTACTAATTAATAAAAATTATTAAATGATAAGCACAAAAGACAAAGTAAAAGAATTTATCGGAAAGTGTAAAGAGTTTGGGATTAATGCGACAACTCAAAGGATAATTATCTATAAATCAGTATTAAATGATCATACACACCCGAGTCCTGAAGAAGTTTACAATAAAATAAAAGATGAGAACCCTACAATCTCACTTGCAACGGTTTATAAAACCTTAGAAACGCTCAGTGAATATGGTTTTATTAAAAAAGTTACTCCGCTCCATACAAAAGTGAGATATGAACCGAATACTAATATGCATCACCACTTGGTTTGTGTTAAATGCGGTAAAATCTTTGATTTGGAATATGATGAATTAAATCATATCCATCTGCCTGAGAAAGTATTGGGAAAAAAGATTTTGTTAGACTATTCGGTTCAATTCAATATTATTTGTGAAGAATGTCAATTAAAAGAACAAAATAAAAATTAAAAAAGGAGACATGAAAATGGAAGAAGAAAAAGAAATCGGTTTGCCGCAGTTAAATGAACCTGCGCCTTATTTTGAAGCAAACACAACACACGGACCAAAAAACTTGAATGATTACAAGGGGAAATGGTTAGTTTTATTTTCACATCCCGCAGATTTTACACCGGTATGTACTACCGAATTTATGGCCTTTGCCAAAAAATATGATGATTTTCAAGCAATCAATACAGATGTAATCGGGCTTAGCATCGACAGTCTTTTTTCACATATTGCATGGATTAAAAGTATTAAGGATAACTTTAATGTCGATATTCCTTTCCCGATAATCGACGATATCAGCATGAATGTTGCCAAAGCTTATGGAATGATTCACCCTAATGCGGCAACCACTCAAGCTGTTAGAGCAGTATTTGTAATTGACGATAAAGGTTATTTGCGAGCGATGGTTTATTATCCTCTTTCAAACGGCAGAAGCATTGACGAAATTTACAGAATCGTTAAAGCTCTTCAGACTTCAGACGAAAATGGCGTTGCTACTCCTGAAGCATGGCAGCCGGGCGACAAAGTAATTGTTCCTCCTCCCACTACTCAGCAAGATGCTGAAAAGAGAAAAGATGAAGGATATGATTATGTTGATTGGTATTTTAGCAAAAAAGAGCTTTAAACATCATACATTAAATTGCTTAAAAGCTGTCTCTATTTTGATATGAGGCGGCTTTTTTTATTTTTAAACATTCAAATAAAATTATTATAATAATGAAAGAAAGCAGCATAAAAATTATTGATTCAATTTTTGACAGAATTGAAGAGTTCTGGGGAAGTGATAATTTCAGGTCGTTTATTTCCCTAATGCTCTTTTCTGCTTTTGTTGTAGTTGCAATAATTACTCAGTTGAAAATCAGCAATGTAATTCCTAATGATTTTCTCGCCTTTATACCTAAAAGTCATCTCTATTCAATTCGGTTAACGTTTTCTCTTCTTTTAACCTATGAAGTTTTAAGCATGGTTTTCAGTCTTAAAAATTCAGTATCGAATTCAATAGGAAAACAGTTGGAAATTCTTTCCTTAGTTATTTTAAGGCATGGGTTTAAGGACTTGGTTTATTTCGAAGAACCTCTTTCTATGTTAAGTAATTTAAAGCCGATGTCAATATTTTTATCCGATATTTTTGGCGGATTAATAATACTAATTATTCTCGGCTACTATTACAAAATCCAGAAACATGTTCCCATAACAAAAAATGACAAAGACAAAAACTCTTTTATTGCGATTAAAAAAAGTTTAGCCCTTTTAATTTTACTATATTCATTTATTGTCGGCGGATTAACTTTAGCCGGATTTCATCACGGCTCAGTTTATCATGCTTTTTTTGAATCTTTATTTACGTTTTTAATTTTTACTGATATTCTGATTGTTTTTCTCTCACTCAGATATTCTTCAAGTTATTATATTTTATTCAGGAACTCCGGATTTGCTTTAACTACAGTATTAATTCGGATTTCTATTACGGCTCCTGAATACTACAGAGTAGCTCTTGGCGTTATAGCTGTGTTTTTTGCACTTGCATTAACTTGGGGTTACACAAAATTTCAAAAAAATATTGGAATGGAAAATTATTCAAATGAATGAAATTAAAATACTACTCCCCGGCGGAGGTGTTCCGCTAAAATTTTTAACCAAATCAATTTCAATATCTCCCCGGCGTATTTTAGTAGTTGGAGGGATGGCAGAGATAATCTCTAAACGTTTACATTCTAAATATAAAGTTAACATCGAGCAAATAGTAGAGAATTACGAATCGCTTCTTAATGCTAACATAATATTAGATTACGAAGAGAACGTTATTGTTAAGTTGATGGATTTTGAGCGGACTGATTATGAATCCGACTATTTTGATATGATTTATTCACAAGGTTCGATTTCCGGATTTAACAGAAAAAAAATTGTAAAAGAATTAAAACGTATCTTAAAACCGGGTGGCGTTTTTGCAGTTACGGAAATTGTAAAAAAAGAAGAAAACTTACCGGGCGTGATGAATAACTTACTTGAATCGGCAGGATTAAATCCGCTATTGGAATCCGAAGCGGAAAAGTATTACGAGGATAGGAATTTTACGGTAATTGCCGAAAAATCTTTACCCGATGCCATGAAAGATTATTACCAAGCGATTCGGAATATTTTCGGAGATGTAGAAGAGGAATTAAGCGACTCGGAAAAAAGTTATTATAAAAAGATTATTCATAGGATAAGTCATGAAGGAAATGTTTTCCTAAAATATGGCGGCGACAGATATATTTCGTTGAAAGTTTTAATTATGAAATTGGTGGATTGATGAAAAAAGGGACCGAAATTGAGTTACAAATTGAAGATTACGCATTTGAAGGAAAAGGGATTGCAAGAATAGATCAGGAGGGAAGTAACAAAAAATTTGTCGTTTTTGTTCACGGGGCGTATCCGGGCGATAAAGTAAAAGCTCAGATTAGAAAGAAGAAAAAGAGTTATGCCGAAGCTAAGTTGCTTGAGGTTCTTGAACCTTCGCCATACCGCACGGAAGCCAAGTGCAGCTATTTCGGAACTTGCGGCGGATGTAAGGCGCAGGATATGGACTATAAAGCTCAGGCTGAGTTTAAGGAAAAACAAGTCCGCGATATTTTTGAAAGAATGGGCGGATTATCGAATTTTGAGTTTCTCCCCGTTGTTCCTTCCGAAAAAATATTTTTCTATCGTAACAAAATGGAGTTCTCCTTTGCAGAGAGACGTTGGATAACCGAGGCTGAGGTTAATTCCGGAGAAGAGATTGTCGATAGAGATTTTGCGCTCGGTTTGCACATACCCCGTATCTACGATAAAGTGCTTGATATTGAAGAATGTTTTCTTCAATCTGAAATTAGCAATAAGATACTAAACTTTACCCGCGATTTTTTTAAGAGAAAGAATGTACCGATCTATTCTACAAAAACTCATGAAGGTTATTTGAGAAATCTGGTAATTAAGTCCGCTCATCACACAGGTGAACTGATGGTAAACTTAGTTACTTCCTCTGAAAACAATTCATTGATTTTAGAATATTCGGAACTCCTGCAGAAAACTTTTCCGGAAATTACAACTTTTATTAATAATATTAATTTGCGTAAAGCCCAAGTGGCTGTAGGCGATTATGAAAATGTTATTTTCGGACCCGGATTTATATTTGATTATATCGGTGATAAAAAATACCGGATAAGCGCTAACTCGTTTTTTCAGACAAACACTCTGCAAGCTGAACATCTGTACGACACAACTGTTGATTTTGCATCATTTAAGCCTGAGGATATCGTTTACGATTTGTATTCCGGCGCGGGAACTATCGCAATTTACATCGCCGATAAAGTTAAGGAAGTTTATGCTGTCGAAGCGGTTGATGCAGCTGTCGAAGATGCAAAAATTAACATGAAATTAAACAATGTTGAAAATATGGAGTTCATTAAAGCAGACCTTAACAAATCGTTTTTCCCGATTGCAAAAGAAAAGAATTTCCCGATGCCCGACGTTGTTGTAGCCGACCCTCCGAGAAGCGGAATGAATCCGAAAACGGTTGAAGATATTATAAAACTCGCACCCGGGAAAATTGTTTACGTCAGCTGTAATCCGACAACGCAGATTCGAGATATTAAAGTTTTCATCGAAAACGGCTACAAATTGGTGAAAGTAAAACCGGTTGATATGTTTCCTCACACTTATCATATTGAGAATGTAGCGTTGCTTGCTAAAGTTTAAGATAAGGAGAAAGTATGAGTTCAAGTAAAAGAGTATTAATTACCGGAACATCTACCGGAATCGGGCGAGAGCTTGCTTTACAGTTTGCTCAAAAAGGGTTTGATGTAATTGCTACTGCCCGGAATATTGATTCTATCGGTGATTTAAAATCCGATAGGATTACTCTATTTAAATTAGATGTTACAAGCGAATCCGACATTTCGGCACTAACGGAGTATTTGCATAAAAATGATATGACAATTAATATTTTAATAAATAATGCAGGATTCGGTTTGATGGGACCGGCTGCGGAAACACCGGTGGAAATGTACCGGAAAGTTCTCGAGACAAATTTCTTTGCTCAAATCAATTTGACACAAAAATTGCTGAAGTTTATTCCTAAAACTCCGGAAAGCCGCATCGTTAATATTGGCAGTATTTCGGGAGTATTAATTACTCCTTTTGCCTCTCCTTATTGTTCTTCCAAGGCGGCGTTTAATTCTTTCTCGGATGGACTGAGAATGGAATTGAAACCGTTCGGGATAAAGGTTATTTCCGTTCAACCCGGAGCAATTACTTCGGATTTCGGTAAAAATGCTTCGAGCAATACAAAAATTGTTTTAGAGAATACATCAATATATAAACCGTTCGAGGATAAAATTCTTAATCGCGCAAATTCTTCAC
Organism: uncultured Melioribacter sp.; assembly: GCA_964570865.1. GTDB lineage: Bacteria > Bacteroidota > Ignavibacteria > Ignavibacteriales > Melioribacteraceae > WGAL01. The sequence goes on from CAZMZM010000018.1 coordinate 24,995, forward strand.
AGGAAAAGGCAATGCCGGTAGATGCTTTTGCTTCGAAATTAATAAGGAAAATTATATCCGTTAATCCTCCCGCTTTAATTAGATTAGGTACTTTTTCTTTTGTCGGACCTTTTCTTAAAAAATGTTTGCCCGAGAAGTTTTTGGATAAAATTTTAACAAAGGTATTTGGATTCTGATTATCCGGTTATTAGGATATCGATTATCGTTTATAAATATTTTTAGGAATCAATCGGAATAAATTTATTTGCTATTTTTAAAAAATGAAAAAGAAATTATTAACAATTTTAATCATAACGGTTTTACTCCTTTCCGTGAGTTTTCTGGCTTATGTAAATGAGAGTTTGTCTGAAGCCGATACTCCACGAAAATATTGCGCAAATCCCTCTGCAGCAGCTCAATCAGATTTTAGCGAGATTCCGGAATATAATTTATCTGTAGAATATAATTGGGGGGAACAGAAGCTAAATGTTCAAGCTACCCTGAATGTTGCATCAAATGGATTGAAAGATTCAGTACTTTATTTTCTTCTACCGGCAAACGGATTAAAGAGCAAACGGACGCTTTTTGCCTTCGATAAAAATCTTGAAAGTACTGATTTTACTTCATTCAAGTTCTCGGATGTTAAGATTAACGGAGAAAATGCAAAATACCGTTATATTGCAAAAACCGGAGGTTTCACTAACGACAGTACTTTAATTGGAATGCGTCTTCCGGTGAGTGAAAATAATTACTATAAAATCGAATTCAAATATAGTCTTATTGTCCCCGAAGGGAACTATATATTCGGATATTCTAAGCATAAAAACTTTTCATTGTTGAACGGTTTTTATCCGATGTTACTGCAGAAAAATAATCCGGCTGATAATTTTTATTCTTTCAACGCTTGCGATCTGCAGGCATCTAACTTTAATATAAAAGTAAAAGTAGCTGAAAACATTTCAATCTTAAATCCGGAATTTGTGAAAGAGAGTTTAGCCGGAAGTTACATAGGGGTTTTTAAAAAGATTAAAAATCCGGCTATTATTTTTAAGGATGTTACAAAAAAGTATAATCACAAACAGTTTGACGTTGGCGGACAAAATGCAGCTATTTGGTTACAGGAAAAGAATTCCGATTTTGTCCGAAGAATTAAAGATGCGCTGCAAAATTCCAATAATTATTTGACTAAGTTTATGAAAGTCAATAATTGTAATTCTCTCTTGTTTGTTGAACTTCCTCGTTCATTTAAAATCGAAAAATTCAGTGCTTCAGGTGTTACCGGATTTCACATTAATCTGTTTTCCCCAATCTGGAAAAAGGAACCGGAAGCAACAATAATTAATAGCTATGTCGCTCAATTTTTTGACGGTTCGTTTACTACGGAATTTAGAGAACATCCTTGGATGCGGTTAGGGATTTCCGAATTTATTACCGATGAAATCTTTCATCGGTTCTACGGTAATTTATCTCAAAGTTTTAACTTGGTTTCATACCTCCCCGTAAAAGGGGAAAATATGTTTTCGTATGATGAAATACCTATTATCTATACATTAAGTTCATTCAACTACGAACCTTGGAAGGATAAAATTGACAGTTACCTTAAATTTCAAAATAAAATAGCATTTGGTAATTTACCTAATAATTATTTCGGTAAGGATTTTTGCAATTTTGTCGAAGTGATTAAACCCTCATTAGGATTGGAAATATTTAAAAATTATTATGGAATTGAAAATTTAAAAAAGGTTTTTAGAGAGTTTCAAAATCTTTGCCAAAATTCAGGAACAATCTCGGCTTTGGAATTTAACAGCGCAATTCTTAATGTTTTAGGTAAAGATGCAGCTGAACTCTGGGAAAATTTAACTCTATCTTCAGGTAAAATTGATCTTAGAATAGATAACATTTCGCATATTTCAGACACAAAATATTCCCTTGTCGCTTCCTTGTCGGGTAATCTTTCGGCTCCTGTCGATATTGAAGTTTATACTGATAAAGATACTCTCAGATTCAGTTGGAATACTAAGGAAAATATTAAACAGATATTTTTCGATTCTTCCGCTGATGTTTTCGGAGCGGCGGTAGATCCTAAATACAAGATACTTTTTGATGAAAACTTTGCCGACAATTCATTCTTTTTCGATTCGAATCTCACCACTTCATTTTCCTTTGCCATACATTGGTTCTTTTGGGTACAAAATGCTTTAATGATTTTCGGAGTTTTCGGATGATTAAAAAGGAACTTACATATGGAATCAGGCAAGTTGTTTACAATTTTAAATTTGCACTCCTTTTTTTCGCTGTTAATTTTTTGGTAGCTGCAATACTGAGTATCGGTGTTTGGGCTGATTTGAATTCCAATCTCTCACATTCCATTTTGTCCCAAAAACTTGCAATAGCATCCGACTTTAGTTGGTATTTGCAATTCAGACATCTGTTTGCTCCGGAGTTAAATAATCTGACTTATTCTCTGATAGTTTCAATTGTTCTTTATGTTTTAATTCAGACTTACTTTTCAGCCGGAATTGTCGCTGTGTTCAAAGAACCCAAAAAAAATCACATTATCGACTTCTTTTACGGCGGAGTAAAATACTGGTCGAGATTTCTTAAAATTTCGTTAGTTTCAATCATTCTGGTAGCCCTGGCTTTTATTCTGAATGATTTCTTCGGACAACTTTTATTTAACATCTTTAAGAATTCGGATAATGCGCTTTGGGATTTTATTTTCAGATCGTTACGGTACTTTGTGTTAATTACGTTACTTATCACAATTACGCTTTTTGCAGATTATGCGAAAGTAAGCAGCGCTGTTGATAATGTTACTTCTTTAAGGAAAACAATAATTAATTCAGCTGTTTTTATTAAAGAAAATTTCCTTTATTCGTTTTCATTATTTATGTTGATTTCTATAATCGGTCTTCTCGGAGCGATAGTTTATAATATAATCGGAAATTTTGTCAGCAGGTCGCCATATACTTATATAATTATTACATTTACTCTTCAACAATTGTTGATTATCTTTAGGTTTGGAATAAAAATGTTGTTTGTTTCAGTTGAAGTTAATCTATATAAAGATTTGAGTGCCGATATAATTCCGGTACAAGCAGTTGAACAGCCAATAGTAACAGGAGATTAGAAATGTCAGTTTTTCCTATCACGGTTTACGGTGATAAAATATTAAGAGAAAAAGCGAAACCGATTGAAAAAATAGATGACGAATTAATTTTTACAATTCGTAAAATGTTTGAAACGATGCGTAATGCAAGTGGAATCGGGCTTGCGGCAAATCAAGTAAATATTGACAAACAATTTTTTATTGTTGATGTCAGCGTTATCGAAGGATTAGAGCATATTAAGCCTGTAACATTTATTAATCCCGAAATAGTTGAGGTTTCGGACCGTACGATTTATTTTGAAGAAGGATGTTTAAGTTTGCCTAATTTACGGGCTGAGGTTGAACGTCCGGAATTCGTAAAGGTTAGATTTTTGGATCTTAACGAAGAAATTCAAGAGATTGAAGCCGATGACCTGTTTGCCCGCGTAATTCTTCACGAGTACGATCACTTAATCGGCAAGATGATTCCGGACAGAGTTACACCGAGAATACGTAAAAAATTACAGAAAGAGTTAACTGCAATTATGAGCAGAAAAGTTGAAATTGATTATCCCATTACCGAAAGGAAGCTTGCATAGAAATGAAAATCGTTTTTTTCGGAACTCCCGATTTTGCTATTCCCACACTTAAAAAAGTCTATGAAAGTAAGCACGAACTTGTAGCTGTTGTTACCGCTCCCGATAAAGCTCGCGGACGAGGACGTAAGGTTACTTTTACGCCGGTAAAAGAATTTGCCGTCAATAACAATATTTCAGTTCTCCAACCCGATAGGCTAAATGATGAAAATTTTGTAAGCAAGCTTAAAGAGTATAATGCCGATTTATTCATAATTGTTGCTTTTCGCATACTTCCGGTTGAAGTATTTACAATTCCTAAGATCGGATCATTTAACTTACACGGCTCTATGTTGCCTAAATATAGAGGCGCGGCTCCAATACAGTGGGCAATTATTAACGGGGATAGAAAAACCGGTTTAACAACTTTTTTCTTGGAAAAAAGAGTGGATACCGGAAATATTTTACTTCAAAAAGAAGTAGAGATTACGCCGGAAGATGATTTCGGCACTCTTCATGACAAGATGAGTGAAATTGGCGCCGAGCTTGTTTTGGATACAATAAATTTGATTGAAAAGGGAAATTACGAACTGAAGAGTCAGAATTCCGAACTTGCCTCCAAAGCTCCGAAAATAACCAAAGAAATTGCAAAAATCGATTGGCAGAAAAGTGCGGAGCAAATAGTGAATCTAATCAGGGGATTATCGCCATTCCCCGGAGCATACTTTGTTTTAAGAGGGAAGTATTACAAAGTATTTAAAGCTAAAGTAACAGAAAAAACTCTTTCACCGAGTGAAATATTACAAACTAAAAAACAAATATTTATCGGAGCCGGTGATAATTCGATTGAAATATTGCAAATACAGCCGGAGGGTAGAAAAAGAATGACCGCCGATGAATTTTTGCGAGGATATTCGTTATTAGAGGAAATAAGATGAAATTATTAGATGCTGTTGGAAATACTCCGTTAGTTAAACTCGATAATATTACTGAAGGCTTAAATGCTAATATTTATGCTAAACTCGAATTTGTAAATCCCGGTGGGAGCACGAAAGACAGAATAGCAAAATATATGGTTGAAAAAGCCGAGAAGGAAGGTAAGTTAAAAAAAGGGGACACAATAATTGAAAACTCATCCGGTAATACGGCAATGGGACTTGCAATTGTTGCCCGTCAAAAAGGATACAAGCTTAAAATAGTAATTAGAGATACTACAAGCAGAGAAAAATTAAAAATGCTTGAAGTGCTTGGCGTGGATGTAATAACAGTTGATGCCGCAATTCCTCCGGAAAGGGAAGATTCGTATAACAATCTGGCTAAGACGTTAGCAAATAAACATCCCGATTATTATTATATAGATCAACATAATAATTTGGATAATAACGAAGCCCATTACATGACAACCGGACCGGAAATTTGGGAGCAAACAAGAGGCAAGATTGATTATTTTGTTCTCGGAATCGGAACCGGTGGAACAATTTGCGGTGCAGGCAAATATTTGAAGGAGAAAAATCCTAATATTAAAGTTATTGCCGTCGATCCTGTCGGTTCCATATTTTATGATTATTTTAAGAACAAAAGACTTATAAAACCTTCTCATTACAAATTGGAAGGCTTGGGTGATGAGTTTTTAATAAAAACAGCTCAGCTTGAATATATTGATGATATGCTGAAAATCAGTGATAAAGAAGCTTTTGAATGGACCTTAAAATTAGCAAATAGCGAAGGAATTATTGCCGGTGGTTCAAGCGGAGCAAACATTTGGGGAGCAGTAAAAGTTGCGGAGCAAGCTAAAGAAAAAGTTAATATTGTTACTATTTTCCCCGATTCGGGATATAAATACTTCAGCACAATATACAATGACGATTGGTTTGCTGAGAACACAAAATAATATTATAATTTGAAATATGTAAAAAGGTATATGTAATTTAATTGAAAAGATTTAGGCGGATTAATTGAAGATAAATAAACATCAAAAAGAATATAAAGAAACAATTGAAAAAGAAATCGGAAGTTTAGGAAAAAGACCTGATTGGCTAAAAGTCCGATTGCCTTCGGGCGAAAATTATTCAGAAGTCCTCAAACTTATGAGAACCTCTAAACTACACACAGTTTGTGAAGAAGCTCGTTGTCCTAACTTAGCCGAATGTTGGGGAGCACGCACAGCCACATTTATGATTCTCGGCGAAATTTGTACCAGAAGTTGCGGTTTCTGTAATATTAAAATGGGATTGCCCGACCCTGTGGACCGGGATGAACCGCGACGTGTTGCCGAATCGGTTATGGAACTTAATTTAAGACATGCGGTAATTACTTCGGTTGACAGAGATGAACTTAAAGATGGAGGTGCTTCCGTTTTTGCAGAAACAATCAGATTAATTAGAGAATCAAGCCCGGATTGTACAATTGAGATTCTAACTCCGGATTTTAAAGGTGATGAATCTGCTTTTGAAATAATTCTTAAAAATCCTCCTGACATTTTAAACCACAATCTTGAAACTGTAAAGAGATTATATCATGCAGTTCGTCCGCAAGCAAAATACGAAAGAAGTCTTAATTTAATTCGTTGGTTTAAGGAGAAGGGGTTACGTACCAAAAGTGGAATTATGGTTGGAATCGGCGAAACCAAGGAAGAAGTATTCGGTATAATGGATGATTTAAGAGCCGTCGGGTGTGATATAATGACTATCGGACAATATCTGCAGCCTACAAAGGAGCATCTGCCTGTTGCACGTTACGTTACTCCTAAGGAGTTTAAGGAATACGCCGAGTATGGTATTAAGATTGGTTTTTTAGCTGTCGAGTCAGGTCCGTTAGTTCGGAGTTCCTATCACGCGGATAAACATGCCAGATTATTGAATAATTGAGTTTGTTTAGAACAAAGTTTTTGTTAACATTTCCGTTAAAAGCAAAGTAGAGGTTTTTTACCCAATAATATTACAATACAGAACATGAAAAATTAGTTATTTTGATAGAGTGTGAATACAAAAGTTGTTCCCTTACCGACAGTAGATTCAAATTCGATTTTTCCTCCAATAAGGTTACTGTATTCTTTAGTTAAAAATAATCCCAATCCGAGTCCGTCATAAGGTCGTTTGTAACCTGTTTTTTCTTGCGAAAATGCATTAAACAAATTTGATTGATATTCTTTCGAAATACCTTTCCCTGAATCTATAACAGTAATTTTTATTTCTTGGTTAGTTCTTTCGGCAATTACTTTTACTCTTCCTTCTCTTTGAGTATATTGCAAAGCATTGTCAACAAGATTAATAATGATTTGATGGAACGCATGATTATCCGTAAAGATATTAGGGTTGTCACAATTTATTTCAACGGAAAAATCTATTTTTGAAGCAATGGCTACATCTTTGTATTCATCTGCAATTCTATTGAGCATTGCTTTACAATCAAATGTGTAAAAACTTGGATTGTAAATTTTACGCCTGATTTCAGATACGTTAATAATTAGTTCAACCGTTCTGATTAATCTAACAATTGATTTATGCAACCTTGGGAAGGACATTTCGAGAATAGGATTATTTTCAATATCTGAAACTTCATTTTTAATTAAAGATATAAAATTAACAATGTTGCTGAGAGGCGTTCTTATTTCGTGAGAAATTTGAGCCAGGAAATCATCTTTGATTTTTACCGCTGCTTCTGCCTCATTTTTAGCTTTTTCGAGTTCTGTATTTTTTTCTTTAAGTTCTTCTGCTTTTTCTTCAACCTCAATCAACATTTCATCGGCAAGTTGTTGCGCTCTTATTCTTTCGGTAATATCTATCGCATAAACGGCAACACCAATAATTTCATTTTCTTCGTTATAAATGGGGTTATATCTATCTTCGTAAAAAATTCTGTAGAGGTTCTCGTCTCCGTGTTCTTCTAATAGAACAAAGTTTTCGCCATTTAATGCTCGTTGGAAATTTTCTTTTAACGTTTGTCTATCTTTGTCGTTTTTAATATAATCTAGAATACATTTGCCTATTTCAATATCTACGTCCCAAATTTGTTTCATCACTTCTTTGTGCTGAAACGTAAAATCGAGATAACAAAACTCTTTATCAAGTGCGAAAACGATTATTCCTTTGGGGCTTTCTAGAATTGCTTTCTTTAGAATGGCAAGTTTTTTATAACGTTTTTCACTCTCAATTAGTTTTCTTTCTATTTCTTTTCTTTGTGTAATTTCGCGAACAATGACTAATACTTCTTCACTATTCATTGCAGTTATTCGAGCTTCAAAATCTTTCTCCTTGCCGGCTATTGTTAAGGTATATTCAAATGTAATTAAGGAGTGGGTTTGTTTTTGCAAGATATTATCGATAGCTTCAATAGTTTGTTTTGCAATATTAGCAGGTAAAACTTCATTAACATTCTTGTCTATGAAGTTTTTAGAGTCTGCGTATAAAAGAGATGTTGAGTGAGTAATATAATTTTTAAATACGTAATTTTTGTCGAAAATGAAAATAATATCGGGTAAAGCATTAATTACAGCCGTATTAAATTCTTCTTGTTTTTTAAGTTTATTCAACAAACGAAGTTCTTGAGTAATATTTCGGAACACAAGAACTGCTCCAAGCACATTCCCGTTTTTATCTTTTATAGGCGAAACATTATAAGTGATATTATATTGTTTGCCTGAAGTAGAAATTAGAATTACGTTGTCCATTTTCACAACAGTAGTGCCACTATTGAGAGTTTGTTGTATCGGATTGTCTATTGCTTCTCTTGTATTCTCAGTTATGATGTTAAATATTTCTGATGATTTCTTGCCGATTGCCTCTTCTGAACTAATTTCTAATAACTGTTCAGCCGATTTGTTTATTAATTGAATATTTCCATCTTTATCCGTTGTAATTAAACCGTTGCCAATAGATTGTATTGTAATAAATAGTTTTTCTCTATCGTTTCTCAAATTATCTTCGGCTCGTTTCTTTTCCTCTAACATTTTGTTGGCTGTTTCGGCAAGAGGAATAAATTCTGAGGCTTTAATTTTCTTTAAGTCAAAGGGTTTATAGTTTTTTGCGGCATCTTGGAAAAATTTAATAAAAAGGTTAAAATCTGCTTTTAAAGTTTTTATCCCATAATGAATTAGGAAAAGAAACATAATAAGAATTACTAAAGCAAAAAGAGTAGAGAAAATTATTTCTTTAATAATGCTATTATAAAGTTCTTCTTCACTGCTTGCAAGTTTATTGTTAATATCGTCCAGATAAATACCGGCGGCGACAATAATCTTTTTATTGTTTGTGAGTTTAAAAAAGGTTTCTTTTTCAATTGGGGTATCTTTTCCAGGCTTTTTATACCAATATTTGACAAATGTTTCGCCGTTTTCTCGCAACCCTTTTAGAAATTCCTTCCTAAAATATTTGCCTTTAGCGTCTTGGTAATCGTCCGAAAGATATTTACCTTCTAAATCGGGACGATTAGGGTTAACGAGCATTGTTGCAAAATTCTTTCCCCCGTTAATATTGAATAATCTTAACATGAAAATGTAATTGGCTTTATTATCGCCGAATCTGTAATTATGAACAAATTCAACAATGTTTTTTCGAAGACCTTTTCCTACGTCTTCAAGAAAAACCCCTGTTCCGATCACCCAATTAAGGGGTTTAAAAACTTTAAGGTATGTAAGTTTTTCAGTAGGAGTAATACTTCCGGGTTTTGCCCAATTATAATGTGCAAAGCTTTCGCCGTTTTTCTTTACCCTGTTAAGGGATTCTCTAAAAATTTTTTTATCGTTCTCTGAAAATTTATTATTCGCAAATAAGTTTTTCCCCGATAGTTTCTTGTTTGCGCCGTGATAAATTATGTTACCCTTAAAATCGATAATAAAAAAATAATTGGGTTTCTCGCTGTTGGAAAAGTTGTCAATTGTTTGAATAATTTTATGTTTAATGTCCCCAACAGGTCTTTTTTCTTTTGAGCAAGTTTGGAATATTTGATTGAAAATAATTAGAGCTCCGTGAACTCTCGTTTTGATTAGATTTTTTGAATTATTAAGAAGTTGTTTGTTTTGTATTTCAAGGAATTTTACAACGCGTCCTACTTCTGATTTTACTAATTTTTTCTGTTGTTGTATAAGTTCTTTTTTTAACGCATTTTGCTCATCATTAAATTTATTAATTAATTCGATGATATCGTAACTTTTAATTATAAAAATTCCACCAACAATAAGAATAAATCCCCATCGTTGAACAAGTTTAGGTAATGAAATTTTATTTTCTTTCATTGTTAATAATTGAAAATTATTATTGAACTTTTTAATAAATATTTGTACGAAAGATAATCTTTTTTAATAATAAGTACAATTATCAGTATTAATTAATGAATAATTCAATCTTTAATTTTGAGTTTCCTCTTTTTGCACTACAGATTGCCGTTCTTCGCTCACAATAACAGTGGAGTGTGCGAGAGTGGAAAGAGAGTTATTTATCATTCTTTTTTGCATAGTTTCGGTTGAAAACAGATAATAAACGTAACCGTTTCAACGGTCATTGAGTTTTTTAGAATCGATTAAATAATATTGAATCTATTTTTTCATCGCTTTGAGTCTTTCGGCCGTATTTTTAGCGGGAATGTCATCTTCAATAAACTTCTTCAGATTTTTTAACCCATCCTCAAAAGTCGGGCCTAAAAGATTATCCGAAAATAATCCCATTAATCTTCCAACGGGATATTCTAAATCTCCGTCATGTCTCCAAGTTACTTTTGTAGAATCGGGACTGAATTGGTCGAATGTCCAGAATTCATCAATTGTACTCTTTTTCGGGAAGAAAAACACCATTTTTGCACGCATTGTTTTGTCGTTTACACTCTCTACAATTTCTAATTTTCCGCTACCCAAATGTTGGCTTTTCCATTCCCAAGTTGAGCCTACATAATCAGGAAGAACATTAATATTGTTTTGCATTGTTGTATCAATAAGCTGCCACGGATTCCAATTTTTCCAAGTATCCAAATTCACGACAGTCTTGTAAACCGAGTCTGCCGGAGCGGCAATGTTTATCGAGCGTTCAACGGAATATCTATCACTCAACAAAGCCGTTACAATAAAAAATAGAAGTAAAAACGATGTTACGGCAATAAATAACCACTTAAAAAACTTTGCCATTTTTTATCCTATATTTTTAGATTTTGTGTAAATAAGTACTGTAGCTTCTTCAATCGTTACAATTCCGCCGCAATCGGCTTCTTCAAACATCGCTTCGATGAAGGGTAGGAAAGCTTCAATTTTTTCAATTTCATCAACAATTTCAACAATAACCGGTAAATCTCCGGAAATAGCCAAGATTTTGGAAGAGTGGATTTTACTGTTTCTGCCATAGCCCATAAATCCTTTGTATGCCGTAGCGCCGCGTAAGCCTTGTTTTCGTGCAGTCCGTATTATCTTTTCGTAAACAGGAGTAGAGCCGAGTTTATCGGAATCGCCAAGAAAGATTCTCAGTAATTTCGCTTTTGAAAGATGTCCCATCGTTAACCTCTAGAAATAAAATAAGCAAATCCAATTGCAATAAATGTAATAAATAAATTTAATAAAATATTTATAGTTCCAAGCAAAAATTCGGATTCTAAAAACAACGAAACGGTTTCAAGTGAAAACGTAGAAAATGTAGTTAAACTGCCACAGAATCCAACAGCTAAAATCAACTTCCAATTCAGGGACAAAAGGTTTCGTTGGTCAAGTCCAAAAATCAAAAAACCTAAAATAAGGCTTCCTAAAAAGTTAACCGATAATGTTCCGATTGGTAATGACATTGGGAATAGGCGCTGGACAAAGTTTGCGATTAAATATCTGAAAGCTCCGCCGAAAGCTCCGCCAATCGAAACAAGAATTATTTTCATCATTATATTTATCCAAAAAGAAAAGCTGTTTTAATTGAAAAACGGAAAGAAGCGAAAATCCAATTAAAACAGCTTTAATAAATTCTATTTAGTTTTTTTCGTAACTTTTCTTGATTCCAAAACGTTGTCGATTAGTTTGTAATCTTTAGCTTCTTCAGCGGACAAATAATAATCTCTGTCACAATCTTTAGCAATTTCATCGATAGATTTTCCGGAGTGTTTGGATAGAATTTCATACAATTTATCGCGGGTTTTAACCATTTCACGAGCATGAATCTCGATGTCGGTAGTTTGTCCCTGCAAACCGCCGATCCAAGGTTGGTGAATCATAATCTTGGAGTTCGGAAGGGAAGTCCTTTTATCTTTTGCACCACCTGCCAAAAGTACGGCTCCCATGCTTGCCGCCAAACCTACACAAATAGTTGAAACATCCGAACGGATATATTGCATTGTATCGTAGATTGCCAATCCCGCAGAGACGGAACCGCCGGGAGAATTAATATATAGATAAATATCTTTTTCGGGGTCTTCGGCTTCAAGAAATAGAAGCTGCGCAATAGTTAAACTTGCAACATGATCGTCAATAGCTGAGCCGAGAAAAATAATTCTTTCACGCAACAAACGTGAAAAAATATCCATTCCGCGTTCGCCTCTTCCTGTCTGTTCGATAACATAAGGAACAAGCTGGTTAATAATTTCATTATTCATTATCCGAATTCTCCTTTTCTGCTACTGCTTCCTCTCGTTTCTTCTTAGATTCTTCAGCTTTGTCTTTAACGTTTTTTTCTGTAATTGTATTATTCGATTTTAAGAATTCAATAACTTTATCTTCAAGTAAGGCTGTATCACGATTTGAATCTTTGTAATACTTAATCAATTTATCAACAGGGATTCCTGTTTGTTCCGCTTCCTTTTCAGCCAAAACTTTAAGGTCGTCATCTGTTACTTCAATTTTTTCCTGTTTTGCAATTGCTTCAAGCATTATTTGCCATTTTGCATTCCATTCGGCTCTTCCCTGTAAATCTTTTCTTAATATATTCTCGTCGGGTTCCGGTTGGTTGTATCTTTTTGCTTGCTCTTTTTCATAATCAACCAAACGTTTAAGAACTACTTCCACATATCCGGTCGGGACATCGAATTTATTGTTATCTGAAATCTTGCTCAGTAAAGAGTTCAACATCATTTCTTCGGATTGTTGGTCGAAATAATTTTTGAAACTTGTTCGTAACTCGTTCTTAAAATCTTCCAAAGATTCATTTTTCCCTTTGGTTGCCTCCTTAATAAAATCATCCGTTGGTTCGGGCAACTGAATTTTTTCAACCTTTTTTATTGTTCCGACATAATGATAAGTTACTTTGTGAGTCTCTTCGCCATGCTTATGTTCATCTTCAAAATCAAAGTTAAAAGTATCACCAACTTTTTTGCCGACAACATTTTCAACTATTTGAGGATTTACATTTTCTTCAGTCAAATCAATTGTCATATCTTTTGCCGGTTCGCTTCCTTTGAAAGGTTCACCGTTATCATCAACTCTTTGCAAGTCGGCAACTATTCTGTAGTTGGAATCTTCTACAACATCCGCCTCAACAAATTCCGCCTTTGATTTTAGCAGTTTTTGAACTTCCTTTTCAACGTCTTCTTCATTAACATCGAATAATAATTTTTCAACTTCTAATCCGGTGTAATCTTTAACGGTAATTTCCGGCATTACTTCATACTCGGCTTTGAAGGTCATTCCTTCTTCACCTTTATAATCAATGTCCGTAAGTTTAGGAACGTTGATAGGAGTGTTCTTTTCTTCCTCGATAGCTTCCCAAAATTTTGACTCGGCTATTTTTTCGGTTGCATGATATTCAATAGCGTCGCCATAAAGTTTTTTAATCATATTCATGGGAGCTTTCCCTTTTCTAAAGCCGGGAATTACAATTTTTTTTCTTTCGTCTTTGTAAGCTTCATCAATTATCGGCTTAATCTCATCATAGCTCAACGTAACTTCAATTTCTCTTAAAAAATCCGATAAATTATTAACTTTTGTTTCCAATTCAACCTCTTCAATTAATGTTTTATTTCAATAAATAGTTGGTACGAGAGGGGGGACTCGAACCCCCACATCTAATCGATACTAGATCCTAAGTCTAGCGCGTCTACCAAATTCCGCCACTCTCGCATAGACTTACAAAAATAATAGAAAAAAGTTGAAATTACAAATAATAAATTTAGAATCTGCACATTGGATTTTGATAAAAACAAAAATTTGAATTGTTGGAACAAAATCATATCTTTATTTTTTATATTTAATTATTCATTAAAGAAAAGATATTATGAGTTTTTACGATAGAGATTACTACAGACCAACAGGTTTCGGGGGATTTACCTTTTTCCCCCCTGTTATAAAATGGCTTTTAATTATTAATTTTGTTGTTTTTTTCTTACAGCAGATAGTGATGGGAATTATGTTTGGCAACATTCCGGGATGGTATGTGCTAAATCATTACTTCGCATTAAATCCGATTGTCGGATTTGATAGATTCGGCGAGCCTTTTAATTTTCAGATTTGGCAATTGATTACCTACCAATTTATGCATGGCGGATTTTCGCATATCTTCTTTAATATGTTAATGCTTTGGATGTTTGGAATGGAAATCGAAAATATTTGGGGCTCCAGAAAATTTCTTGCATTTTATTTAATTTCCGGAATCGGAGCAGGCTTGGTACAAATATTATTCTCGCCGATTCTGACCGGCGCATTAGCTCCGACAATTGGAGCTTCCGGAGCTATCTTTGGCGTAATGATTGCTTTCGGAATGATGTTCCCGAACCGTTATATTTTTGTTTACTTCCTGATTCCGATGAAGGCAAAATATTTAATTGCATTTTTAATGGCGATTGAAGTTTTATCTGTCGGTGGAATCTCGTTTGTTGCACACTTGGCACATATCGGAGGAGCAATAACCGCCTTCATATTTATTATTCTCGATAGAAAATATCATTTTAATTTTGACAGAATGTTCGACTCGTTGCAAAGTTTAACAAAACCGAAACCCGGAAGATATAATCCGCACAAACAGAAACAGACTTTTCGTAAACCGTTTCGTACTCAACAAAGTGTTGAAGAAGCTGAATTTTATGATATTAATCACGACTCTGATGATAACAATGTAGTTACAGATGAGGAAATCGACAGAATTTTGGATAAGATTTCGCAGAGCGGTTATCAAAATTTGACCGAGCGTGAAAAGAAAATCTTGTTCGAGGCAAGTAAAAGGAAATGAGATTAGTTCTTTATTCATTAGTTATATTAATAATATTTTCAGGCTGCAGCGGTAAAAAGAATAACGATTCGGTAAAGATGTCAAGGCTTTATATCGATTTATTAATCACGGGCGAAAAATCAATCTCGGATTCGTCTGCTAATGTCGATTCGGTTTTTAATTTATACGGAGTTACAAAATCTGAATACGAAAACTACATGAAAAGTTTGAAGGGGAATAAGGATGAATGGGAAGCGTTCTTTAATTCCGCACAAAAGTATTTGGATACACTTAAAGAAACTTCAGCGCATTCCGTTTTGCCAAAACAATCCGGATCTCCGCATAAGTAACTGATTGTGGTAAACGGCTTTTAATTTCTTTCAATTCTATAAAACCATCTGCTATAACGTTGTTAATTAATTCCATAGTTTCAGATGAAACCACACCGTCTATTTCCGTTTCGGGTGAGTAAGCCAATAAAGATTCAATCTGCATTGAAACAACAGACTCAGGGAGTTTAGCTGCTTTGGAAATTTCCGCAAGAGAATATTTCCTTTTAAGTAGTGAACGGAGAGTCAATAGATTTTCCGGAATTTTAATGCCGGTATTTTTGGTTGGATTATTTTTGTTTAGTTCTTCAAAATTCTTAATTGTTTGAATTATGTCTTCACCTATTTTATTCCAAACCCGCATATTAGCA
>CAZMZM010000019.1:0-38734 GCA_964570865.1 uncultured Melioribacter sp.
ATCATTTTATTAATCTTTGTAAAAAGAGGAAAACTTGCATTGTTACCGTAAACGTTCAGACGGTAGAAATAGATTTCGCTTGGCAGATTGCCAGTATTGAATTGTAAGGAATAATTTCCCTTCTTTTGTGCTTTGTTTACAATTGTTGTAATTTTTTGTCTAAGGGTATTGTAAATATTAAGGATTGAGTATGAAATTGTCGTTGTAGGATAAAACGGATTCGGATAATTTTGAGCTAAATTAAATTCATTAAACTTTTCAAAATCATTTACGGAGGCTGTTCCACATTTTAACGAATAGACAAACGTTTTGCCGATAGATTCTCCGGCTTTACCGTTGTATCCATAAACTCCGACGGTTATTTCATGGTTACCATCTAGACTCATATCTTCGACCCAAACCATTGACTCACCAATATAATCCTCGGAATATTCTCTTTCAAGAATAATATCAGGCGAGTTCTTAATTTTTACTCCTCTAAAATAAAAATATACATAAGTGCTATCAACAGCACTATAATTGCCTGTTCAAATTATATTATCATCGTATCCGTCACCGTTAATATTTCCAATACCTGCGACAGATTATCCGAAATATTCATTAAAATATGCGGAACAACCGGTAACCATATGCTCACCTGCTAAATACAGATAAACTCTTCCGTCTTTAATTTCACTTGTTTTTTCCCTAGGAGAACCAGCAACTATGTCATGAAATTGCCTGCATAGGGAATAATCAAATAATAATCTTCACTATTTGCTCCTTATTAACGCTTTACAAGGAGTGGCTGCAAAAGTTTTACTGCCTGTATAAATGTAAACAATTCCTTTGGGAATTTCATCATTTCGTACAATAGTATCTCTATAAGCATCTTCATTTACTTCGGCAGTAAACGGAGTATCTCCTACAAAACCATAACTGTTAAATCCTTTCGTAATATAATTTACTGCCCCCTAAAAATCAAGACAAAAATACTGTAAAGAAAAGGGAGAAAATAAAATTACATTATTAAGTTTATCTCCAGGCAAACTGTCGCGAGTTTCTCAATAAATGCATAGTATATTTATTCGAGTGTTTTCAAGTTTTACAAGCGTTGCGGAATAATACGAGTTTGAGTCGGAGGAATTTTGCGCTGTTTTATATTATTAATCAGGATACCAAAAATTTCACTTTAGAAAAAAAATAAAAAATATTTGCTTTAAAGAAAAAAAAAGGATAAATTTGTTGCTCTTGAAATTTTGAGTTCATCAAAAGATTGAAAGTAATCGGGCGGACGCCGGAGTTGGAGAGCCGGGGCGGACTGTAAATCCGTTGACGTACGTCTTTGGGGGTTCGAATCCCTCGCCGCCCACTATGAACTTTGAGTTCTTTTTTATATTTAATTACTAACTTTATCGACTTTCTCTATTTCTCAGTCGCAATAAGTTACGCTAATACCGGGTAAAGTTTTAATAACGTTTACACGCGGGAGTAACTCAGTTGGCTAGAGTCACAGCCTTCCAAGCTGTTGGTCGCGGGTTCGAGTCCCGTCTCCCGCTCAACTTTTCCCTATTTGTATTAGCACGAGTGAAAGTATTTCACTTTCACTCTAATTTTTTATGCTGACGTAGCTCAGTCGGTAGAGCACATCCTTGGTAAGGATGAGGTCACCGGTTCAAGTCCGGTCGTCAGCTCTAAGGCAGTTGAGCCTTACGCTCGGAAAAAATAAAGTTTTGGAGATTTAAAATGGCAAAAGCAAAAAACGCAAGAATTAGAATAATATTGGAAAGTACCGCCGGAACAGGCTACAGATACACTACAATGAAAAACAAAAGAAATCATCCCGGCAGAGTTGAATATAAAAAGTACGATCCTGTTATAAGAAAGCATGTAATTTTTAAGGAAACTAAATAAATTTTTTACACGAGAGTGGCTCAATTGGCAGAGCAGCGGTCTCCAAAACCGCAGGTTGGGGGTTCGAATCCCTCCTCTCGTGCAAGCAAAGAAAAGGTTAAACTATGAAACAGAAAATTATAGACTTTTTTAATGATGTGGTCAAGGAGATGAAAAAAGTTACTTGGCCGACAAAAGACGAGCTGATTGAATCTACCAATGTAGTGATTGTTGCCAGTTTACTTTTTGCTTTATTTACATACTTCGTTGATATTGCATTGGTACAAATATTAAGAGGAATATTTTAATTGGAAAATTCAGCCGCACAATGGTTTGTAGTCAGAACTTTTTCAGGCCACGAAAATAAGGTAAAAAACCTTATCGAAATGGCAATGGAAGATGACGAATCCTTACGAGAAAGAATCGTGGAGGTTCTGGTACCCACAGAAAAAGTTTTTGAAGTAAAAGACGGGAAAAAGAAGACAAAGATAAAAAACTTCTTCCCCGGATATATATTGCTGCATGCAGTAATGGATAACAAAGTGTATGATTTTGTCTCTAATACACAATCAGTAATGGGATTTTTAGGGACAAAAAATAAACCTGCACCTTTAATGCCGGATGAAGTAAAAAGAATTATCGGTAAAATATCTCAAGATGAAGATGTTGAGAGGAGCGAAACAATGTTCAGAACCGGTGATTTTGTAAAAATAATTGATGGTCCGTTCAATAACTTCTCAGGCTATATTGAAGAAGTTAATGAAGAAAAGATGAAAATGAAAGTAATGGTTTCAATCTTCGGACGTAAAACTCCTGTTGAATTAGACTTTGTACAAGCAGAATTAGAAAAATAAATTTAAAAAATAGGTTTAGTTATGGCAAAGAAAATTTCTGGTTACATTAAATTACAAATTCCTGCGGGACAGGCTAATCCTTCGCCACCTGTTGGACCTGCTTTAGGTCAGCGCGGCGTTAATATTATGGAATTTTGTAAACAATTCAATGCTAAAACAGCCGACAAGGCAGGGCTTATTATACCTGTGGTAATTACGGTATATGCCGATAAATCGTTTACGTTTATTACCAAAACACCGCCTGCGGCAGTATTGATTAAAAAATCCATAAAATTGGATAAGGGTTCCGGAGAACCGAACAAAAACAAAGTTGGTACAATTACAAGAGCTCAACTTCAGGAAATAGCTGAAACAAAAATGCCCGATTTGAATGCAAATGATATAGACCATGCAATCAATATGATTGCCGGTACGGCTCGCAGCATGGGTGTTAAGGTTAAAGATTAAAAGATAAGTTTAATAAAAAATTTGTTGGTATAGGATATGAAAGTTTCCAAAAGAGTTAAAGCGATAAAAGAAAAAGTCGATCTGAAGAAAGAACATTCTTTAGCCGAAGCAATCGATATATTAAAAGATGTTTCGAGTGTAAAGTTTGTCGAATCATTAGATTGTGACATCAGACTCGGCGTTGACCCGCGACATGCAGACCAAATGGTACGTGGCACTGTAATTTTACCAAACGGAACCGGAAAAGAAGTTCGCGTATTGGTATTTGCAAAACCTGAAAAAGCAAAAGAGGCTTTGGAAGCAGGTGCCGATTATGCCGGATTGGAAGAGTATGTTGAAAAGGTAAAAGAAGGCTGGACAGACGTTGACGTTATAATTGCTACTCCGGATACAATGGCCGAAGTTGGTAAATTAGGACGTATTTTAGGTCCTCGCGGCTTGATGCCGAACCCGAAAGTAGGTACGGTAACAATGGATGTGGCTAACGCCATTAAAGAAGTTAAAGCCGGTAAAATCGAGTTCCGCGTTGATAAAACGGGTATTATTCATACTTCGTTGGGAAAGTTGAATTTTGATACGGATAAGTTAGTCGAAAACACTGCCGCTTTCTTAAAAACAATTATTAGATTGCGTCCCTCTTCGGCAAAAGGTCAGTATGTTAAGTCACTTTACCTATCAAGTACGATGGGACCGGGACTTAAGATTGATAAAGACGAAGCATTAGCTTTAACAAAATAATAATAAAGATTACGCACTCATTTACAAATAGATGCTTCTAATAATAAATAAGAAATTTAACTAAGGTGCAAAATGAATAGAACCGAAAAAGCAGAACAAATTGCAGAAATCAAGGGGTTTTTCGAGAACTCCCAAGCGGTCTATTTGGTTGATTATCACGGTATTGACGTTGCTGATATTAGCGATTTGCGTCGTGAGTTTGGAAAAAATGATGTAACCTACAAAGTATTTAAAAATACTTTGGCCAAAAAAGCAATAGAAGAGATTGGCGGTTACGAAGAATTTAATGATATTTTAGTCGGAATGACCGGATTTATTTTTACCGGCGAAAACTTTGTTGCTCCGGCTAAAATCATTAAAAAGTACTTTGACGAGAAAAAGAAATTTCCTCTCAAAGGCGCTTACATTGATTCCACATTCTACGATGGCGAAAAACTTTCAGTATTGGCTGCAATGCCCACGAAAGATGAAATTATGTCGAGCATTGTCGGCAGCATAGCACAACCTGCTACAGGTATTGCCGGCGCAATTAATGCAGTCATGAGAGATTTAGTAAGCGTAGTTGACCAAATAAGTAAAAAAGAAGCCGCATAAAGTTTAATAAAGAAATTTAAAACAAGGAGAATATAAAATGTCCGATAAGATTGCAGAAATCGTTGAACAAATTAAAGGTTTAACATTAGTTGAAGCTGCTGAATTAAAAACAGCTTTGGAAGAAGAATTTGGCGTAACAGCTGCAGCCCCTGTAGTAATGGCAGGCGGAGCAGCAGCAGGCGAAGCACCTGCAGCCGAAGAAAAAACAGAATTTGACGTTGTTTTAGCCGGAATCGGCGATAAAAAAATCAACGTTATTAAAGTTGTAAGAGCACACACCGGTTTAGGTTTGAAGGAAGCTAAAGAATTAGTTGATTCAGCTCCTAAAGCTGTAAAAGAAGGTGTTTCAAAAGATGAAGCTGACAAAATTAAAGCTGATTTAGAAGAAGCAGGCGCAACTGTCGAGCTTAAATAAGCTTGATTAAAACATTGGAATTACATTTAAAAGTGATAGGATGGAGTAATCCGTCCTATCGCTATATATTTTTTTTAAAGCATAATCTATTTTATTTGGAGGTCAGGATTGGACAACATTAAAATAAACCCCAAAAATAAAAGAATTACCTTCTCGACTATTACTCCTGTCTTAGATATGCCTGATTTGTTGGATGTTCAGCTCCAATCATTTGAGGAATTTGCTCAAATGAGAGTTAAACCGGAAGAACGCGAAAACAAAGGGTTGCAGTCTGTATTTACAGCTAATTTCCCTATTTTTGACAATAAAGAGTTTTATAGATTAGATTTTATTAGTTATAATATAGAAAAACCGCGATTTTCACAGGACGAATGTGAAGAACGGGGTTTAACATATAATGCCCCTGTAAAAGCTAAGTTACGTTTATCTACAAAAGATGACGAAACCGAAGAATACATTAATAGTATTGAACAAGAAGTTTACCTTGGTAATCTTCCTTTTATGACAAACAGAGGTACATTTATAATTAATGGTTCCGAACGAGTAATTGTTAGTCAGTTACACCGTTCACCGGGTGTTGCGTTTTCGCAAACAGTGCATCCTAACGGAACTCCAATCTATTCTGCTCGTATTATTCCGTTTCGCGGTTCTTGGGTTGAGTTTGCTACAGATATTCATCATATCATGTATGTTTACATTGATAGAAGGAAAAAATTTCCGGCTACTACATTGTTAAGAGCTTTGGGATATGTAAGCGACGAAGAGATTCTTGAAATTTTCAAACAGTCGATTGAAGTAAAAACCAAGAAACTAAGTTATGAAGAGCATGTCGGAATGCCGGCTTTGGAAGATGTTATCGACATGAACACAGGTGAAATCTACGTTGCAAAAAACGAAGAACTAACCGAAGAAATAATCGATAATATAAAAGCTTCAACGGTTGACAAAGTAAAATTAATTACTACTCCGACCTCATACGAACAAGATTTAATATTAAATACATTAAAAAAAGATACGGCTGAGACAAGGGAAGAAGCTTTGTTTGCAATTTATCGCCAATTACGTACCGGTGAAGCGCCTGATGTTGATACGGCTCAAGGGCTAATCGACAAATTGTTCTTCAACGAAAAAAGATACGATTTAGGCGAAGTAGGCCGTTTTAGAATGAATGATAAATTAGGCTTGGATATTCCTCTCGATACTACAATACTTACTATCGAAGATATTATCGCGATAATGAAGAAAATTATCGACCTGAAAAAAGGAAATATCCCTGTTGATGATATAGACCATTTGGGAAACAGAAGAATTCGTACTGTCGGCGAACAACTTATGCAGCAGTACAATGTCGGTATGGCGCGTATGGCGCGTACAATTCGCGAAAGAATGAATATCCGCGATGCGGAAAACATGCAGCCGCAGGACTTGGTGAATGCCAGAACAATAAGCAGTGTAATTAATGCGTTCTTCGGTACAAATCAATTGTCCCAGTTTATGGATCAAACCAATCCGCTTTCGGAACTTACGCATAAAAGAAGAATATCGGCATTGGGCCCGGGCGGATTAACCCGTGAACGTGCCGGATTTGAAGTGCGTGACGTTCACCATACTCACTATGGGCGTTTATGTCCGATTGAAACGCCTGAAGGTCCGAATATCGGTCTGATTTCGTCACTTACAATTTACGCTCGCGTAAACGATTACGGATTTATCGAAACTCCGTACCGAAAAGTAGTTAAAGGCAAGGTTACCAAAAAAGTTGAGTATCTTAGCGCAGACGAAGAAGACCAATTTACGATTGCGCAGGCAAATGCGCCGATTAACGAAAAAGGTGAGTTTTTGAACAACAGGGTTAAATGCCGGTTCAAAGGTGAGTTTCCGGTTGTACACCCTGAGGAAGTTGATTATATGGACGTTGCACCTGCACAGATTATAAGTGCCGGCGCTTCGTTAATTCCTTTCCTCGATCACGATGATGCTAACCGCGCCTTAATGGGTTCGAACATGCAGCGTCAGGCGGTTCCGCTTCTTAAACCGGAAGCCCCAATTGTCGGTACGGGAATGGAATATAAATTAGCTCACGATTCACGTTCGTTAATAATTGCCGAAGGCAACGGAACGGTTGAATACGTTGATGCAAAGAAAATTACCGTTAAATATGATGTTGATCCGAACAGTGAAGAGGCATTAACCACTTTCGACGAATACAGATTGGTTGACTATCGTTTGGTCAAATTTACCGGAACCAACCAGGAAACATGTCTAAACCAAAAACCAATTGTAAAAGTCGGACAGAAGGTCAAAAAAGGAGATGTTCTTGCCGACGGACACGCAATGGAAAATGGCGAATTGGCACTTGGTAAAAATGTGTTTGTTGCATTTATGCCTTGGCGCGGATATAACTTTGAAGATGCTATTATCATTAGTGAAAGATTAGTACAAAACGATACATTTACTTCGATTCATATCGAAGAGTTTGAACTTCAAGTACGCGAAACAAAACGCGGACAGGAAGAACTTACGAGAGATATACCTAACGTTAGTGAAGAAACCACACGAAATCTGGATGAAAACGGAATTATTCGTGAAGGGGCTTTAATTAACGAAGGAGATATTTTAGTAGGTAAAATTACCCCTAAAGGTGAAAGCGATCCTACACCGGAAGAAAAATTACTGAAAGCTATTTTCGGCGATAAAGCCGGCGACGTAAAAGATGCTTCGAAAAAAGCTTCACCGGGATTGCACGGAATAGTTCTGAAAACAAGATTGTTTACTCGTAAAACCAAAGATCCTGAAACTAAAAAACGTGAGAAAAAACAACTTGAAGAACTTGAGAGAAAATTCGAAAAGAACAAAGAAGAATATTATGATAAGTTAGTCCGGAAATTGTACAAAATTACAATGGGCAAAACTACCAACGGTATTCATGATTTGGACGGTTCAGTTGTAATTAAATCCGGTACGAAAATTAAAGAAGGTATTTTTGAATCTCTCGAAGATATTACCAAATTAGACTATAGAACAAATTGGTTTGATGATGAACAAACCAATGAATACATCACAAAATTATATCGCAGCTACTACGTATCGTTTGCCGAAATGCACGAAACTTACAAACGCGATAGATTAAATGTTATCGGCGGTGATGATTTACCACCCGGAATCGTACAACTTGCTAAGGTTTATATTGCCAAAAAGCGTAAACTTCAAGTTGGTGATAAAATGGCAGGTCGCCACGGTAATAAAGGTGTTGTCGCTAAAGTTGTACCTGTTGAAGACATGCCGTTTACCGAAGATGGAACTCCGGTTGACATCATTCTTAATCCGCTTGGTGTACCGTCCCGTATGAACATCGGTCAGATTTATGAAACCGTTCTCGGATGGGTCGGAAAACAACTCGGTTATAAATTTGAAACTCCCGTTTTTGACGGAGCTAAATTTTATGAAATTGAAGATTGGATTAAAGAAGCCGGAATCGGCGAAGGTAGTAAATCAACCCTTTATAACGGTATGACAGGTGAAAAATTCCATCAGAAAGTTATGACCGGATATATTTATATGTTAAAATTAGGTCATATGATTGATGATAAACTTCATGCGCGTTCTACAGGTCCTTATTCGTTAATCACACAACAGCCGCTTGGAGGTAAAGCTCAGTTTGGTGGTCAGAGATTTGGAGAAATGGAAGTTTGGGCTCTCGAAGGTTACGGAGCTTCACATATTCTTCAGGAAATTTTGACCGTCAAGAGTGACGATGTTCAAGGTAGAGCTAAGATTTACGAAGCCATAGTTAAAGGAGATAATATCTCCGAACCCGGTATTCCTGAATCATTTAACGTTCTTATCAAAGAACTTCAGGGATTAGGACTTGAAATTAAACTTAATTAAGAATTTTTCTACAAGGAGATAAATCTATGCGATTCGGAGCGCAAGAACGAAAAGTAAAAGATATTAAAAATATTACGATTAGCTTGGCGAGTCCCGATGATATTTTATCGAGATCGCACGGCGAAGTAACAAAGCCCGAAACGATAAATTATAGATCATTTCGTCCGGAAAAAGATGGTTTGTTTTGTGAAAAAATATTCGGACCGGTAAAGGACTGGGAATGCGCGTGCGGAAAATATAAAGGCATTCGTTATAAAGGAATTGTGTGCGACCGATGCGGCGTTGAAGTAACGCAAAAAAGTGTTAGACGCGAGCGAATGGGACACATTGAACTTGCAGTTCCCGTAGTTCATATCTGGTTTTTTAAAGCATTACCGTCAAAAATTGGAAATATTATTGGCTTAAAAACCAAAGAACTTGAAAAAGTAATTTATTATGAATCATATATTGTAATTAATCCTGGTCCAACAGGCCTTAAGAAAAAAGACTTACTCTCTGAAGACCAGTATTATGAAATTTTATTGTCGCTTCCACAAGAAAATGAAACACTGGAAGATGACGACCCGAACAAATTTGTTGCTAAAATAGGCGGCGATGCGGTTCGTACTTTGCTAAAAGAATCTGAAGTTGAAATTTTGTTTCACGAGTTGAAAGCAAGATTAGCCGAAGAAACTTCGCAGCAAAAGAGAGACGACTTACTAAAACGTCTGAGAGTTTTGGAAGCTTTCCGTGAAAAACCGGGTAAAGTTCCCAACAAACCGGAATGGATGGTGATGAGCATTATTCCCGTTATTCCGCCGGAACTTAGACCTTTGGTACCATTGGAAGGCGGAAAATTTGCTACCAGTGATTTGAATGATTTATACAGACGCGTTATTATCAGAAATAACAGATTAAAAAGATTAATCGATATTAAAGCTCCGGAAGTTATTCTTCGTAATGAAAAAAGAATGCTTCAGGAAGCTGTTGATGCTTTGTTTGATAACTCGCGCCGTTCAAGTGCTGTTCGCAGTGATGGTAATCGTCCGCTTAAATCTCTTTCGGACATGCTTAAAGGTAAGCAAGGACGATTCAGACAAAACCTTCTCGGTAAACGTGTTGACTATTCCGGACGTTCTGTAATTGTTGTTGGTCCCGAGCTAAAGCTTCATGAATGCGGTTTGCCGAAGGATATGGCTGTTGAACTCTATAAACCGTTTATTATTCGTAAACTTATTGAACGCGGATATTATAAAACGGTAAAAAGTGCACGTAAAGCCGTTGACAGAAAAGAAAACGTAATCTGGGAAATTTTGGAAAGGTTAATTGACGGACATCCCGTTTTACTTAACCGAGCTCCTACGCTTCACAGATTGGGTATTCAGGCGTTTCAGCCGAAACTGATTGACAGCAAAGCAATTCAGTTGCATCCGATGGTTTGTACGGCGTTTAACGCTGACTTTGACGGTGACCAGATGGCCGTTCACCTTCCGTTATCATACGAAGCGCAGTTGGAAGCCACTTTGCTGATGCTTTCAAGTCATAACATTTTGTCGCCTCAAAACGGTAATCCCATTGTTGTTCCTACTCAGGATATTATCCTCGGTATCTATTATCTTACAAAGATGAAATCCGGTGATTTGGGCGAAGGAATGATTTTTAGCGATAGAAAAGAAGTTATTCTCGCTCATGACGAAGAAAGAGTCGGGCTGCACGCAAAAGTTAAGGTTCGGATTAACGGAGAATTAATCGAAACCACTCCGGGAAGAGTTATTTTTAATCAGATTGTTCCTGAAGAATTAGGTTTTATCAACGAGTTGTTGGTTAAGAAAAACTTCAGCGGATTGATTTACAGATTATTTACAAAGCTCGGCAATGAAAAAACGGCTAAGTTTCTTGACAGTCTCAAAGATTTAGGGTATTTATATTCGACTAAAGCGGGTATTTCCATCAGTTTTAGTGATATGATTGTTCCTTCGGTAAAAGAAAAACTTATTTCAGAATCGAACGAACAAGTAAGCCAGATATTTGATGAATACGAACAAGGCTTAATTACCGATACAGAAAGATACAATAAGATTATTGACGTTTGGACATACACTACAAACGACATTGCCAAAGCTTTGATGAACGAGTTGCGTAAGGACCGCGACGGATTTAACCCGCTTCATATGATGGTTGACTCCGGCGCCAGAGGTTCTCAGGAGCAGGTTCGTCAGTTGGCAGGTATGCGCGGATTGATGCAGAAGCCGCAGAAAAACTTGTCCGGTCAATCAGGTGCAATTATCGAAAATCCGATTATCGCTAACTTTAAAGAAGGTCTTTCTGTATTAGAGTACTTTATTTCAACTCACGGAGCTCGTAAAGGTTTGGCGGATACGGCATTGAAAACAGCTGATGCCGGTTATCTGACTCGTAGATTAACAGACGTTGCACAAGATGTTATTGTTTCTGAAGATGATTGCGGAACTATTCGCGGAGTTTATATTAAAGCCCTTAAAGATGGTGAGCATGAAAGAGAACCTTTAGCTGAACGAATTACAGGTCGTGTTGCCCAGGAAGATGTTTATGATCCTAAAACCGACGAAATAATTGTTGAAGCCGGTGAGTTAATCACTGAAGAAAAGGCAGAGCGAATTGATGATAGCAATATCGATTCCGTATTTATTCGTACGGTTTTAACGTGTGAAGCTGAACATGGAATCTGTGCAAAATGTTACGGACGTAACCTCACGACCGGCAAACTCGTTGAAATCGGCGAAGCTGTAGGAATTGTAGCGGCTCAATCTATCGGTGAACCGGGTACGCAGCTTACGCTAAGAACTTTCCACTTGGGAGGTACTTCATCTCATATTGCCAGCCAATCTCAGGTTGAGTCGGGCGTTGAAGGTAAAGTACATTTCGAGAAACTAAATTACGTGGAAAACACTAAAACCGACATTTTTGGTGATACTACAACAAGCAAAGTAGTAATCGGTCGTCGTGGTGCAATCAATATTTTTGATACGGATAACCGTCCCATTAAACGTTATGACGTACCTTACGGTGCAGAACTACTTGTAAAGGAAGGCGACACCGTTAAACCAAAGCAACCACTTTACACACATGACCCCTACAATTCAGTTATTTTAACAGACATAGGCGGACGCGTAAAGTTTGTTGACTTAATTCCGGGCTTATCCGTAAAAGATATTTCAGATGCGCAAACCGGTCACGTTCAGAAAGTTGTAACTGAATTCAAAGATAAAACAATTACTCCTTCGATTGTTATTATGGGTGAAGACGGAGTTGAAAAATCCTTTATAATGCCAATCGGCGCATACCTTTCAGTAGAAGAAGATGAAATGGTACAAGCCGGTACGGCGTTGGCAAAAATCTCGAAGGAAGCAAGCAAAACCCGCGATATTACCGGTGGACTTCCCAGAGTAACGGAATTGTTCGAAGCCAGAAGTCCGCATGAAACCGCAGTTGTTTCTGAAATTGAAGGTATGGTAAAATTCGGAGCTCGTAAACGAGGTTCACGCGAAATTATCGTTGAATCATTCGACGGTTCGATTCAAGAAGTTTACAGTGTTCCTATTGGTAAACATACATTGGTTCAGGAAGGGGATGAAATTCCCGCCGGTGAAAAAATAACCGATGGACCAATTAATCCTCATGATATTCTGAAAATTAAAGGTACTAATGCGGTACAAGAATATCTTGTAAATGAAATTCAGGATGTTTATCGTTTGCAGGGTGTGAAAATTAATGACAAACATATCGAAGTTATTGTTCGCCAGATGTTGAAAAAAGTAAGAGTAGTAAGCGCAGGCGATACCGACTTTATAGATGAAGACTTAGTTGACCGCGTAAAATTCAACAAAGAAAACCTTAGAGTTCAAAATATGGTTTATGTTTTGGACCCCGGTGATGCCGAACTGAAGATTGGTCAATTAATTTCACGCGCGAAGTACAGAGAAATTACAAATGATATGAAACGCAAGGAAAAAAATCCCCCCGAAGTAAGAGATGCGGAACCTGCAACTTTTGATAACGTTTTGCTGGGAATTACCCAGGCAGCGTTATCAACGGAAAGTTTTATTTCGGCGGCATCGTTCCAAGAAACTACTAAGGTATTAACCAATGCGTCTATTCAAGCTAAGGTTGATAATCTATTTGGTTTAAAAGAGAACGTTGTTATGGGGCATTTAATCCCTGCTGGTACGGGACTAAAAAAATACAAAGATATTATCATAGAAGTCCCGGAAGAAGAAAAAGAGATAATTGAAGGTGAAGAAGATGACAAAACAGAGTCTTCGGAACCGGAAAATTAGTATTTTTTATTATTTTTAAATAACATAACTTGACAAAAACCCTTAATATAGATATATTGAGGGTCTGAAATTTTTGAAAGTGTTGGAGGAATAGTGCCTACAATTAATCAATTGGTAAGAAAAGGCCGTAAAAAAATAGTAATGAAAAGTAAAGCTCCGGCTTTAGATGCAAATCCTCAGAAAAGAGGCGTTTGCACAAGAGTATATACGACTACGCCTAAAAAACCGAACTCGGCTTTAAGAAAAGTAGCCAGGGTTAGATTAACAAACGGAATAGAAGTAACAGCTTACATTCCGGGCGAAGGTCATAATTTGCAAGAGCACTCAATCGTAATGATTAGAGGTGGTAGAATTAAAGATTTACCCGGTGTTCGTTATCACATTATTCGCGGTACACTTGATACCGGCGGTGTAGCGGAAAGAAAACAGAGTAGATCCAAATACGGTACTAAGAAACCAAAGGCTAAATAAGAGTTATGAGAAAGAGAAGAGCAGAAAAACGATACGTAAAACCGGACCCTAAATTTAACGATATTTTAGTCGCTAAATTTATAAATTATATTATGTGGGACGGTAAGAAAAACACAGCACGCGAAATTTTGTACGATACTTTTGATATTATTGAGAAAAAAACAAAAAAGCCTGCTTTAGAAGTTTTTCAGAAGGCCGTACAAAATGTACAGCCGTTGGTTGAAGTAAGAAGTAGAAGAGTTGGCGGCGCAACTTATCAAGTGCCGATGGAAGTAAGACCTGAAAGAAGAATTGCTTTGGCATTCAGATGGATTAAAAATTACTCCCGTGACAGAAAAGATAAATCGATGGCACAGAAGTTAGCGGCAGAATTAATGGCGGCAGCTAACGGAGAAGGTTCGTCAGTTAAGAAAAAAGAAGATACTCACAGAATGGCAGAAGCTAATAAAGCATTTGCACATTTTAGATGGTAATAAAGGATTAAATTAGATTAGATGGCTAGGAAAAGAGTAGATATATCGAAAGTTAGAAACATCGGCATTATGGCACACATTGATGCCGGTAAAACAACTACAACGGAACGTATTCTCTATTATACGGGGAAAACTCACCGTATCGGTGAAGTTCATGACGGTGCTGCAACAATGGATTGGATGGAGCAGGAAAAAGAGCGTGGTATTACTATAACCAGTGCAGCAACAACCGCCTATTGGAAAAATCACCAGATTAATATTATTGACACACCCGGTCACGTTGACTTTACAGTTGAAGTAGAGCGTTCATTAAGAGTACTTGATGGAGCTATCGCTTTATTCTGCGGTGTCGGGGGTGTTGAACCACAGTCGGAAACAGTTTGGAGACAAGCCGATAAATATAGAGTTCCAAGAATTGCATTTGTAAATAAAATGGATAGAACAGGCGCTGATTTTTACAGTGTGGTTGATTCCATTAGGGATAGATTCGGAGCAAATGCGGTTCCAATCGCATTGCCAATCGGCTCGGGCGATTTATTTGCAGGGGTAATCGACTTATTAGATATGCACGCCAGAATGTACAATGATGAAACATTAGGCGCAACGTATGAAGATATCGAAATACCAACGGATTTAATCCCGATAGCAAATAAATACAGAACCTTGATGTTAGAAGCTGTTTCGGATGTGGACGATACATTATTAGAAAAATATCTCGATGGCGAAGAAATTACCAAACAAGAAATTGTTAGTGTTCTTCGTCAAGCAACTATAGAATTAAAAATTGTTCCTGTATTAGTCGGTTCAGCATTCAAAAATAAGGGCGTTCAAATGCTCTTAGATGGTGTTATTGATTTTCTTCCCTCTCCGATGGATGCAGGTATTGTTAATGCTACTTCTGTTAAAACCGATGAAGAAGTCGAAATCAGACCTTCTTTGGAGGAAAACTTCACCGGACTTGCATTTAAGATTATGACAGACCCTTATGTGGGAAAATTAACTTATGTTAGGGTTTACAGCGGAATGCTTAAAGCAGGTTCATATGTTTACAATTCTAATTCCGATAAAAAGGAGAGAATTGGAAGGTTGCTTTTGATGCATGCAAATCACCGTGAAGACATGGATGAAGTCAGAACAGGTGATATTGTGGCAATTGTCGGCTTAAAACACACACGTACCGGCGACACTTTATGCGGTGACGAAAAACACGGTGTTATGCTTGAAAAAATGGCATTCCCGGAACCAGTAATTCAGATTGCAATTGAGCCGAAATCGAAAGCCGATCAGGATAAATTATCTGAAGCGTTGGTTAAATTATCTGAAGAAGATCCGACATTTAAAGTGAAAGTTAATGAAGAAACAGGTCAGACATTAATCAGCGGTATGGGCGAACTTCATCTTGAGATTTTAGTTGATAGAATGAAACGTGAATTTAAAGTTGAAGCTAATGTCGGCAAACCTCAGGTAGCTTATCGTGAAACTATCACAAAAGCAGTTGATGCCGAAGGTAAATTTGTTAAACAATCCGGTGGACGCGGTAAATACGGTCATGTATTGATTAAAATGGAACCCAACGAAGCGGGTAAAGGATTTGAATTCGTTAATAATATAGTCGGCGGAGCAATACCTAAAGAGTATATTAATCCTGTTTCAAAAGGACTTGAAGAAGCAATGAAAAACGGCGTAATTGCCGGATACCCGATGGTTGACATTAAAGTTACTTTGTATGACGGTTCTTATCATGATGTTGATTCGGATGAACTTTCATTTAAAGTTGCCGGTAGCATGGCATTACAGAATGGAGCAAAAAAAGCTGCACCTGTTTTACTTGAGCCGATTATGGATGTTGAAGTAACAACACCGGAAGAATATCTCGGTGATGTTATGGGCGATTTGAACTCACGCAGGGGAAAAATCGAAGGATTTACGCCCCGCAGAGATGCTCAGGTAATTAAAGCAACAGCGCCATTATCCG
Organism: uncultured Melioribacter sp.; assembly: GCA_964570865.1. GTDB lineage: Bacteria > Bacteroidota > Ignavibacteria > Ignavibacteriales > Melioribacteraceae > WGAL01. The sequence goes on from CAZMZM010000019.1 coordinate 16,023, forward strand.
AAATGTTCGGATATGCAACAAGATTGCGTTCAATGACACAAGGAAGAGCAATTTATACAATGCAGTTTGCTCATTACAGTCCGGTACCTAAATCGGTAGCGGAAGAAATTATTAATTCTGATAAATAAACAAATAGAGAAAGTTATAAAAAAGTTAAAAGGAGAATTCAATGGCTAAAGAAAAATTTGATCGGAGTAAGCCGCACGTTAATATTGGAACAATTGGTCACGTGGATCATGGTAAAACAACATTAACAGCTGCCATTACAATGGCATTAGCAAAAAAAGGTTTATCTGAAGTCAGAACCTTTGATTCAATTGACAATGCCCCTGAAGAAAGAGAACGCGGTATTACAATTGCAACAGCACACGTTGAATATTCAACAGCTAATCGTCACTATGCACACGTTGACTGTCCCGGTCACGCTGATTATGTTAAGAACATGATTACCGGTGCTGCTCAGATGGACGGTGCGATATTAGTTGTTGCCGCAACTGATGGTCCTATGCCTCAAACCAGAGAACACATTTTGTTAGCTCGCCAGGTTGGTGTGCCGAGAATAGTTGTGTATTTGAATAAAGTTGATATGATGGACGACGAGGAATTAATTGAACTCGTTGAAATGGAATTAAGAGAATTATTAGACGAATATGAATTCCCGGGTGATGAAATTCCAATTATCCGTGGTTCTGCACTTAGAGCTTTAGAAGCTGCATCTGACGAATCTGTTCCTGCAGACGATCCGAGATTGGATTCAATCTGGCAATTAATGGATGCGGTTGACTCATACGTTCCGCTACCGGAAAGAGATGTTGACAAACCATTCTTGATGCCTGTTGAAGACGTATTTTCAATCACCGGACGTGGTACGGTTGCAACCGGTAGAGTTGAAAGAGGCGAAGTTAAATTAGGTCAGGAAGTTGAGTTAATCGGACTTGGCGTTCATAAGAAGACAGTAGTTACCGGTATTGAAATGTTCCGTAAGGAATTGGATTCAGCATTAGCCGGTGACAATGCAGGTATTCTTATGAGAGGTATTGACAAAAAAGAAATTCAGAGAGGAATGGTATTGGCAAAAGTTGGTTCCATTACACCTCATACAAAATTTGAAGGCGAAGTGTACATCTTGTCAAAAGACGAAGGTGGACGTCATACTCCGTTCTTTAATGGTTACAGACCTCAGTTCTATTTCAGAACAACCGACGTAACAGGTATAGTTGACTTACCTGAAGGTACGGACATGGTTATGCCTGGCGATAACGTAAAACTTAAAGTTTCCTTGATTACCGAAATCGCAATGGAAGAAGGTTTACGTTTTGCTATCCGCGAAGGCGGTAGAACAGTTGGCGCTGGTGTTGTAACGAAGATATTTGAATAAAAACTTCTTAATTGGAGAGGACGTTTGTTCCTCTCCGGTTAAATTTTAGGAGAAAAAAGTGGCTGGTCAGAAAATAAGAATTAAATTAAAATCATACGATCATCAGTTGATTGACAAATCTACTGAGAAGATTATTAAAACTGTTAAAAGTACAGGCGCAGTGGTATCCGGTCCAATTCCGATGCCTACTAAAAGAAGCGTATATACCGTCTTAAGATCGCCTCATGTCGATAAAAAATCGAGAGAACAGTTTGAAATCAGGTCACATAAAAGAATAATCGATATTCATAATTCAAATAACAAAACCGTCGATTCATTAAGTAAGTTAGATATACCGGCGGGTGTTGATATTGAGATTAAATTATAATTGAGGAAAACGATGCCTGGTTTGTTGGGAAAAAAGATAGGAATGACGAATATATACACTGAAGATGGTGTTAATATTCCCGTAACTGCTATTGAAGCAGGACCTTGTACGGTTACTTTGATTAGAACCGAAAAGAAAGATGGATATAATGCGTTACAGATTGGATTCGGTGTAAGGAAAGAAAAACACTTAAATAAACCGCAATCAGCATATTATAAAAAAAATAATTTGGTACCTGCAAGATACCTCCGTGAATTCAGAAACTATGATGTATCGGGATATAAAGTAGGCGATATAATTACAACTGAAATATTTACAGAAGGTGAAGAAGTTAAAGTAGCTTCCAAATCAAAAGGAAAAGGATTTCAGGGTGTAATGAAACGTCACGGATTTAGCGGTGTTGGCGGAAGAACTCACGGTCAGAAAGATAGAGAAAGAGCTCCCGGTTCAATCGGACAAAGTTCATCTCCTTCGAGAGTTTTGAAAGGAACACGCATGGCAGGACGCACAGGTAATGAAAGAGTTACTATTAAGAATTTAAAAGTTGTTAAGATCATTCCTGAAAAGAATATTATTTTTGTTAAAGGTAGTGTCCCTGGCGCTATAAATTCAGTTGTCGAAATTAATAAATAAGAGAGAATGATGAAGTTAGAGGTTTATAAAATAGATGGTTCAAAATCCGGTGAAACAGTTGAGTTATCGGATAATATCTTTGCTATTGAACCTAATGACCATGTGATTTATTTAGCTGTTAAAGCTCACTTAGCGAATAAAAGACAGGGTACTCATAAAGCTAAAGAACGTAACGAAGTTTCCGGCGGTGGTAAAAAACCTTGGAGACAAAAAGGTAGGGGTACTGCAAGAGCCGGTACAACCAGGTCTCCTTTATGGGTTGGCGGTGGAACAATTTTTGGACCACGCCCCAGAAATTATCGTCAGAAATTAAATAAAAAAGTACTCAGATTAGCAAGAAAATCTGCTTATTCATACAAAGCAAAAGCTAATCAAATTATGATTGTGGAGGACTTTGATTTTGAAGCTCCGAGAACCAAAGAATTTGATAATATCTTAAGATTGTTAAATCTTGATAACAAAAAAGTACTTTTATTGACAGATTCAACAAAAGAGAATATTTACAAATCCGGAAGAAATATCCCTAAAGTAAATATTGTTGAAGCTGAAAAAGCATCCACTTACGACTTAGTAAACAATCAAGTATTGTTAATACAAGCGGGTGCAGTTGAAAAAATTGAAAAAATATTAAACTAATCGCTGGAAGATTATAAGATGCGTAATATTTTAGTTAGACCGTTGATTACAGAAAAACTTACCGATTTATCGGAAGATAACAATCAATTTGGATTTGTGGTTGCTTATGATGCAAATAAAATTGAAATTGCGAAAGCTGTTGCCGATAAGTTTGAAGTAGAAGTTGTTTCGGTAAATACGATGAAATATAAAGGTAAAGTTAAGACTCAATTTACTAAAAAAGGGCGTTTTGTTGGTAGAACACCCCGTTTTAAAAAGGCTATCGTTACTTTGAAAGAAGGTCAAACTATAGACTTAATTGGTGAAGTTTAGGCTAGCGGAGAATTAAATGGCAATTAGAAAATTAAAACCAAATACACCGGGAACAAGATTTATGTCAATCTCTACTTTTGAAGAGATTACTAAAACCACTCCCGAAAAATCGTTACTGGCACCTCTTAAAAAATCAGGTGGACGTAATAATTTAGGTAGAATTACATCCAGACACAGAGGCGGCGGACATAAAAGAAGATACAGAATTATCGATTTTAAGAGAAATAAATTTGACGTACCTGCAAAAGTTGCTGCTATTGAATACGATCCGAATAGAACGGCCAGAATTGCATTATTGCATTATGCCGATGGAGAGAAAAGATATATTTTGGCTCCAAACGGATTGAAAGTCGGCGAAACCGTTATGTCAGGTGAAGATGCGGAAATTAAAGTCGGAAATGCCTTAAAACTTAAAAATATGCCTTTAGGTAGTTTTGTTCATAATGTTGAACTAAAACCGGGCAAAGGCGGTCAGTTAGGTAGATCAGCCGGTGCTTCACTTCAGTTGGTAGCTAAAGAAGGAAAATACGGAACTTTAAGAATGCCTTCAGGTGAAGTAAGAATGTTAAGTTTGGAATGTATGGCAACATACGGCGTTATTGGTAACGCTGATCATCTCAATATTAGTTTAGGTAAAGCTGGTAGAAGCAGATGGTTAGGAAGAAGACCTCAAACCAGAGGCGTTGCGATGAACCCTGTTGATCACCCTATGGGCGGCGGCGAAGGTAAATCATCCGGCGGCGGGCATCCGGTTTCACCATGGGGCCAGCCGGCAAAAGGTTTGAAGACACGTAAAAAGAATAAAGCTTCTGATAAATTAATTGTTAAGAGAAGAAAATAAACTAGAGTAGGATATGCCAAGATCAATTAAAAAAGGTCCATTTGTAAGTTATAAGTTGTTGAAGAAAGTTCGTGAAATGAACGAAAAAAACGAGAAAAAAGTTATTAAAACTTGGTCTCGTGCAAGCATGATTGTTCCCGACTTTATCGGGCATACCATTGCTGTTCATAACGGGAATAAGATGATTCCGGTTTATATTTCGGAAAATATGGTTGGACATAAATTAGGTGAATTTGCCCCTACAAGAATTTTTAGAGGTCACCCGGGAACTAAAGCAGAAAAAGCTGCACGTAAAAAGTGATTAGAGGTTTAGAAATGGAAGCTAAAGCAACACATAAATTTATTAAAGTATCGCCTCGTAAAATGAGATTGGTTATTGATCTTATCAGAGGAAAATCTGTAAGCGAAGCGATTGAAATTTTGCATTTTCACCCGAAACATGCTTCGGATTATGCAGAAAAAGTATTAAGATCAGCCGTGGCAAATTTGTTTAACACCGAAGAAGGTGCAAATGTTGACATGACTGATTTGTATGTAAAAGAAGCCTACTCGAATGGCGGACCGATGCTCAAGAGAATTCAACCGGCACCGATGGGACGTGCATTCCGAGTTAGGAAAAGAACTAATCATTTAACTATAGTAGTCGCTACTAAAAGCTAAGTAGGAGGAATTTTTGGGTCAGAAAACAAATCCGATAGGTTTTAGAGTTGGTGTGATACGTGGATGGGAATCCAATTGGTTTGAATCAAAAAGTTATAAAACCAAATTAGCCGAAGACAAGAAAATTCGAGTATATATTCGTAAAAGACTTAAGAAATCGGGCGTATCCAGAATAGTTATCGACAGGACCTCCAAAAATCTTTCGATTACTATCCATACTTCAAGACCTGGAGTAGTTATCGGAAAAAGCGGTAAAGAAATTGCTCAGTTAGAAGAAGAATTGAAGAATTATTTAAGCAAAGATGTTAAGGTTCAGATCAGTGAAATAAAAAGACCTGAATTGGACGCTTATTTAGTTGCAGAAAATATTGCATCTCAGCTTCAAGGTCGTGTCTCGTTCAGACGCGCAATGAAATCTGCGATACAGAATGCAATGAGAATGGGTGCGAAAGGAATTAGAATTAAATTAGCCGGAAGACTAGGCGGTGCTGAAATGGCAAGAAGCGAACAGTATAAAGAAGGAAGAATTCCACTTCATACTATTAGAGCCGACATTGATTACGCAACCGCAACATCACAAACTATTTACGGTTCGATTGGTGTAAAGGTGTGGATTTTCAAAGGCGAAGTTTACGGTAGAAGAATAAGCGAATAAGAGTTCGGAGATAGTTTTATGTTAATGCCAAAAAGAGTAAAATATAGAAAGTCTCAGCGCGGAAGAAGAAGAGGTAAAGCACAGAGAGGTCATAGAATCGCATTTGGTGAAATGGGATTAAAAGCCTTGGATGCCGCTTGGATTACTTCACGCCAGATTGAATCGTGTAGAGTTGCAATTACACGTAGAATGAAAAGAGACGGTAAAGTTTGGATTAGAATTTTCCCTGACAAACCGGTATCTAAAAAACCATTGGAAACCAGAATGGGAAAAGGTAAAGGAGCACCGGAATTTTGGGTAGCTGTTGTAAAACCGGGAAGAATTTTGTTTGAAACAGCAGGTGTTTCTAAAGAAATCCAATCGGAAGCATTGAAATTAGCATCATACAAGCTTCCTATTAAAACAAAAATTGTATCACGACCTGATTATCAATAAACAAAGGTTATAAGGTTAAAGATGAAAATCTATGAAATTAGAGAAATGAGTTCTGAAGAGATTATTAGAAGAATAGCTGAAGAAGAAAAAAACTTAGTTGATTTACGCTTTCAGAATGAGCTAAAGAACTTAACAAATACGGCTAAATTAAAAATGACAAGAAAAGATATTGCCAGAATGAAAACCGTATTGCGCGAAAGAGAATTAGAAGCTCAGAAAAATGGAAATAAAAATCAGGAGATAAATTAAGTCCATGGAGACTAGAGGAAGAAGAAAAACTCGTACGGGTGTTGTGGTTTCGAACAAGATGGATAAGAGTATCGTAGTTAAGATCGAGAGAAAAGTTAAACATCCTTTATATAAAAAGTATTTTAAGATTACAAAAAAATTAATGGCACACGACGAGAGTAATCAAACCGGTGTTGGCGATATTGTAAAGATTATGGAAGTAAGACCGCTCAGCAAGAGAAAGAAGTGGAATTTGGTAGAAATAATCGAAAAAGCTAAGTAAAGTGCTGATAAGGAGTTTTAAGAAATGATTCAACAAGAGACATCATTAGTTGCTGCGGATAATTCAGGCGCCAAAAAAGTTGTTTGCATTAAAGTTTTAGGCGGTAGCGGACGCAAGTATGCAAGCGTAGGAGACGTAATAGTAGTAACTGTAAAAACTGCTATCCCTAACAGTAATGTTAAAAAGGGTGAAGTTTCAAAGGCTGTAATTGTTCGTACAAAAAAAGAGATAAAAAGAAACGATGGTTCGTATATCAGATTTGATGAAAATGCTGCGGTATTGCTAAATAACCAAAATGAACCTCGCGGAACAAGAATCTTTGGCCCTGTTGCCAGAGAATTAAGAGAAAAGAAATTTATGAAGATTGTTTCATTAGCGCCAGAAGTGCTTTAAAATTGGGATGAACAATGAAAGTTAAAAAAGACGATAATGTGATTGTAGTAGCTGGTAACTTCAAAGGAAAAACCGGAAAAATTTTAAAGGTATTTCCTAAGAAAAACAGAGTTATAATTGAAGGCGTTAATTTAAGAAAACGTCACACAAAACCGAATCAACAATACCCTAACGGAGGTATCATCGAAAAAGAGATGCCCATCGATGCTTCGAACGTTATGCTCGTTGATCCGAAGACAAACAAAAAGACTAGAGTAGGCTACAAGGTAATTGTGGATGATAAGACCGGTAAGAAAAAGAGTGTAAGAATTACTAAAGTAAGTAACGAAATGTTGTCATAAATTTTAGGGTTTTGTAACAATGGCAAAGAAAAAAGCAAAGACTGAAGAAGTTAAAGTAACTGAAGAGAAAATAACTCCTAGATTGTTCACTAAGTACAACGAGGAAATTATTTCAAAATTGAAAGAACAATTTCAATATAAAAATATAATGGAAGTTCCGAAGCTTGACAAGATTGTTGTCAATATGGGTGTTGGAGAAGCTGTGCAAGATTCTAAAATATTAGATGAAGCTCTCACTGCTCTTACAACTATTACCGGACAAAAACCTTCCGTAAGAACCGCAAGAAAATCTATCTCTAACTTTAAGTTGAGAGAAGGAATGAAAATCGGCGCAAAAGTAACAATGCGCGGCGAAAGAATGTATGAGTTTCTTGACAGGTTAATTTCTACCGCATTACCGCGTGTTAGAGACTTTAGAGGTATTCCGGACAAGGCATTTGACGGCAGAGGAAACTATACATTGGGAATTAAAGAACATATTATTTTCCCTGAAATAAATATTGATAAAGTAAATCGCGTTTTAGGAATGGATATTACTTTTGTAACCACTGCTAAAACAGATAAAGAAGCTTTCGAGCTTTTGTTAGCATTTGGTGTTCCTTTTAAGAAAAAGAATTAAGGTAATAGAAAACTTATGGCAAGAAAAGGTTTAATATCTAGAGAAGCAAAAAGAGCAGAAATGGTAAAAAAGTATGCTCAAAAAAGAAAAGAATTAAAGGCACAGGGAGATTGGGAAGGATTGCAAAAGTTACCGCTTAATTCTTCTCCTGTCAGATTGAGAAATAGATGCCAGGTGACAGGTCGCCCTAGAGGATATTACAGAAAATTCGGAGTTTCCAGATTAGTATTACGCGAAATGGCTCTGAATGGTGAAATTCCAGGCTTAAAGAAATCAAGTTGGTAAAAGAGAATTAGGAGAGATAATAAATGCCAGTAACAGATTCGATTGCTGATTATTTAACAAGAATTAGAAACGCTGTTAAAGCCAGAAAAAAATTTGTAGAGATGCCTTCTTCAAAGATGAAAGTCGGTATTTCAAAATTGTTAAAAGAAAATAATTTTATTAAAGATTACGAAGTTATTGAAGATAACAAACAGAATGTACTGAAAATTTACTTACAGTATGTTGATGATGTTGCTTCTATTCAAGGTCTCAGAAGAATTAGTACTCCGGGATTGCGTCAATACGTATCGGGAAAAGAGATTCCAAGAGTATTAAACGGCCTGGGTTTAGCTGTAATTTCAACGTCAAATGGATTATTGACTGATAAACAAGCACGTGAAAAAGGTGTCGGCGGTGAAGTAATCTGCCACATTTGGTAAAAATTAAGAGGTATAAAAGTGTCTAGAATAGGTAAGAAACCGATAAATATCAAAGATGTGGATGTTAAAATATCCGGACAGGATGTTACCGTAAAAGGTAAATTAGGCGAAATGAAAATGACAGCTCATCCGAATATTACTGTTAAAGTAGAAGGTGACGAAATAATCGTAACCAGACCTAATGACCAGAAAACGAACCGAGCATTGCACGGATTAACCAGAGCGCTATTGCAGAATATGGTTACCGGAGTATCGGAAGGTTTTAAGAAAAGCTTGAAAATTGTAGGCGTCGGATTTAAAGCGGAATTAAAAGGAAAAGGTTTATTATTAAACGTTGGGTATTCACACCCTATCTTCTTTTTACCTCCAGAAGGAATCAATATTGATGTTACAAGTCCGACAGATGTAACAATTACCGGTGCCGACAAGGAATTGGTTGGTAACGTCGCAGCTAAAATTAGGTCGTTCAGAAAACCTGAACCTTACAAAGGAAAAGGTATTAAGTATATTGATGAAGTTATTATCAGAAAAGCTGGTAAGGCTGCAGGTAAATAAAGGAGTTAAGTGAAAATGCAGAAGAGAATTTTTAAGAATAGAAAAAGAGCGCAAAAAAGAGTTAGAAGCCAAGTCCAGGGAACTCCTTCAAGACCAAGGCTTTCCGTTTTCAGAAGCTTAAACAATATTTACGCTCAAGCAATTGATGATACTACCGGCAAAACATTGTTGTCAGGTTCCTCGCTTTCTAAAGAAATTGCCGAGGAAGTTAAAAACGCTAAAAGTAAAATTGAAAAAAGCGCAATTGTCGGTGAATTTGTCGGGAAAAAATTAATCGAAGCCGGAATTACAACAGTAGTTTTTGACCGTGGATGGTACAGATACCATGGTAGAGTAAAAGCTGTTGCAGACGGTGCAAGAAAAGCAGGATTGAAATTTTAGTTAACTGCCGGGTCGTCTAATGGTAGGACTACGCCCTTTGGAGGCGTCTGCAGAGGTTCGAATCCTCTCCCGGCAGCTAAGATTTTTAAAGTTGAATAGAAATAATGGAGAGAAAAATTGAGATCTAAAAAAGTTACAATACTTGACGGATTGAAAGAAAAGGTTGTTCACATAAATAGAGTAGCTAAAGTTGTAAAAGGCGGACGCCGATTCAGCTTTAACGCTATTGTTGTTGTTGGCGATGGTAACGGACACGTTGGAGTTGGATTAGGAAAAGCAAACGAAGTAACTGATGCAATCTCAAAAGGAATCGATGACGCTAAAAAGAACGTATATAAAGTTCCTGTTATTAAAGGTACTTTGCCTCACCAAGTAATAGGTAAATATGGTGCAGGTCGCGTACTTCTGAAACCTGCTTCGCAAGGTACCGGACTAATAGCCGGCGGCGGAGTTCGTGCAGTTTTGGAATTAGCCGGAGTGCAGGACGTTCTTACAAAATCCTTAGGTTCAAGTAATCCCCATAACCAGGTAAAAGCCACATTAAACGGATTGCTCAACTTAGTTGATGCAAATGCGATGGCTAAGAGAAGAAATATGACAGTAACAGAATTGTTTAATTCCTAAACGAGGTGATTAGATGGCTAAGAAATTAAAGATTACACAAACAAAAAGTATTATCGACAGACCTAAAGATCAGAAAAGGACGATTGAAGCGTTAGGTTTAGGAAGACCGAATTACGTAACAATTAAGAATGATACGCCTCAGATAAGAGGAATGATAAATAAGGTTCAGCATTTGGTTAAATTTGAAGAAATTGAAGAAGATGAGGCTTAAATGGATATCTTAAGTAATTTGAAATACGCTAAAGGCGCGAGAAAACAGAGAAAAAAAGTTGGTCGTGGTGAAGGAACCGGTCGAGGCGGTACAGCTACACGCGGAATGAACGGAGCAGGTTCACGATCGGGATTTAAACATCGTGCATGGTTCGAAGGCGGACAAATGCCTTTACAGCGTCGTGTGCCTAAAAGAGGTTTTAAGAACATCTTTCGTATTGAATATCAGGCTATTAATGTAATGTCGTTACAACGCTTAGTTGATGAAAAGAAATTAGATGGCAATAAAATTGATGCTGTTGTTCTTTACAAAAACGGACTTATTTCCAAAGCGGTTGCTCCATATAAAATTTTAGGCGACGGAGAATTAACCGCAAAGTTGGAAGTTGAAGCGCATAAATTCAGTGCAAGCGCAAAACAAAAAATTGAAGCTGCTGGTGGAACTATTAAAGAGATTGTAGATTAATGGGAAAAATACAAGATACTTTCAGAAATATTTTTAAGATTCATGAATTAAGGCAGAGAATTCTTTTTACAATCGGTTTATTAGTGATTGTAAGAATTGGAGCACACGTAACATTGCCCGGTATAGATCACCATCTATTATCACAGGCAATGGCAAACAAAACATCTGACAACCTGTTTGGATTGTATGATTTATTTGTTGGAGGGGCGTTCTCGAATGCCGCTATTTTTGCGCTTGGAATTATGCCTTATATTAGTTCTTCAATTATCTTCCAGTTGTTGGGAGCTGTTGTGCCCTCAATTCAGAAGTTGCAGAACGAAGGTGAAGAAGGAAGAAAAAAACTTACACAGTGGACGAGATACGGAACTGTATTAATTTCCGCATTTCAAGCTTGGGGTGTAACAATACATCTTAAAAATATAAACATTAACGGTGTATCTATTATTCCTCCGGAAGTTCAAGGAATATTTTGGACAGCAACAACTATTACGTTATTGGTTGCCGGAACAATTTTCATGATGTGGTTAGGTGAACAGATAACCGAACGCGGAATTGGAAACGGAATCTCATTGATAATTACTATCGGTATTATTGACAGATTACCTTATGCTTTGTTAGACGAGTACCGTCTGTTAGCTGCAGGACAAAGAAATCTGGTAATCGAAATTGTTATTTTCATCATGTTATTCTTTATTGTTGCCGGTATTGTTTTGGTAACCAACGGTACAAGAAGAATTCCGGTGCAATATGCCAAACGCGTGGTTGGTCGTAAAGTTTACGGCGGAGTTACACAATATATTCCTTTACGTGTTAATACTGCCGGAGTTATGCCAATTATTTTTGCACAAGCAATAATGTTTATTCCGAGTACGGTATTGTCATTTTTCCCGGATAGTGAGCTGTTGCAGAGTTTATCGGGATATTTGCAATATACATCGTTTACGTATTCGTTTGTTTATGCAATAATGATTATCTTCTTTACATATTTTTATACGGCAATTGCATTTAACCCGCAGGATGTTGCTGAAAATATGAAGAAACAGGGAGGTTTTATTCCGGGTATAAGACCGGGAAAACAAACCTCAGAGTTCATTGATAATATTTTAACTAAGATTACGTTGCCCGGATCTATCTTTCTGGCAATTATTGCAATATTACCTGCATTCGTATCCAGAATGGGTGTATCCGGAAGTTTCGCCAGATTCTTTGGCGGTACAAGCCTGTTAATTATTGTTCAGGTTGCTTTGGATACATTACAACAAGTAGAATCACATTTGTTGATGAGACATTATGACGGATTTATGAAATCAGGTAAAATAAAGGGTCGTAAGTAGGCGCTAAATTGATTATTATTAAAAGTAAAAAAGAAATTGAATTAATCAAAGAAAGCGCAAGAATTGTAGGTGAAACTTTACAGCTTTGTAAAGCTCACGTTAAGGAAGGAATTACTACTTATGAGCTGGACAAAATAGCCGAAGATTATATTAGAAGTCAGGGAGCAATTCCTGCATTCAAAGGTTATCCGTCCGGAAGCGATTTACCCTTTCCGGGGACAATATGTGCTTCGGTAAATGAAGAAGTTGTTCACGGGATACCGGGTGACAGAAAATTAGTTGAAGGTGACATTATTTCAATCGATACCGGAGCCATAAAAAACGGTTATTACGGCGATGCCGCTCTAACTGTTGCTGTCGGAAAAATATCGGATGAAAAAAAAGAATTGATGGAAGTAACCGAAAATGCATTATATGTTGGTATTGATCAAGCCAGAGTTGGAAATAGAATCGGCGATATTGGTCATGCGATTGAAGAATATGTAAACAGATACGGTTTTGGTATTGTTCGTGATTTATGCGGACATGGGGTCGGACGCGAATTGCATGAAGACCCGCAAATAATGAATTTCGGTAAAAAAAATACCGGAGCATTAATAAAAAATGGAATGACTATCGCCATAGAGCCGATGATAAACTTAGGCACATGGCGAGTAAAAGTTAAAAACGACGGTTGGACGATTGCCAGTGCAGATGGAAAACCATCAGCTCATTTTGAGCATACGTTGGCAATAATAGACGGAAAACCGGAAATATTGAGTAAAGTGTAAGAAAATGGCGAAACAAGAAGCAATTAAAGTTGACGGAGTAGTAACAGAAACGCTGCCAAATGCTCATTTTAGAGTAAAACTGGATAACGGGCATGAAATTATTGCTCATGTTTCAGGTAAAATGCGAATGCATTTTATAAAGATATTAGTTGGGGACAAAGTTTCAATTGAGATGTCTCCTTATGATTTAAGTAAAGGTCGGATAACTTATAGGTATAAATGATATGAAAGTACGTGCATCAGTAAAGAAGATTTGCGAGCATTGCAAAGTAATTAAAAGAAACGGCGTTGTAATGGTAATTTGTAAAAATCCAAAACATAAACAACGTCAAGGTTAAAAGAAATCAGGAGGTTTTGAATTGGCTCGTATAGCAGGAATTGATTTACCCAAAAACAAGAAAGCATTTGTTGGATTAACTTACATCTACGGAATTGGAAGACATGCGGCTTACGATATTCTTGAAAAAGCTAAAGTTGATCCTGAAAAGAAAATAATGGATTTGACAGAAGAAGAAATTGCTGAAATCAGATCCGTTATGATGGATAACTATAAAGTTGAAGGTGCTCTTAGAAGTGAAGTTCAGCAGAATATTAAACGACTGATGGATATTGGAGCTTACCGTGGATTAAGACATCGTAGAGGATTGCCGGTACGCGGACAGAGAACCAAGACTAATTCAAGAACACGTAAAGGTAGAAGAAAAACAGTAGCCGGTAAGAAAAAAGCTGCTGGTAAGAAGTAATAATTTAATCAAGGAGTTTAGAGTTGGCTAAAACTACGAAAAAGACGAAGAAGAAAATTCATGTTGATGCGAATGGAGTTGCTCATATAAAAGCATCTTTCAATAATGTTCTTGTTACGATTACAGATATTTATGGAAATACTATTTCTTGGTCATCCGCGGGAAAAAACGGATTTAAAGGATCAAGAAAAAACACACCATTTGCTTCACAAGTTACCGCAGAAGATGCGGCAAAAGAAGCTTATGACCTCGGTTTAAGAAAAGTGGATGTATATGTTAAAGGTCCCGGTTCCGGACGAGAAGCTGCGATCAGAGCATTAAATACAGCCGGATTGCAGATTATGTCTATTAGAGATATAACTCCGATTCCGCACAACGGATGCAGACCACCGAAGAAAAGAAGAGTTTAATTAGGAGAATATTAGATGGCGAGATACACTGGTCCTGTTTGTAAATTATGTAGAAGAGAAAAACAGAAACTGTTTTTAAAAGGAAGCAAATGTCATTCCGAAAAATGCCCTATGGAAGTTAAAGCTTACCCTCCGGGTGAACATGGAACAGGCAGAAGAATGAAATTTTCCGAGTACGGAATTCAGCTTCGGGAAAAACAAAAAATTAAAAGAATTTATGGCATTCTGGAAACACAATTCAGAACATATTTTGATAAAGCCAACCGCCAAAAAGGTGTTACCGGCGAAAACCTTATCAAACTGCTTGAAAGAAGATTGGATAACGTTGTTTTCCGATTGGGATTTTCCCCGTCAAGGAAAGCTGCACGCCAGATGATTATTCACAAGCACTTTTTGGTTAATGGAAAGGTCGTTAATATTCCTTCTTATTTATTGAAACCCGGTGATGTAGTTGCAGTTAACGAAAAAAGTAAGAAAATGGATATTATCCATGATACTCTTCGTAGAACAAAGGATAATTTATATCCATGGTTAAACGTTAATAAAGCAGAATTATCAGGCGCATTTAACGAGGTACCTGCAAGAGAGGATATCCCGTTGAACGTAAATGAACAACTTGTTGTAGAGTTGTATTCTAAGTAAGAATAATAAAGAGGAAATAGATGAGTTTATCATATATAAAAATGCCGGAACATGTAATTCTTGAAGAAGCAACAGCATCCGAAACTTTCGGAAGGTTTACGGTACAACCTTTGGAAAGAGGTTTTGGAGTTACGCTGGGAAATGCTTTCCGCAGAGTTTTGTTGTCATCATTGACCGGAGCTGCATTTACAGCTATTAAGATTGATGGTGTACTTCACGAATTCAGCACTGTTGATGGTGTGGTTGAAGATGTTACAGAAATTATACTAAATCTGAAACAAGTAAAAATGAAAGCGCAGGAAAAGAAATCAGGCAAATTCGAGGTTGTTTTTGAAGGACCTAAGGAATTAAAAGCCGGAGATTTAAATGATTTCTGCACTGATTTGGAAATACTGAATAAAGATCTTCATATTGCTACTTTAAATGAAGGTGCAAAGCTTACAATGGAATTACGTTACGGCTTAGGCAAAGGTTACGTTCCCGGTAATGCACAGCAAATTGAAGACCAAACTATTGGTATTATTCCAATTGACTCAATTTACACGCCGATAGAAAAAGTTAACTACAAAGTTGAAAATGTTCGTATAGGCGAAAGTAACGAGTTTGAGAAATTAACATTGGAAATAACAACAGACGGATCAATGACCGCTGAAGATGCTTTATCCAATGCCGGTATCATTTTGAGAGAACATATTAACTTGTTTATTAATTTTGATATTGAACAAGAAGAAGTTGTAGAAGAACCGGAACACGATGCGGAATTTGAGTCAATCCGTAAAAAGCTTCTTACTAGTGTAGATGATTTGGAATTAAGCGTACGTTCACACAATTGCTTAAGAACAGCAAACATCAAAACATTAGGGGAACTTGTTAGAAGACACGAAGCTGAATTGCTTAAATTCAGAAACTTCGGACGTAAATCCCTGGCGGAACTATCCGAAATAGTAAAAAATTATAACTTGGAATTCGGAATGGACGTTGATAAATATGTTAATCCAAAATCTGATGAAAATTAAGGCAATAAAGGTTAAATTATGAGACATCGCGTTAAAGGTATAAAATTAAGCAGAACCGCTAGTCATAGAAGAGCTACTTTGCGTGCATTATCTACTGCTTTGATAAGACATAAAAAGATTCGGACAACAATCTCAAAAGCAAAAGCCACAAAGATGTTCGTCGAACCTTTGATTACAAAAGCTAAGAATGATACAGTTCATGCAAGAAGATTAGTTGCAAGAGAAATTCACGACAGAGCAGTTTTACAGGAGCTCTTTGGCGAAATTATTGAGAAAATCGGCGATAGAAAAGGCGGTTATACAAGAATAGTTAAATTAGGAACTCGCCCCGGAGATGGATCGGACATGGCTATTTTAGAACTGGTCGATTACAATTTAGGCGAAGATACAACTCCTAAAACTAAAACTGCGAAAGAAGAACCAAAGGTTGAAGAGACTGAAGTTGTTGAAAACAATATGGAAGTTAAAGAAGAAGAAAAAGCCGAAGCCGTAGAAGCGGAAGTAGTTACTGAAGAAGTAACCGAAGAAAAAGCTGAAGATACAACCGAAGAAGAGAAAAAAGAAGATAAATAAGTTCTTTTAATTTTACATTAAAAAGAGTAATCGTATAACGGTTACTCTTTTTTTTGTGATTGAATTGTTAACAAAAATTATTCGCACAAGCGCTTGTGTGATAAAATTTTCTGTAAGGGATTAAAGTCCGCATATGAAAGCAGAGTTTTTAAAATCAGTTCACACCTTGGCTCAGTTACCAAATTCTGAGAAGCCTGAGATAATATTATGCGGACGTTCAAATGTAGGAAAATCTTCCTTTATTAATTCATTTTTTAATCGAAGAAACCTGGCTCAAACCAGCTCAACACCCGGAAAAACCCGCTCAATTAATTTTTACGACGTTGAAAATAAGTTCTATTTTGTCGATTTGCCCGGCTTCGGCTATGCGAAGATTGGGGAAAGTGAAGTTAAACGTTGGCAAAAACTAATAGAAGGTTACATATTTTCCGAGAGAGATTTTCTGGCAGCGTTTCATTTCGTTGATTCGCGCCATGGAATGACCAAGCTCGACTATCTTCTGCATGATTTCCTAATTACTCGCGAAATTCCAATTGTAATTATATTGTCGAAAGCAGATAAATTGAAGATGAATGAAAAACGGTTGGCTAAGAAAAAAATATTGGACGAGCTGGGCGATTCGGTTGAAAAAAATAATATATTTTTATATTCGGCAACAAAAAAAATCGGTAAACACGAAGTTAAAAGATTTGTTAATTCATTGATAAAAAAATGAATTTTATCAAAACTTTTATTATACTGAAAGTTTAAAAATAAGTAATTTAGCCTAAATGCCATTAAGCAACAGAAATAAAAAACGAATCGGATTTTTTTCATTAGTCCCCCTTTTTACTACTATATTAGTAGTAGTTGATGATCTTACAATAAGGATTATTACCGGCACAATATTAGTAATTTATGTTGGTTTTATTATCTTTTTGAGGGATTCGATTAAGGAAGAGGGATTTGATACCGTTGAAGAAAAATTACGTCAAGCCAGAGTTAACACCGAGCCTGAAAAGTTTTTAGATGAAAACGGGGAATTTCTGTCCGAGGGTGATGAAGGTTTTAAGATATTAGGAACTTCATCAACTACAAAAGGAGGGGGCGTTCCCGAGTCGGATGAACAGGCACTTGCCGATAGAGCACGGACAATTTCGAAAGATACGATTAAACGGTACAACGATATTATTTCGGAAGAACTACCGGAAAATGTTGGTGATGACGAAGAATTTTCCGCTCTGCTCAAAAGAATTCTGCATGCGGTAAAAGATAGCATGCAAGTTCATTCCGCTTTGTTTTTCCTTTATAATTCTCAAAAAGAAAAAATCACACTCCGTGAGTTTATTTCAAACAGCCGTGAAATCCAACCACAGAAATTTGATTTGTCGGATGACGTTTTGAGCCGGATTGGTGAGAATAAAGAGCCTGAAATTCTGGATTCGATAAATTCCAGAAACGAGTCGGATTTAATTAGGTACTACAATAAACCTCAAGGGGTTTCTGCTTTCTGCGGCGTTCCGTTTGAATATAACGAACAGCTCGTTTTAGTACTTGCAATCGATTCCAAGGATGCTGATGCGTTCGGAGTAGAAACAATTTATATACTCGGAAGATTTATTCGAATTATCTCTTCCTTAATTTCGCTGTTTGAAGAAAAACATTCCGTTTCGGTTAACGAAAACAGGCTGAACGCATTGTTGAAATCCGTTTCGCTGCAACGAAATTTTACAAACACAACAGAGTTGGGTAACTATATATCAACTGTGATTGAAGGAATGGTAGATTGGGACTTTTTTACATTTATACTTTATGACGTAACAGATAAGAAATATAAAATATCCAAAGTTGTAAATAAAAAGGAAAGTTTAAAGTACGTTGGTGAAAATCTGGAAATTGATGAAAATAACTCTTTGGTCGGAAAAGTTTTGCACCACGGCGAAGAAGTTTATTTACCAAACATGGCGAAAGAAAAATTAAGCAGATTTGCATCAATCGAAGATATTAAGTTGGACGGCTCCTTTATGGCTATTCCGTTGCTTTACGAGCGACACAACTTCGGAATAATTACATTGGAATCGATGAGAAAAGATAAATACACTAAATCGGATATTATTTTCCTTAAAAAAGTCTTTCATCTTTTCGCTTATTATATTCAATGCTATTCGGGGCAGAAGTTTTTACAAAGTTTAATTGCCGTAGATGTTGAAACCGGAGTATTTAATCGGAAGATGTTTTTGAAACAAATAAAATCATCTATCATTAAAGATAAATCGACAAAAGTAACAAGTGCCCTTGCATTAATAAAAATTGATGAATTCATTAATGAAGATTCTTTGTTCGAAAAAGGTTTGGAAAATAAAGTGATTCGTGCTATTTCCAAGTTGATTGTTGAAGAGTTAAACGATACTAATATTATCGGAAGAATTAAGGAAAAAGTGTTTGCCGTTTATTTTTACGGAGTAACATTAAATGATGTTACCGTTTGGGCGGAAAAGCTTAGAACTAAGATTGCTCGTAAAACTTTGAACGTTTCCGTTTCATCCAAGCAGAAAACTTTTACGGTTTCGATAGGACTGGTACTAATTAAGGAAAAAGATAGTTTAGACGATGTTTTAAGTAACGCTCAGCGCGCTTTGGATAAAGCAGTACAGGCGGGCGGAAATAAAGTAGTGAGTTAGAATGAATAATTTTTTTATCGTAGTTTTAGATGGTGTTGGGGCCGGCGAAGCGCCTGATGCAGCTAAATACGGAGATACAGGAAGTAATACACTCGGCAATATAGATAAAGCGGTTGGCGGTTTGCAACTTCCTAATTTACAGAAGTTCGGATTAGGAAATATTTTACCTTTAACCGGTCTTCCCGCTGTGGAAAAACCGTTAGCCTCATTCGGGAAAATGCGGGAAGTTTCTACAGGGAAAGATTCAACAAGCGGTCACTGGGAAATTGGCGGATTGAAAGTTGAAATAGATTTTCCCTACTATCCAAACGGTTTCCCAAAGGAAATAATTGATAAATTCTTGGAAAAAACCGGATTGAAAGGTGTGTTGGGCAACAAACCTGCCTCCGGTACCGAAATAATTAAAGAGCTTGGCGATGAGCATGTTAAAACCGGTTTCCCTATTGTTTACACTTCTGCTGATTCCGTTTTTCAGATTGCCGCACATGAGGATGTAATTCCGCTCGAAAAGCTTTACGAGATTTGCTCTGTTGCACGTAATGAAGTGTTGGTCGGGAATAACTCGGTTGGGAGAGTTATCGCGCGTCCGTTTATTGGTGAATCCGGAAATTACACACGTACAACTAACAGGCGCGATTATTCGATTGACCCGCCGAGCGACACAATATTAAACTATGCTCAAAAAAACGGAATTGAAACTGTTGCGATTGGGAAAATCAATGATTTATTCGCACATCGCGGTATTTCATTCGGAATTAAAACTAAATCCAATTCGGAAGGAATGGAAGCAATAATCAAAATGGGTAAAGAGAAAAAAGGAGCATTTATATTTGCCAATCTCGTTGATTTTGATGTTTACTTCGGACATAGAAATGACCCTGTCGGGTTTCACAATGCGCTTAAGGAATTTGATGAAAAGTTGCCTGAAATAATATCCGTATTGGACGAAACCGATGCGATTGTTTTTACTGCCGATCACGGGAATGATCCTACAACGCCAAGCACCGACCATTCACGCGAATATGTTCCGCTTCTTTATTATAGAAAAGGAAAGCCCGGACTCGATTTGGGAACAAGAGAAACATTTTCGGATGTAGCCCAAACAGTTGCGCACTATTTTAAGATTAATAACGATTTGCAAGGTATTAGTTTTCTTTACGGATAATATCACAAACTATTGAGCGGATAATCGTGGAAAAGAAGAAACTATTAGATAAGGGAACTGAAATGCAGAATCTTCCTCGGGAAGTTTTGGAAAGATTGTTAAATACTAAGGGTAAATTGAAAGTTACTTCCAAAGTAGAAAAAATACTAAATGAAATTAAAAAAAGATAAATTTTTATTAGAAACCGATATCCTAATTCAACATCTAACCATGCACGAATCGGAAGAACTTTCCGGTTTGGAATTGGCTTTGATAAAAGGTGTTCTTTTTACAACTGTTCTTAATGCTGCGGAAGTTAAACTTCTTGCTTTGGAAGCCGATAATAAGGAATGCGTTGACGGAATATTATCGGGAATTCACATTTTGGGACTCCATTACAGATATGCCGCTAATGTTGATGAATTTTATCCTAAAACCCGAAGTGTGAGAGATTCGTTATTTTGTGTTACGGCAAAAATTAATAAACTGCCGATTTTAACCGATAATCCGGAAAGGTATGAAAACCTTGGGATTAAGGTTTATACAACCGATGATTTGAGGAATTTATGATATTAGGAAAAGTGATTGGAACCGTTTGGTCAACACGCAAGGATGAAAAACTTGTAGGTTCCAAATTTTTAATTGTGCGCCAACTTAATTTGGACTATAGTCCTAAAAACAGTTTTGTTGTCGCTGTTGATTCTGTCGGAGCCGGCGTCGGAGAGGTTGTTCTCTACGCTCAAGGCAGTTCGGCGCGTCAAACAACAATAACTAAGAATAAACCGGTCGATGCTGTTATAATGGCTATTGTGGATAAACTGGATATTTCCGTTAAAGATAATGAAGAAGAGAAAAAAGCCTGATGCAGCTCGGTAGAGTAATAGGAACAATTTGGGCTACGAAAAAGTACGAAGCTTTGGAACATCAGAAGATGCAGTTGCTTCAGCCGCTTACGTTCAGTTTAAAAAATGACGGAGACCCGATTGTCGTAGTTGATACGATAGGTGCGGGACCCGGTGAAGTTGTTTATTATATAACTTCAAGTGAAGCCGTTATTCCGATGGATGTTGATTTTGCCCCTGTTGATGCTGCGATTGTCGGAATAGTTGATAGTATAAATATTGAAAATAAATAGGAGGTAACTTTGAAAATTACCAAGCAATTTACTAACCGCGAAAGTCAGTCGCTGGATAAGTATTTGCAAGAAATAGGCAAAGTTGATTTGCTGACTCCTGATCAGGAAATTGAGTTAGCCATAAAGATTAAAAAAGGCGATCAGCGTGCGTTAGAGCAGCTTGTTAAAGCTAATCTGCGCTTTGTTGTTAGTGTTGCCAAGCAATATCAAAATCAAGGATTGTCTCTCGGTGATTTAATAAACGAAGGAAACTTGGGATTAATTAAAGCCGCAAAACGATTTGATGAAACCAGAGGTTTTAAATTTATTTCGTATGCCGTTTGGTGGATTCGCCAATCTATTCTGCAAGCATTGGCAGAGCAATCAAGAATTGTTCGTTTGCCTCTTAACAGAGTGGGCGCACTGAACAAAATCGGTAAAGCTTACAGCAACTTGGAGCAAGAATTTGAACGTGAGCCGAGCGCCAGTGAACTTGCGCACGAGTTGGATATGGATCCGAGTGAAGTGGCAGACACTTTGAAAATATCGGGTCGCCACGTTTCGATGGATGCCCCTTTTGCTCAAGGCGAGGATAATCGCTTACTAGACGTTTTAACTAACGATAAGCAACCACCACCGGACCAAAAGCTTATGGAAGATTCGCTCCGTAACGAAATAGAGCGTGCACTTTCAACTCTTACGGAAAGGGAAGGAGAAGTAATTAAACTTTACTTCGGATTAAATAAGGAACACTCCTTAACTTTGGAAGAGATCGGCGAAAAGTTTAATCTTACCAGGGAAAGAGTGCGACAAATAAAGGAAAAGGCAATCAGAAGGTTGCGCCACGCATCAAGGAGTAAGAACCTAAGAGCATACTTGGGCTAAAATGCTCGGTAAATTTGTCAGATATTTTATAGGAGGAATTATTCTCTCGCTTATTGTGTGGGGATGTTCCTCCTCTTCTTATCAATCAAGATACAAAGTAAAACCTAAAAAAAGCAAGCCTGTTTCAAAAACGGTAAGATTCTCCTCCGAAAACGACACGAAACCGCAAAGCCGAAATAAAACTACAAATTACAACGACACTGCAGAATCGAATTCGGATTTTGATGAGAAACCTGTTGAAGAATACAAAATCGATTCCAAATCTTTTGCCAAAAAGTATAAATATCTAAATAAGCTGGGCAACGCTTTAACTCCGAGAGAAAAACTACTTTTCGAGATTGTCGATTATATTGACACTCCGTATCAATATGGAGGAAACTCACATTCGGGGATTGATTGTTCGGCATTTACGATGAATGTTTTTAAAAAAGCGGTGAATCAAAAATTACCGAGAACGGCAAGCCAACAATTTGAGGAAGGAGAAAGTGTTGGAACTATGCAGGCACTGCAATTCGGTGATTTAATTTTCTTTAATACTACACGAAGGGCATATCCCGGACACGTGGGCATTTATCTCGGAAATTATCTTTTTGCCCACGCAAGCCAATCACAAGGTGTAATAATTTCATCATTAAAAAGTGATTACTACAAAAACAAGTTTGTCGGCGGAAGACGTGTTTTTTCTTTCGGAAGATGAAAA
>CAZMZM010000020.1:0-4420 GCA_964570865.1 uncultured Melioribacter sp.
TTAACTAAAAAAATTTTAAATTGTCAAACTGATTATATAGTATTTTAAGTTAAATCTTTTTTTACACGGAAAATATTTTAATGTTAATTTATTACGACATTAACCTAAAACTAAAAGTTTGAAGATTTTTCATAATATTTATAACTGATAATAATTGGATGAGATGGGCTGAATTCCAAATTAATATTTTTATCTGTCAGTAACATAAACTCCGTTTTTCAATTGTCCATTCTCAATTTTCAATTGTATTTCGCTAAAATTAATCGGGGCGGTTATGAGGGAAATATTAATCTTTATTTCGTTTATATTTTTTAATTACTCCTTTTTAGCACAAATTAGTTCGGGGGCAAAAGAGATTTCGTTAGCCAATTCAACTGTGGCGATGTCGGATAACGCAATGGCTGTTTTCGGCAATCCGGCCGGAAGCGCTCAGTTAAACTGGAAAGAAACTTCGCTCTACTACTCCCCATCGAGATTTGACATGAAAGAATTTGCTGAAAAAGGAGGTGCTTTTTTATTGCCATTTCGTTTCGGAGTAGTTTCGGGCGGATATTTATCCTATGGATTTGACCTTTATAAAGAAACAACTGTTTCATTAGGTTTTTCAAAAGTTTTCTATAAACGGATTCTGTTTGGAATTTCACTCCATTACAGAAATGTAAAAATTTCCGGATATGGTAATGCCGGTAGTTTATTCTTTAATGTCGGCGGAATTTTTTTCATCAACCGGCAAATCAAGATAGGCTTTCTGTTAGAAAACCCCGCACGGATAAGTTACAAAAATACTTCAGGTCAGATTCCTTCGGTAATCTCGTTCGGCGTTTCCGCTTGTCCGACAACCGATATTACTCTAAATACCTCAATTGTTAAAGATATGGAATATCCGTTTTCGTACAGATTTGGTTTGGAATATGGGATTTACAAGTATATCGATTTAAGATGCGGGTTCAGAACCAATCCAAACAGCTACACGGGAGGAATTGGAATTAAGTACAAATATATTGAACTCGATTACTCCTTTTTTACAAACAGCTATTTGCCTTTATCTCACCAAGTAGGTATAATCATTGCGCTTGGAGATATAACACGCAGAAAAGAGATGATTAGAAAAAACTTAAATCTCCATTGAGAAAGTTGCTCCTAATATTGTTTATTGCAACCGGAATAACAATTGGGCAGAACAAAGAAAATTTATCCCTTGATGAGATAATCAATCGCTTTGTCCTACTTAGCTCCGAGGAATCGGAAAGTTCCTATCTTTACGATTTCTATGAACAAATTCACGAAAACCCCATTAATATTAATTCGGCAGATTATCAATCGCTTAGCCAACTGCCTGTGTTGGACTTCCGCGATATTAGTAAAATAATTTCATATCGGGAACGACATAAAAAATTTAAGTTGAAAAATGAGCTTTTTAAATGCGGAATTATTCCTTCGAAAGTTGAAATGATTCTCCCGTTTGTGAAAGTAAATAATGGAAATGAGGAAGAGGCGAATAAATATATCTCTATCAATACGCGCTCTTACGCTATTAGAAGCTTTCCTGACGATGAGAATCGGGATTCATATGCGGGAAACTTGATAAAGACAAACAACCGGATAAAAGTTAACTACGGAAATCAATTTTACTTTTCAGCGCTTGCCGATAAGGATGCAGGAGAGAAAAGTTATTATGATTTTCTTTCATATAATATTGC
Source organism: uncultured Melioribacter sp. (assembly GCA_964570865.1). Lineage (GTDB taxonomy): Bacteria > Bacteroidota > Ignavibacteria > Ignavibacteriales > Melioribacteraceae > WGAL01. The sequence continues at coordinate 1,701 of CAZMZM010000020.1, forward strand.
TTATAAATCAAATAAAATAATTTCCAAAGTTGTTATCGGCAGTTACACCGTTGAATTCGGGCAAGGGCTGGCGCTCTGGAGTCCTTACTCATTCTCGAAATCATCAAATGCTGTCGGAGGAGTAATTAAATATTCTCATTTGCTTTCACCTTACGGAAGCAGTGAGGAAACTCGCTCGTTTTACGGAGCGGGAGCTATATTAAACTATGATGATTTTTTCTTAATGCCTTTTTATTCCGAAAGAAAAGTTTCCGCACATACCGATTCCATTGGCTTTTACGATTTTAATTCTACCGGACTATTCAGGACTAATGCCGAAACAAACAGCAAAAATAATTTGCGAATTCTTTCCAACGGAGTTGCTGCAGGATTTGACAGTAAGATGTTCGCTTTAAAGTTACTCTATTTTCACAATTATTTTTCCTTACCGTTTTTTGATAAATTCACCGGAAAGGTTTTCGGGACAAGTAATAACATAATTTCATCTTCTTTGGAATTTAAATACAAACGGCTACTGATTAAAGGAGAATCTTCTGTTTCAAACGGCGTACCTGCACACCTTTATAGTGCCGAATTTTTTATAACAAGGGAAATTACATTTATTTCATTATTCAGATTTTACCCTCATAACTATAAAGCCCTTTATTCAAACGGCTTTGGCGAATCCGGTTCAACTAATAACGAACGGGGTTTTTATAACGGATTTCGATTTTCATCCGCAATTGGAAAACTCAATATTTATTATGATTTTAATAAAACTTTATTTAGCTCATCTTCCGAAGATTTTCCCGTAAGCGGTGATGATTTTCTCTTCGATTTCCTTTCAAACAAGTACCGGAAAACTAAAATAAGAGTTCGTTATCATATCGAAAAGAAGAACCGTTACAAAACTCAATCTATTCAATTACTTAAAACAATAATGCGGAAAACCGTCGAACGTGCACGTCTTGCTCTTTATTATCAACCTTTCCGTAATTTCCACTTTACCACACAGTTTGATTTAACAAGATATAGCACAACCGGTATTAATGAAATCGGATATTCGCTTACAGAACAAATTAGAATAAATCCGATAAGCATACTTCGACTTTATCTTAGCGTATCGTTTTTTGACACTGAGAGTTACAACACCGGAATCTACATTTACGAAAACGACTTAAACGGTATCTTTCGAATGTCAATGCTTTACGGCAAGGGTATGAACTGGTATCTTCTGGCAAAACTTAAACTTGGAAAACACTTCACTGCTAACATCAAATATTCAAATTTATATAAACCGAAATATATAGTGTTACCTCAAACAACTGATGCTACTAAATTACTTTCCAAAAGCCGGTTGGGAATTGAACTGTCGGTAAATTTCTAAAAAGATTAATGGAAATAATCTTAAACCGAATTGAAAATATATTTCTTGGCTTTTAATGTAAGTCCGATAGCTCTTGTTACCATAAATAATACCATTGCCAACCAAAGCGCTTCGTTGCCCATCGATTCACGAAACAGGTAATATGCGGGAAGAAAAATAAGCAATGCACTTATTACCATTGTGTTCCGCATTATTGATGTGGCTGTAGCGCCAATATAAATTCCGTCCCATAAAAAACTTATGCTGTTAATAATCGGAGTTAGAGCCGTCCACAAAAAATATGTCATTGCCAATTCTACAACAACAGTATCGTTTGTAAAAAGGCGTAAAATCGGTTCCTCGAAAAGTAAGTAGATGGCGGTAAATATTACGGCTATTCCAAAACCGAAGTAGAAAAGGAGCTTTACAATTTGTTTTACTCCGTCATAATTTTTAGCGCCGTGATATTTTCCGACAAGTGATTCGCCGGCAAAAGCAAAACCATCAACCGCATACGAGAGGAAAATCCAGAGTTGAAGTAAAATTGTATTAGCTGCCAGAATGTTATCCCCGAAACGAGCCGACTCAGCCGTAAAAAAACTCAAAGTAAATATCAGCGCTAGTGTACGAAGAAAAATATCTCCGTTAATTTTGAAGAAACGCTTTAATTCCCCGACATGTAAAATCTTTTCAATCTTTACATAAGATAATTGTGAATAATATTTTTTTGCAAATAAAACAACGGCAATTAGCAGTCCTGAATACTGTGCTGCAACTGTCCCCCAAGCAACTCCGTCTGATTTCATCCCGAAATGGTAAATGAACATAAGGTTATAAAAGATGTTCAATAAGTTTACCGTTATTAATAAAATCATCGGGTACTTAGAGTTCTGCATACCGAGAAACCATCCGTGAAAAACATAAATAGCCAGCGTTGCAGGTGCCGCAAATATTCGAATATAAAAATATTGAGACGCATATTTTTCAACATCTGCTGAAGCGTTAATAAGGGAAAAGCTAATATCGTTAATCGGAGTACGTAAAAGGATAAGTGTTAATCCTGCTAAAACGGCTATCAACATTGCTCTTCCGGCGATGGAGGATGTTTCCGAATTATCTTTTCTTCCAAACCCGATTGCAGTCATTCCGGTTGTACCCATTCGTAAAAAACCGAAACCCCAATAGATGAAATTAAAAATCATGGAGCCGACTGCTATCGCACCGAGATAAGAGATTTTGTCAAGATGCCCGACAACAGCGGTATCAACCGAACTGAGAAGCGGCACAGAGAGGTTTGTCAGAATATTCGGGATTGCAAGTTTTAGTATCTGTTTCATGGATACAAAAATAAAAATATAATTTGAAATTATGATAT
>CAZMZM010000020.1:4520-38024 GCA_964570865.1 uncultured Melioribacter sp.
AAACGATATGAAATCAATTTGTTTTATTTGAAAGTCTAAGTTCGTAGTTTTAACCAATACAATTTTTTTTATTGAGGAGAACTATGAAAACATCCGAGATTATTGAAGCGCTGTCGGCAGGCATTTCTTCGTATAGTAAGGAAACTATTACCGGACTTATTTCGGAAATTGAAAATGAAATAATAAACTTTAATTCTTCAAATATTAGAGAGTGGAATTCAATTTTTAATCTGCTGATTCAAAATGGTTTTAGCGAAAAGTTTGCCGAATTTATTTCCTCTACGGTTTATTTCGATTTCGGAAAATCTCTGATTGAGAAAGAACCGGAAGAAAATTTAATATCACTTATTCATTCATATCTTGATCTTTTTAGGCGCTCTCAGTTTCTTGTAAAAATATACAACGACAGACGATGGGACAAACTGATAGAAGATTTGATTACAAAAAGCAATTTTACGGTACGCGAATTATTTTATCAGCGAAGTAAATTTTATAAACACAAACCTTTGTTTAAAATTCCTGAAGGAAAGAAAGTAACTGAGTACAGCTGGCTGGAAACGGAAAAAAACATTGAAAAATATGCGGTTGCATTGAAGTCGCTGCTAAGCGAGTTTAATGAAGATGTAAAAGTTGCTTTTCTCCTCGAAAACAGTTTGCGGATGGCTTGGCTTGATTTGGCTTGCTTAACCAACGGTATTGTAAATATTATGATTCCCGGCAATGCTGTACCTCAACATATTGAATTTATTCTGACTCAGGCTGATGCAAAAGTAATTTTTGTTGCTAATGAAAACCAGCTTGCAAAAGTTAAATCCGTTAAGCACAAACTCCCGAATCTTAAGTGGATAATCTTTCTTTCCGGAAGTTCAATTGACGAAGACGTAATAACATTTGATGAGTTTCTACTTAAAGCCGAAAGCTATTCCTCTGAAAATGATTTTTATAAAACCAAAAAGTATGACACAAGTTCACTTGCAACGATCATGTACACTTCAGGAACTACCGGCGAACCGAAGGGAATTGAGTTTTCGTACATGAACATTGTTTACAAAAGATTCTGCCGTGCAATGGCAATTCCACAGATTGGAGATAAAGATAGATATTTAAGCTTTCTTCCCCTTTTCCATACTTTCGGACGTTATCTTGAACTAATGGGCTCAATTTTTTGGGGAGCAGAATATTGCTTCATGGAAAATCCTTCCGTTGAAACGATGGTTGAAAATATGAACTTGGTTAAACCGACAATCTTCATCAGTATTCCTAAAAAATGGATTCAACTTTTTGAACAGATAAACGAAATTGTTGATATTGAAATTGACGATGATGAAGAAATTGTTGAAGCAATAAAAAAAGTAACCGGAGGCGAATTGAAGTTCGGACTTTCGGCAGCCGGATATCTTCCTCCGGATATTTTTATGTTCTTCCAAAAATATGGTGTCAACTTGATGAGCGGTTTCGGAATGACCGAAGCTACCGGCGGAATTACTATGACTCCTATCGGAGAGTACTATGAAAACTCACTCGGTAAAGCGCTTCCGGGAATTGACTTAAAATTGGCAGACGACGGGGAACTGCTGATAAAAGGCGGCTACGTTACAATCGGATATTTCAAACACGAGTCTGAAACATTTGATGCCGACGGCTGGCTTCCGACCGGCGATATCATGAAAATGGACGAACACGGTTTTATTGAGATATCGATAGAAAGAAAGAGATTTACAAGAATATCAAAGGCGAAACAATTGCCCCTCAGAAAATCGAAAATCTGTTCAGAGATTTTGATTTTGTTAAACAAGTTTTTCTCGTTGGAGATCATAAACTGTTTAATACTGTGTTAATATATCCGAACTACGAATCCGAAACCCTCGCCACCAAAAATTTTAGCGAGAACGAGATGAGAGATATTTTCTCCTCGGTTGTTGTTACCGTAAATAAGTTTCTGGCTCCGTTTGAAAGAATCATCGACTTCCGGATAATTGACAGACCTTTTTCTGCCGAAGAGGGAGAACTTACTCCCAAAGGGACTTACAAACGAAGAGTAATTGAAAAAAACTTTTCTTCCGTTATTGACGGCATGTACGTAAAGCAATACATTGAGCTAAAGAATGACTCGATAAACATCCGTGTTCCGAATTGGTTTTTACGAGAAAAAGGAAAACTATCGGATGATATTTATTTGGATGGAAATAATATATATATTGCCGATGAAAAACCCACTTTGCAAGTAAAAAGATTAGAAAATCAACTTTATCAAATTGGCGATTTTATTTACGAAATCAAAACTCACAAAATCGATTTACAAGTATTTCTTACAAATCCGATCTACTGGATTGGCAACAAAGCTCTTTATGATTTTTGCGGCGAGACTATTTTCCAATGGTACCGTAATCGCGACCCGGAACAAAATATTACTTTTGTTGATGTTGCTAATCGCTCGGAATCATCCGAAGAAGATAAAATACGCCTTAAAGAGTTGCACGTAGGAGGAGAAAAATCCTTAAGCGGATTAAACATTGCCGGATTCTTACTTCAATCTTCTAAGGAAGAACTTGCGCGAACAGCAGTTGACTATCTCAAATTTTTAAGCGACGACAACACGCTTCCAATCTACAAAATAGTTGCCGATTTAGTGAAACGTCCGAGAATTACTAATCTGATTGAAATACGCCGTCAGTTACTAAAAACTGCTATTTACCTTTGTGATAATCACAAATTGGATTGGCTGCTTGAAAAATTCTTCATTGTTAATTATGATATTATCGATGACGGAATTTCACAAGCATTGATGGCGCAAAAATCAAAAGATATTTTACGGATAATCGAAAAACTAATAGATGCAACAGTAAAAGATTTTTCATCCGAGGATATTAACAGAACTCCTATTCCCAGTCTCTTTAATTTTCTTGCTAAGTATGTTGAGTTTCATCCGACAAGTTACAGAACAATCCGGAGGATATTAGTTCAATACAAATTACAAGCATCGGACGAAGCTATCCGCAAAGAAGCAAGCGAAACACGAAATAAAATCAGACGCGCTTTCCGTAAATGGCTCGGTAGTAATCAACAAGTCGCAGTTGACGTAGAAACCGGAGAAGAATACTCATGGGAAGATGTTGTAATAATGGAGGAAAATATTGAGCCTTCCGACTTATCCCGAATAAAAAAGGCGCTTGTTGAAACGCCGCTTATTCGTGAAGCAATTTTCTTTTTCTCGGAAGGAATGGTAATCCGGTTGGACGATATTTTACCGGCAGGAATTTGGATCAGTTTTTACAAAAAGTTTACTACACACATTAAGTACCGCGTATCGGTTCAGACCCGCTTTCACGGTTCTTACAATTTTACAATTAATTTAAATGAAACTCTCTCATCCGAAAAAGTTACACTCGAAAGTGATTGGCTGATAATTGCCTGCTCTGACATTTCGGGACAAAAGCTTACCGACAAGTTCGGCGGCTTCTGGGAAAACTACGGTTTGTGGACTGAAGAATATAATTCCCACGAAACAGCCGGGCATTATCTCGAACGGATGTCAAAACATCCTGACAAAAACAAACACGACTTGGTTTACCACATCTGGAGATTTTTTGTTTGGAATGCAGCTTCCGCTTCGTTGAACTTTGTGAAGTTATCGAATTTCACTTTACAGCTCGAAGATTATTCTCCCGATAATTTTATTATTCCAAAACACGACTATCAAGTTGGGACACGAATAGTTTCGATCGAAAAAAGAATTCCGTATCATAATTCGGTTACTTTTTTACAAAACTTCTTCCGAAAATTTGTAGAATCCGGCACTAATAAATATCCATATCTCAAAAGAGAATCAATCTGGAATCAGATTTACTCGGGAATAATTTCGTCATTGGGAGAAAAAAAAGGTGCGGAATATTTAAGAAATTTTCAAAAACAACTTATTCCGACTAATAACTTCCCTGACAAAGAAAATGCTCTTGCGCGATTACAATCTTTTTTGAATGATATTTCAGAGGGTATTTTCATTCCAAAAAAACTTTTCTTTGCAATTAAGCGTTTTCACCGATGGTTTCAGCTCAACTCTGATGCCTCGCTTGAAGCTCAGGCAAAAATGTTGAACGAGCTTTACACAACTTACAGCCTTGATGAAATGGAAAAGGAACAACCTGAGACAAGAATAAAATTTTACTTTGAAACTTGTTTTACCGAGAGTTCGGCGGAATTAAAGAACGAACTTCTCAAGATTATCAACGAGTTTCACAACAGAAAAATTAAACGGAAAGAGCTTTTGATAATGCTCTCGGAGATTAAATCAAGATTTGATTTAAAGGAGAAGGAGGAATATTTCTTATCCAGAATAAGCTACTCGCATCTACGTCCGCAGGATAGTGCCGAGATAATGAAGATTAGCGAAAGCAGTTTGATTAAGGAAAATTTGATTGTCGAGTTTTTTGATTCGGACGGGACTCCGTTTGTAATCCGCCGGCCGATTTCACCAAAAGAAATTTCGAGATTACACAGAATTTTTCTGAATGCAAACTTAATGGTGAATTTCAGATCCGAACACCAATTCCTTGCTGCCGTATCAACAAGAGGATTTATTATTGGCGGACTGTTTTATCAGCAGATTGACGAAAAAACAGTTTACATGGACAAAGTTGTAGTTGCCGATCAGTTCAGACGAAAAGGAATTAGTGATATTTTGATGAAAGAATTTTTTAACAGAATGAAAAATGAAAACTTTGAATATGTTACTACCGGATTTTTCCGTCCCGAATATTTTTATAAATTCGGATTTAAGATTGAAAGAAAATACTCAGGTTTAGCGAAGAAATTGTAAACATTTTTTTAAAGCGTACTTGCAATTTTAACAGTTGCTAAAATCAAATATGTAAGAAAAACTATTTTAACGGATTTTTCCGAAATTCTGTGCCCGAGTTTAGCGCCGATAGTTCCGCCGATTATTGCTCCCACTGCCATTGGGATTGCCGCATGAAGATTAATTAAACCTAACGGACTGTTGCTTAACCCGTATTCAAAATTTGCTACCCAGTAACTTATACTTGAAATAAAAATAGTAATAAATACTGCAAAAGTTGAGGTGCCGATTGAACGCTTAAACGGAACCGAAAAAAGGTAAGTTAGTATTGGAACAACAAAAATGCCTCCCCCGATTCCGGCAGAAGAAGCAACAGCTCCAATAATAAAACCGATAAAAATTAGCCAGAGACGGTTAAAGTTATAAACTTTAAATTGAATATTTTTCATCTCAAGCAACATTCTAATAATTATTAAGAAAAGGAAAAAGAGTAGCGAAACTTTTGAATAATTTGGATCGAGTTTGATAAAAACCAGAGGAATAACAAAAGCGGTTACAAAAGAACCGGAACCCAACAATAACGCTAATGCAAAATCAACATTTTTTAACTTTATATGATTTACCAAACCGCTTCCCGATGAAAATAAAGCTGTAAAATGAGAAGTAACAATTGCGATAAAAATCAACTTAGACGATGTTACTCCGATCAACGGAAGCAGAAAATAAAGGAATGGTATATAAATTATTCCGCCTCCGATTCCGATTAACCCCGAACCTATTCCGGCAAACATACCGACAAGCAAAAAAACTACTAAATAAATACTTTCCATTAACAGCTTAAGATTTTTAGAATAAAGAACAAATATAAAGTTCTTTCCTTTGAAAACACAATGAGTAATATTATCCAATTCGAACAATCCAGTAAATCAACAAAAAATATTGTCTCAGAATAGAAATCATTGGCTTTTATTGGCCAAAATAATTACATTTGTGTACCCTCAACCCCTTCTATATATCTGCTTGTAAGTAACAACTCGCGCCCGTGAGTTGTTGCTTACGTAATTAACAATCTTCTTATTTTATCAAAAAAACCGTCGTTAATTTTCATTTCATTTATTTACAATTCATAAATTACTTATTGAATAGAATCTATAAACATCAATAATGACAGCAAGCTAATGGATTATTAGTAATTACAAAGGAATTATTTTGGGTTATTTAACTACTAAGATTTTCTTTTTCAGAAGTAAAATCAACGTGTGAATATTTTAGTTCTAACTCTTCAATACGTTTTAATGTTTTATCAATAAAATTTCGGGTTTCTTCCGAATTTCTATTCCTAATTCTATGTTTAGATGCCACAACAACTTTGTAGATTTCCTGCAATTCAATTTTCGTATCTTCCGAAAAAAAAGTATCACTAAATTTTTCCCAAATATAATTTACAGCCACCATATTGGGATGGACTAAATCTTCATCATAAAAACGGTAATCGCGTAAATCATCAAGTAAAATCTCATAGGAAGGGAAATAAAAAACATCCGCACACTCTTGTAAAATCTTTTCGACCGAAAGTATAAGAGTTGCCTTACTCCGCCCGTTTTCGACAGCTCCATCCTTCCAATGCCGAACAGGGCTAACAGTTAACACAACTTGTATGTGCGGATTTAGCATTCGCAAATATTTTATTGAGCGGGCAATTGATTTAACGGTATCATCTAACGAAAGTTTTTCCCGCGTAAATTCAGAAGCCGGAAGTTTGTGGCAGTTGGAAACTATGCGATTTGTTGCATTATACCGGTAAACCCAAACAGTTCCGAAAGTGATAATGGCAATATCTGCATTGAGGATAAAATCTCGTGTGCGCGAAATTCCGCTATTTATTTTATTGAGAATTTCATCTTTATTATCTGAAGAAAAAGAACTGTGGTGAAAAAAGCTGTGATATTCGCCGTTGGAAAAAATCAAATCATTGCCGGAAAATTTGCGGTTATCAAAAGTAAGCTTTATGGAATTTTCAATTGAAACAGGATTGTAAATGACTCCGAAAGGGTTCTGCATAATGTTAAACTTATGCTCGATTAATTTTTCGGCAATGTTATCAGCAAAACAAGAGCCAAGTGTTACTATTCTACTATCCGGATTAATACTCAGCGCGGAACGCTCAGGTTTTATCTCAGTCCTGAATTTCATGATAAGATTTCAATCTCAAGAGGTTCGGGTAGTTCTCTGCTTAATGTTCTTCTTATCATCCTTAATGTGCTTTCCGCAGAAATAGCGCTATCCGAACGAGTAGCAATAAATTTAAGCTTTATCGAATGATCTTCAAAACCGACAATATTAATCTCTCCGCCGTCGTTAATCAAATAAGGTAATATTTTAGTCTGAATTATAGCATTAGCTTTTGCTATAATAGGAGGATATTCTTGTTCCTTGTTTTCAATCTTATTCAACTTTTCAAAATCAAAATTCTGCATTATTTCCACTAACGATTTCTGTACTTTTCCCCAACTAACATTATTATCTTTTTCCAGAGTAATAAACCTTTCGGAATACCAAATACTTTTTACTCCTTCTATTTTAAATAACGATTTTGCCAACGGGTCTGAAACAGCAGCAGACGGGTTATCATAACTAACAACTTTATTTTTTATCAACTTCTTTTTTAAAACAAATTTTAACGCATTAGGATTTTGAGTAGTAATAACATCAACAACAACAGGCAATTTATTTCCTCCTATTTTCAATTATTAACACAAATACGCCTTTTAATTTTTTTTGTTCGGCAAATTTACTAATATTTCCGATTTTTCCTCTGAAAAATTTTTCGGTATCCATTGTTAAATTGTAAGCCAAAGCAACTTCTTGATTTGCTCCGAAAACCGAAGAAACTTCGGCAAGTAATTTCCTCAGGCGGTAAGGTGTCTCCATTAATATTAGCAATTCATTCTTATTTTTTAAGGAGTAAAGCGCTTTTCGCCGCATCTCTTTTTTTTGAGGCAGCCATCCGGCAAAGTAAAAATTGTTAAGCTCAAATCCGGAACCAATCAACGCGGTTATCATCGAATTAGCACCCGGAAGCGGGACAACACGAATATCTGTTTTAAGTACTTCTTGTAACAAAAAAGTTCCCGGATCTGAAAACACAGGAGAGCCGGCATCGGAGATTAATGCGTTTTTTTCACCCTCTTTTATTTTAGAAATTACTTCAAAAACAGAATCTTGTTCATTATGCTCGTTTAACGAAATAAGTTCCTTCGGCTCAATTCCTAATTTGGAAAATAGTCTCCATGCTTCTTTAAATTCTTCACATATAATTAAGTCGGCTTCCTTAAGCGTTTCGATTGCTCGTAAAGTAATATCTTGATAATTTCCAATTGGAGTCGGGACTAAAAACAACACCGATTTTTTCTTCCGAGACAAAAGTAAAACCTCTGCAGTAAATAAATTAAAAAATATTTAGGATTTTCCAGAACAAAAAAATAGACTTAATATATCAGGCAGTATGTGGTTCCTCTTCCTTGCTCTTGCTTTCGGTTAAAGGTACAGTGAAAACAATCTCTGTTCCTAAACCCTTTTCACTTTCAACTCTAAGTGTACCACTGTTAAGTTCTACTGATTCCTTCACTAAAATTAATCCAAGCCCTGTCCCTTTTTCTCCCGCTGTGCCAACTCCTGAAACTTTATTAACATTCCAGAGATTTTTTACCTCTTCCTCTGTCATTCCAATTCCTGTATCAGCAACAATTACCATGGCATTGTTATTGGTTTTATCTATTTTTGTTGAAACAGTTATTTGTCCGCCCGATGAAGTAAACTTCAGACAGTTGTTGATCAAATTTCTTAATGCCGTAGAAAATAAATCTTCGTCACAGTAACAATGTGGCTGATTATCAAAATTAACTTTTAAATCAATATTTTTTGAATTTGCCGATTGAGTAAAATAGGATACCGTTTTAAGAATAATAGAATTAAGAGGATAAACAGCTTTTTGTACTTTGATTGTACCGGTTTGAGAGCGTGCCCATGTAAGAATATTTTCAACCATATCAAGCAATTTTTGCGAAGAACCTCTTAAAGTACTTATTGCTTCATGCAAATCGTTTTTATCATAATTATTAAAATCGGTTAATATCAAATCGGTATATCCCAGCAATGTAGAAAACGGATTTTTAAGGTCGTGCGCTACTATACTGAAAAGCTTATTTTTTTCCTCTAATGCTACAGTAAGTTCTTTCTCTTTTTGCTTTACCTTTTTATTTTGCAACAAAATAATTACAAAGAAAAAGGAGAATAAAAATCCAATGAAAATAAAAATAGTTAACAAGGTTCTCGAATGCGACAAATCACTTTTTAACTGCTGATTATTCTTAATGATTTTGCCCGCATCTAAAATAGTTTGAAGTTCTTCTATTCGTTTCCGCGATTCTTCCACTGAACGCTTTTCCCTCAGCTCCACGTACTTTTTGGCATAATCAATTGCTTTGTCGGGATTGGAGTGACTTAAGATAACCATATAATTATGATACAATTCTATCAATCCATCATAATACTGAATTTTCTTAGCAATGTTTTCACTTTTTTGAAGTACCGCAAAAGCTTTATCATCCTCATTCAGAGCATGATAAACCAGCCCTAAACGATTGTAATTGATTACTATGCCAATTTTGAAATTTATTTTTTCCGCAAGATTCAAAGCTTTTAATAAATAAGCTAAAGCCTGTCCGTATCTCTCTTGATAATAAGCAACTCCGCCGAGGCCGGAATAAGCATTTTCAATCCCAAACGGATTATCCAAATCAATAAATTTATTGAGTGTTAAAATATAGTAGCTTAACGCTTTATCATAAAGTTTTTGATTGAAATAAATATAGGCTAATCTACCTTGAGCGACATAAATGCCGAATTCATCATGGATTTTTCTGCGAATTTGAATTGTTTCCACAAAATACTTTTCTGCTTTATCATACAACTTAAGCTGACTAAACCAGATACCTGCCTGAATATCCGTAAAAGCAATTCCTCTTAAATTGTGCAGTTTTTCAAATATTTCTCGAGCCTGAAAAATATTTTTCAGTGCAAGAAAATACTTCTCTTTATATCCATAATATCCCCCGATGTTATTAAAAGAATATGCAATTTGAATTGAATCATTAACAATAACCGCATTATTAAGTGCACGTTTATAGTTGAAAAAAGAGGAATCATATTCGCTCATGTTTCTATAGATTACACCAATATAGTTATATGATTGAGCCTTTTTTTCGTAAAGATGATGTTTGTCTGCAATTTTAAGAGCTATCTTTCCATATTTTAAAGCTTTTTCAGTATTCCTGGCTCTAAATTTCCAACATATTTTAAGTAGGGTATCAAGCTGAACCATGTCAGACTTAGAACGGAGAGATTCAAGCAAAGGGTCCTTTTCCGCCGAAGTTTGAGCAAAAACTGACACACTGAATAACATTGATATTATGAATATATATAAGGCTTTGGATTTCATCTAAACAATAATTACTGTAACAAATAATAGTTACAATTTATGAAAATAAATCTTCAATACAAAATAGAAATCTTTCTATTTACAGATAATTTTGATTGAATGTTTTATAATGAAAATTAATCATGGAAGAGAAAAATAATACCGGAATTTTCTATTCGTTATAATAAAAAAATATGCCGTACTCAACCTTCATTTGCCACAACGAGGAGAGAGTACGGCACAAAATTAACTCATATTAGTTTACATAAACTAATCCATAATCATTCTTAAAAATGAAGAACTGTCCGATTTACTTTTATTTTTTTTCTTCTCTTTAGCTTTTTCTTCTTCGAAAGAATTAAAATAACTACCTGTTTCGGATTCCATATCGGCTGTAAGGCTGGAATCATCTTCCGTAAATCCACTGAAAATAGTAGGAACAGTAATGGGTTCTTCTTCTGAATCATCAAATAAAGTGGCTTGCTCTGTTCCAATATTTGAAACGACCGAAATTTTAGGTGCGACTTTCGGTTCCGGTTTTGTTACTGTTTTAGTTTCGAATCCTGTTGCAATTACAGTGTATGAAACAAACTCTCCCATATCTTCTTTCACAACCCAACCGAAGATAATATCAGCTTCGTCACCGACAGCTTTCATTATTATGTTATTTCCGGCTTCAATCTCATTCATTGTCAAATTTGAAGAACCTGTAATATTAATCAATACTTTCTTGGCTCCTTTTATGCTCATACCTTCCAATAATGGAGAAGAAATTGCCTTTTCGGCAGCTTCAATCGAGCGGTTATCTCCGCTTGCAGTTCCGCGTCCCATTAACGCTTTACCTGAAAGGCTCATCACACGTCGCACATCGGCAAAGTCAACGTTAATAATACCGCGAATAGTGATAATATCTGCAATTCCCTGAGTTGCCTCAAGTAAAACTTCATTGGGTTTCGAGAATGCATCGAAAGCAGAAGTGGAATTATCAAGTGAGTTAAGCAATCTGTTATTTGGAATTACAATTAAGCTATCCACATGTTTATTCAGTCCTGCAATACCTTCTTTGGCGTTATTCATCCTCTGTTTGCCTTCCCATGCAAACGGTTCCGTTACAACTCCGACAACAAGCGCGCCTAAACTTTTTGCTTCTTCTGCAACAATCGGTGCCGAACCTGTGCCTGTTCCACCTCCCATTCCGGCAGTTATGAAAACCATATCGCTACCTTCAAGCAATCTCTTTAAGTCTTCCTTATTTTCTTCAATAGCTTTTTTACCTACGTTAGGGTCAGCTCCGGCGCCAAGCCCGCGTGTAATATTAACGCCAATCTGTAATTTTTTATCAGCAAGACTTGCCTCAAGTACTTGTGCGTCAGTGTTAACCGCGATATACTCAACGCCTTGCAAACCTTTTTTAATCATGTAGTCAATGGCATTACATCCGCCACCGCCAACTCCGACAACCTTTAGATTTGCCGATAATTTTACTTTGTTTCTTTCTTCATCCGCTAACGTAAAAAAACGTTTTTTCATGTTAGTCATAAATTCCTCCTCGCTGTGGCAATTATAGTTCGTTAAAAATTTCTATTAATTTTTTAAGTATCTTTTTTAAAGGACCATCTCTTTTAATTCTATTTTTTTTACTGACCAAAGGTTCGCCGCTAACGCCCTTACCTTTTTCAACTAATCCCAATGCGGTTGCAAATTCGGGTTTTGAGATTTCCTTATCCGTATCATTTGCGATATTCATAGGCAGCCCTATCTTTGCAGGGATTCCGAAAACTTCGCCGGCAAGTTCCGTAATACCGCGCAGCATCGCCCCTCCGCCTGTAATCACAATGCCGGCATGAAGTTTATCTTTAATTTTAGATTGTTCCAATTGATGATTAATCATTTCAAAAATTCTTTTCATCTGCAAATTTATTACTTGGCATATCAGAGAAATGTCAACTGTTCTGTTTTTTCTGGCTCCGACACCCTTAAGCATAATTGTTTCGGGCTTTATTATTGCGCTTTGGTGTGCATACCCGAAATTAACTTTAATCTGTTCGGCTTCAGACGAAACAACCGAGAAAGTTTCTCTGATTGCATTTGTAACCGCATTCCCTGCTGTCCCTACAACACCAGAAAATTTTATTACGCCGTTTTTGAAAACCGCAACATCCGTTGTGCCGCCACCTATGTCGATAAGCGCAACTCCCAAATCCTTCTCGTTTTCATCAAGAACCGCAATACTTGAAGCTAACGGCTGTAGAATACGATCTTTAACCTTGTAACCGGCTTTTTCAACGGCACGCTCTATGTTTGCAATTGCAGGTACCGATGCCAGAACAACATGATGAACAGCCTCCAATTTTGTACCGAGCATATCGATGGGATTTTGAACTTCTTTATCATCTAAAAAATATTGTTCCGGAATTATATGAAGTATCTGCAGTTCGGATGAGGATTTTAATTTTCTAACATCATTTTTTAATCTGTCCAAGTCTTCCTGTCTGACTTCCCCTTCCGGATTTGTAATAGTAGTGAAATGTCTATGGCGAAAACTTCTAATATGTTCACCGGCAATTCCGATATTAACTTCCGACACATTAACTTCGGCTTCTCGACTTGCAATTTTAACTGCTTCCCTAATTGCATTTGACATCTTAGAAATGTTTGAGATCATTCCGTTACTCATTCCGTCCGATGGAACAACACCCGTACCTTTTACAACTCTGATTCCGTTAATTTCTTCTGCGATTACCGCACAAACTTTAGTTGTTCCAATATCCAATCCGGCGATGATATTATTTTTCATGCTTTCGTACCTTTTATAATACTTTCTTCCAGTCCCAGAAATACTTTGCCCTGATAACGCAGGTCAATATATTTTAGGTATCGATTCAACTCATTTCCATCTAAAAATTCCCATAAACGATTAAAGACATACACATTTTCAATTTCTCTTCCTCTGATTACTTTAACGGGGTAATCCGCAAACGTAAAGTAAAGTCCGATATTTTTTTTGTGCGACAAATCAATTTCAGAGAGATTATCATACAATTGAGGATTAATAATTTTAACGGCATCTAATATTTCATAAGCCGGAAATAACTCATTATAACTTTTTACAAATTCAAAAGGTTTTAAATCGTTATCTCCAGACAGTGTGATTATCGGCAAAGATAAATGCTGTGTATATTTCAGAACCGGAAGCAATTCAAAATCTTGAGTAATAACTAACTCGTTCTTACTTGCAAAAACCAATGCCTTAAATGATTTTTCCTTAATATAAACTTCAACTTTGCCATTTCCCGCATATATTACATCGGCTTTTTTTATGTACGGATGTTTTTCAAATCTGCTTTTAATAATCGGAAGCGTCAATTCCGGATAATTATCTTTATTTTCAAGTTCGGCATACTTAAAGTAGTTTTCCGTCGGTAAATAGCTGCAGCCGTTAAGTTCAACCAAAGTAATTTCATACGGCTTTTTATTTTTAACATCAAAACCGAGATAAAAAATTAATCCCAGCATGGAAAGAAGCAATAGTACGCTTAATATTTTTCCGAAATTCTTCACAGACTAATTATTCTCTTTAAATAGTTTCACAAACTTTTCACCATATTTCCAAATATCTCCGGCACCCATTGTTAAAATAATATCGCCTTCTTCAACGATTTCATTTAAGAAACTCGGCACTTCATTTTTATCCGGTAAATAATAAGCATTTTTATGTCCGAATTTTCGTGCCGCTTCGGCAACCAATTCACCCGTAATGCCTTCAATCGGTTTTTCGCGTGCCGGATAAACATCCGTGCAGATAAAAATATCGGAGTTTAGAAAAACCCGTCCGAACTCCTGATAGAAATCCCGTGTCCTCGAAAAAAGATGCGGTTGGAAAACTGCAATAACTCTTCTTTTCCAGCCGTTACGTACCGATGTTAACGAGGCGTTAATCTCAGTCGGATGATGTGCATAATCATCAATAACTAAAATTCCGTCAGAGTATTTCGTTTCAAATCTTCGATAGACTCCGGCAAACTTTTCCAAAGCCGTTTTAATCTCGTCAAACGGTATTCCCAGCTGAAGTCCGATAACGACAGCAACGAGAGCGTTTTTAACATTATGAACTCCGGGAATCCGGAGCGTAATATCTCCAAGTTCCTCGCCAAAATAATTTACAGCGAAGGTTGAATTAAATTCATTATGCCTCAAATCCAAAGCTCGTACATCTGCCTGCGGGTTAATTCCGTACGTGATAATTTTTTTATTAATCATCGGAATTATTTCCTGCAGAGCCGGTTCATCCAAACAGAGCGTAACAAAACCGTAAAACGGAACCTTGTTTGCAAATTCGATAAATGCGGTTTTTAAGTCATCCAAATCTTTATAAATATCAAGATGTTCTTTTTCCAGCGTAGTGATAGCGGCGATTGTCGGAGTAAGCTTCAAAAATGTTCTGTCGAACTCATCCGCCTCAACTACAATATACTCTCCGTTTCCAAGTCTTGCGTTTGTTCCACCTAATCCGCTTAGCTTACCTCCAACTATAATAGTAGGATCAACTTTACCTTCAGTAAGTACTAGACCAACCATTGAAGTAGTTGTGGTTTTTCCGTGCGTGCCTGCAATGCCTATCCCGTACTTCATGCGCATTGTTTCGGCTAATAGTTCTGCGCGTTTAATTACCGGTATTTTCATTTCCGTGGCTTCAATCACTTCAGGATTATCTGAAGTAACCGCCGAACTGTAAACAAGTACATCGGCTTCTTTAACATTTTCGGCATTATGCCCGATTGCAATTCTAACTCCCAAGTCTTCCAATCTTTTAGTAATCTCAGATTCATTTAAGTCGGAGCCTGAAACTTCAAAGCCTTGATTCAAAAGTATTTCAGCCAATCCGCTCATTCCTATTCCGCCAATCCCGACAAAATGAATTCTCTTAATAAATTTTTGCATCATAATTTTATTTCCTTAAAATACTTCTGCATACTTAATCGCTTTTCGAGCGATAATATCCGCAGCATCATGTTTTCCAAACTTTTTAATATTCTTACTCAATTCTTCCAATTTGTTACTATCATAAAGCAACGATTTTACTTTTTCCAAAAACTCTTCCCCGATATTTTCATCTTTTATTATTTCAGCTGCTTCAATTTTTTTTAGAGCTGAAGCATTTTTGTATTGGTGGTCTGCTGCAACATTCGGAGAAGGAACCAATATTGCGGGCAATCCCAAATAGGATAACTCGGCTATGGTGGTTGCGCCTGCGCGTGCCAATATTAAATCTGCAGCAGAATAGTAAAGGGAGATATCATCAATAAAATCAACTACTCTAACCGACTCGGAGTTATATTTTCGGAATTGTTCGAAATAATATTTACCACTTTGCCACAAAATATTTACGTTAAGCCGCATTAATTTTTCAAGATTTTTCTCAACAACTTCATTTATCGATTTTGCTCCTAAGCTTCCGCCAACAATAAAAATTGTTTTCTTCTCTTTTGCAATCTGTAATTTTTCCTTAGCTTCATCCTTATTAATCAGACTGAAATTTGGTCGAACCGGATTACCCGACAATGTTAATTTTTCGGGAAAACGAAAATACTTTCTCGATTCCTCAAAACTGATAAATATTTCCGAAGCTTTCTTTTCAAGCAATCTGTTTGTAACGCCGGGATAACTGTTTTGCTCCAGTAATATTGCCTTAGCGCCCATAAATGTTCCAGCCCAAACAACCGGTCCGGAAACGTAAGAGCCTGTTCCGATAACCACGTGTGGCTTAAACTTAATTGCAAGTATGAGTGCTTGTGTAAATCCGATTAACATCTTAAACGGAAAAAGTAAATTCTGCAAATTCATTTTTCTCGCAAATCCGCTGATAATTATCGACTTGAAATTGTACCCGTAAGCCGGAACAACTTTCGACTCAATCTTATCTTTTGAACCGACAAATAAAAATTCGCTCTCGGGAAGCATCTCTTTAATTTTATCTGCTACGGCAAGCGCAGGATAAAGATGTCCTCCGGTCCCACCGGCTCCGATTAAAAATCTATATTTATTATTCAAAGTATTCACTCAATCTCACAAGTCTTTTACGTAATCTTAAAACCCGTCCTTCGGCAGTTACATTGATTATTACACCAATCGAAAATGCAAACATGGCGATAGAACTTCCCCCGTAACTAATAAATGGTAGCGTTATTCCGGTTGTAGGAAACATCCCGAGAACAACAGCGATATTAATAAACGCAGTTGTAACTATGTTAAACGATAATCCGAATATTAACATTTGCCCGAACTTATCCCCAATGTTTTTCATCTGCAGCAACGAGACAAAAAAGACAAGCAAATACATTGTCGCTACAAACAAGGTGCCGATAAATCCTAATTCCTCTCCAAGTATCGAGAATATAAAATCACCGTACGATTCGGAAACAAACAGGTTAGCCTGTGTACTTTTACCCAATCCGACTCCGGTTAATCCTCCGCTGCCTAAACCGATTTGAGCTTGATAAACTTGATCATTTATTTTCTCGGCAACTCCACCGGAATTAAAAAATGTGGTTATTCTATGTCTTGAGTGAGGAAAAACAAGCATCATTCCCACAACAAATAATATCAAAACGGATGCAACAGAAATAGAATGTTTATACTTTGCTCCTCCTACAAAAAGCATTACCAGCCCGACAAAAGTAATTATAAACGCTGTGCTCATATTAGGCTGAAGCATTACTAAAAATGCAATTAATCCAATCCATATCAACGGATAAAAGAGACCATGCTTAAAACTTGTGATTCTATCTCCCAAGCGATGAATCATATAAGCTATATGAATGATTAATATTATCTTAGCAAATTCGGACGGTTGAAATTTAACAAAACCCAAGTTTAACCATCTCGAAGCTCCTTTTACGGTTTCTCCAAATCCCAATGTAGCAAGTAGTAAAAGGACTGTTGTCAATAAAAACCACTTTGTAAATTTAGCATAAAACTGGTATGGGAAAATCATTCCAATCATAAAAAAGAACATCCCTGCCCCAATAACCATTAAATGATGGTTAAAAAAGGATGTGAAGCTATTAGCTTTTTCCAAACTGTATGCACTGCTTGCGCTCAGAACAATTAATGCTCCGATTATAATAAGCACACTTATTGCGCCTATTAAAAACTTGTTATTCCGTTTCAGTTTATAAGTCATTTACAATTCTCTTAAATTCTTTTCCGCGTTCTTCGTAATTTTGGAACATATCAAAACTGGCACATGCGGGAGACAACAACACCACATCACCTATTACAGAATCTTTGTAAGCGCTTTCAACAGCGGCATCAAAAGAACCGCAAATTTCAGTTTCTACTTTTCCGGAAAAGTAAATTCTTACTTTTTCTGCAGATTCTCCGATTGCATAAATCTTTTTTACTCGCTTTACAACTTCATATTCTATTTCCGAATAATCATTTCCCTTGTCGCGCCCGCCTAATATTAATCGAATCGGATTTTCGAAACTTCTAAGAGCATAAAAGACGGAGAAAACATTAGTAGCTTTAGAATCGTTTATAAACTTTACTCCGTTTATTTCTCTTACAAATTCAAGTCTGTGTTCAACATTCTGAAATGTTGAGAAAGCGCGTTCGATTATTTTATTTTCAATATTTATTTTTTTAGCCACTGCAGTAACAGCCAACGCATTCATTAAGTTGTGTTCTCCCTTTATAGAAAGAACTTCCGCTCCGCAGACCTCTTCGGCTTTTCCCGCTTCACCGAAATAAATTTTACCCTCTTTGTAATATGCTCCGTTTATTAATTTTTCGATATGCGAAAAACCATACTGTTGCGACTTTAGCTGTGGCAAATTCCGTAAAATAACTTCATCGGCTGCATTAAAAATAAATACGTCGGAGGCCTCTTGATTGAGAGCAATTCTAAACTTTGAAGCTATATAATTATTAAACTCATTATTGTACCTGTTCAAATGGTCAGGCGTAATATTCAAAAGAAGTGCATAATCGGGTTTAAAAGTATCAATAAAATCAAGCTGAAAGCTGGAAATCTCCAGTACCGCATATCCATCCGAGCCAACGGAATCAACCATATCGGAAAAAGCAATCCCGATATTACCGGCGGTTATAACTTTTTCTCCCGCTTCACTTAACAAATGCGACATAAGTGAAGTAGTTGTGGTTTTTCCGTTTGTTCCGGTTATGCCGATAATTTTTGCTTGGTTAAATAGAAATGCAAACTCTATTTCACTGATTACTTTCTTCCCATTTTTTATTGCAGTAACAATAACCTCAGCGTCTGACGGTACTCCGGGACTCGTAACAATTATATCGGCATCGTACAGTTTATCTGTATGACCGCCAACTTCAAACGGTATTCCCTCTTCTTTAAGTGCAAGAATACTCGTCCTTAGTTTTTCATCATTACCGCTATCACTCACAAAAGGAATTCCTCCTTTTCGTTTAGCCAATTTGGCAGCGGCAACTCCACTGCGGACAGCTCCGATTATCCCTATTTTTAGTCCTTTAATGTTTATCATCTTACCTTAAATGAAGCCAAGCTTATTATTACTAATATTATTGTAACTATATAAAATCTCATTACTATTTTAGGTTCAGGCCAATTTTCCAATTCAAAATGATGATGAATCGGAGTCATCTTAAAAACTCTTCTTCCCTCGCCGTATTTCTTTTTTGTATATTTAAAATATGTACGCTGAATAATCACGCTCACAGTTTCCATAAAAAAGATTCCGCCTAATAATGGAAGAAGCAACTCTTTTTTGATTAGTATGCTTATTATTCCAAACACACCTCCGAGAGCGAGCGAACCTGTATCTCCCATAAAAACTTCAGCCGGATAAAAATTGTACCAAAGAAATCCCAATCCGGCACCGACTATCGCCGCAATAAACACGGTAAGTTCGCCTGAACCGGGAAGATATAAAATATCAAGGTACTTAGCATAAATTGCGTTTCCCGAAACGTAACTCATCAGAGCAAGAGCGAGCATTACTATTACAACATTTCCTATTGCCAGTCCGTCCAAACCATCTGTTAGATTAACTGCATTTGACGTAGCAGTTACAATAAACATAACAGCCGGAATGTAAAGGATTGAATAATCCAAATTCAGATTTTTGAAAAACGGAATAGTTGTAAGTGTTGCAACTCCGTCAAACTGAGGAAGGAAATAAACAGCTGATCCGACAAACAATCCGACAAAAAGCTGCCCGAGTAATTTATACCTTGCGATTAAACCTTTTTCATATTTTTTCACAACCTTCAGATAATCATCAAGAAAACCGACAAGTCCGAGAATAGTCATTCCGATTAAAACAAGTAAAGTGTAAGTGCTTAGTATATCCGACCACAGCAAAACAGGAATAATAATAGAGAAAAGAATTATCACTCCGCCCATCGTTGGCGTTCCGGCTTTCGAAAAATGAGACTTCGGACCATCCTTCCGAATCTCCTCGCCAATTTGCTGTGACTGTAGGTACCGAATTACCTTCGGCCCGATATAAAAATTAATAAACAACGCTGTTATTGCCGCTAATGCGGAACGGAACGTAATGTACTTAAACATGTTGGAACCGGGGAACGGCATCACTTCATTCAAATATTTCAGGAGATAATAAATCATTAGCTTTCACTCTCCCTGATAAAGTTAATAACTCTTTCCATTTTCATTCCGCGCGAACCTTTTACAAATATCACCGAATTATCAAAATCCATTTTTTTGATAAATGAAAGCAAACTTCTGATATTGGAAAAGTGTTTATTTTCCACACTCAAACCTTTGCATACAAATTGCATCATCTTCCCTAAAGTCAGTACGAGCGTTGGTTTTAACTTATTAATTCCTTCTGCCAAATCCCGATGAATTTTTTCCGAGTACTCACCTAATTCTAAAATATCCCCGAGAATTACAATCTTTTTCTTGTATGATTTTATCCTTTTTACACTTCTAATCCCGGACAAAATAGATTCGGGACTGGAATTATAAGTATCATCAATTAACACAAATTTCTCAAAGTTAATTACTTCAAATCTTCCGGTAATATTTTTCAGTTTTTTGATTCCGGATAAAATTTCCTTTTTGTTCAACCCGAGAGTAATTGCTATTACTACCGCGTTAAAAATATTCTGAAGTGCCGCGTCTCCAATAATATTAGGACTAAATTGAAGTTTTTTATTCATATATCTGACATTAATCGTAGGATAACCGTTCCGGTCGTACCCTATGATTTTCCCTTTAATCTCCGGAGAACCTTTAAATCCGAATGTTGTTACATTCTTATACTTTTTCTTCAACTTCTTTAGCAGTTGGTCATCCGTGTTCAGCAGAATTTTTCCTCCGCCAAACGCCGTAGTTTCAAATAGCGCCGATTTCTCTTCAAGCACACTCTCTTTATCTTTCAAATACTGCAAATGTGCTTGTCCTATGTTTGTAATTAGAGCCACGTTGGGCTTCGCAATTTCAGCCGTATATTTTATTTCACCCGGATGATTCGTTCCCAGCTCAAGCACAAGAACCTCGTCAGATAGTTTTGCTTCACTAATTGTAAGAGGGACTCCGATATGATTATTGTTGTTTGCATTTGTTTTAGTTACACTGTACCTTTCGTTTAATAACTGCGAGGCAAATTCCTTTGTTGAAGTTTTTCCGTTGCTTCCCGTAATACCGACAACCGAATACTTTAATTTCGCTCTTTTAATTGCGGCTAATTCTCCGAAAGCTTTTACGGTATCCGGCACCGTTACAATTGTTGAATCGATATCATCAAATTCATCCAAGCGTTTTTCATCAATAATTACGGCATGCGCGCCATTTATTAGAGCATCTTTAACAAAAGTGTGTCCGTCAAAGTTTTTCCCTTTAACCGCTACAAAAATGCTTCCTTTTTTCAGCTTTCTTGAATCAATCCCAAACGAAGAGACGCTTTTGTACGAATCGGGATTGTAAATTACAGCACCGGTTAATTCAAACAAATCCGATATGGAAAAGATTGTTTTACTCATAAATTCAGCGCACTCTCCGCAATTTCTTTATCTGAAAAATGATTTCTGATTCCGTTTATTTCTTGGTATGTTTCATGTCCCTTACCAGCTATCAGCACAATTGTATTTTCATCAGCTTCTGAAACGGCTGATTTTATTGCCTCTTCTCTATTGGGATTAGCATAAACATCTTTGTTTTTTAATCCGGCAAGAATATCTTCGATAATCAACTCCGGATTTTCTGTTCTGGGATTATCCGATGTTACAAAAATTTTATCGCTGTATGCTTCCGCTACTTTTCCCATTTCCGGGCGCTTTGTTTTATCGCGGTCTCCGCCGGCTCCGAAAACTGTAAACACTTTTTCTTCAGGTTTAGAAATTTTTCTAACTGCTTTCAGAGCAGCTTCCAAACTTCCGGCAGTGTGGGCATAATCAATTACAACGGTCTTTCCATTGCTCTTTATCACTTCAAACCTTCCCGGTACATGAGGCGTTGTCTCAACTCCCGTTTGAGCAACCTCAATATCCACACCGCTCACAACAGCTGAAACAAATGCCGCTAAAGCGTTATAAGCGTTAAATTCACCAATCAAAGACGTACTGAGTTTTATCTTTTTCCCATTCCGAACTACTACAAACTTAGTACCGGAAAAATCATATTCTATATTTATCAATCTAAAATCCGCTTCAACCGATTTACCGAATGTAATCAACTCACAATCAATGTTTTCCGCTAAGCGTTTACCGTAGTCATCATCTATGTTTATTATTGCAACCGCTTCATTTTTAAGAGAATCAAAAAGTATTTTTTTTGCTTCGAAATAATTATCCCTTGTTTTATGATAATCCAAATGATCCGATGCAAGATTTGTAAATACAGCAATATCAAAATCCAATCCGTAAACCCGTTTAAGAGCAAGGGAGTGCGAACTTACTTCCATTACACAATCTGATACACCCTCTTTTACCATATTGGAAAGGAGTGAATTTATTGTGTAAGATTCCGGAGTAGTAAGTTT
The DNA here is from genome assembly GCA_964570865.1 of uncultured Melioribacter sp. Taxonomy (GTDB): domain Bacteria; phylum Bacteroidota; class Ignavibacteria; order Ignavibacteriales; family Melioribacteraceae; genus WGAL01. The sequence goes on from CAZMZM010000020.1 coordinate 26,800, forward strand.
AGTGGGAATTTCTTTATCGTCAATAATGTTTTTGATTGTCCCGATTAATCCGTTCTTACGGTTAGCAATTTTAAAAATATTTCGAACATAAAATGCAGTGGTAGATTTACCTTTTGTCCCTGTAATTCCAATTAGATTTAATTTTAAAGAGGGCTTGCCGTAGAATATATTTGAGATTACTGCCAAAGATTGTCTTGTATCCTTAACTAAAATTTTTATAACATTATTTTGGAGATATACTTGTTCCGGCAATAAATCTTTTTGGATAACTACCGCTCGAACTCCTTTATTAATAACATCAAGAAGTGCATTATGCGCGTCAAAATTTTCCCCGATTATTGCGACAAAGAGAGTTCCATCACTTACCGAGCGCGAATCAACCGATATTCCGTCAATTTCAACATCAACTTCGTTGCCGGTTACTTGTATTACATGAAGTTCGTTCAATATTTCTGAAAGTTTAATCATCGCGCTCTGCACACAAGTTTAACTTTCATATACTTCTTTATTTTGCTTCCAGGTTTCACGCTTTGTTTTACTACTCTTCCGTGTCCTGCTACTTCATAGTTTAATCCGAGAGAGTTTAACACTGCAACTGCGTTCCGTTTACTTTTTCCGATTAAACTCGGCATTGTTCTTCTACCGAAATATCCCGGGTCAGAATCAATATTGATATTTTTTCGGCTTTCAATATCCGCAAATGATTTAATGTTTGATTTAGATTTTTCTTGTTTTACATCAGCCAAAAATTTATCATAACCTTTTTGCTTTCTTTCAATCTTTTTATCACTTCCTAAAGTCGGATCAAGAGCAATTAAACCGTCAACAACATTTTTGAAAATCGGAGCGGCAACAGTTCCGCCGAACTTTTGTTTTCGCGGAGAATCTACCATTATATAACAAACAAGTTTAGGATTTTCAGCAGGGAAAAATCCGACAAACGATGTATAATAATCGGTGTGGGAATAAACTTTTCCAACCAACTTCTGCGATGTCCCGGTCTTACCTCCCACAAGCAAATTACTAATCTGAGCCGCTTGCGCAGTACCTTCCTCAACTACTCCGGTAAGCCAAGTGCGGAGAGTGTTTGAAGTTTCAGTGCTAATTACTCTTCTTATTTCTTCAGGCTCTGTCTTATCAATTACCATCGAGTTATCTTCAATCGCCTTCATCACGTATGGACGCAAAAGTTTTCCACCGTTAACAATTGCGGAATACGCATTTGTAATCTGAATCGGGGTTACGGCAATTTCATATCCTATTGACATAAAAGATTTTGACACAGGACTGAATCTCGTTGGTTTCTTTAAATTTCCGTTTTGTTCGCCAGGTAGTTCAATTCCGGTTTTGTTCCCGAATCCGAAGTTACGCAGATATTTATAAAACTTGGCAGGCTCAATCCTTTCGATAAGTTTAATCATACCAATGTTGCTCGAGTGCTCCAAAACCTCTATTGCCGTTAGATTGGAGTATTTATGATCGTCTCGGATTGTTACAGTCTTAAATCTGTACTTCCCGTTTTCAGTATTTATTTTTTCATTTGCCTTCACTAACTCGTTTTGAAGGAGCATTGACATTGAAATAGTTTTCATCGTTGAGCCGGGTTCGTAAAGATCGGTGATAGCTCTGTTGCGCAGATGATAATTATCAAAGTAGTTGTAATTGTTTGGGTCATAATTAGGAATATTAGCCATTGCCAGTATTTCCCCGGTGTTTGGATTTTCGATTATTCCAACTCCCGATTTACCTTTAAATTTATTAACGCCGTCCGATAAAGCTTTTTCCAACAGTTTTTGCATATTAATGTCGATAGTAAGAACCACATTTTTTCCTTTCTCGGGCATTCGAGAAACATCGTCTCTGATAGTAACCAAACGACTTTTACTATCAAACTGTCGAATTAGTTTTCCATCCTTACCGCGCAAAAATTTATCATACTTTTTTTCAATTCCTTCAACCGCAACTCCCTGTTTGTTTATAAATCCCAAAACATGTGCCGCGGCGCTTCCAAACGGGTAAACGCGGGAATTATCTTCCCTTTTTATCAAACATCGAAAAGAATAGTCATCCAACAATGCCGCTTTTGTAAGGGAGACTTTTTTTTCTAAAATTACATTGCGTGAAGAACTTTTTTTATTAATCAGCGAAAGATAATGCTGCTTGCTTTTGCCGAACAAAGTTGAAAAAACAGTGGCAATAGAATCACGAAGCTTGTTGTCTGCAATTTTTTTATCCACCCAAAAGGAGATTTCATTTTTTGTATAAGCTAATACCTCTCCGTTTCTATCAAGAATTTTACCTCTTTCAGCGTTTACTTTTATCGCTCTGTAAGATTGGCGTTTGGCAATTAACACATATTTATCGTGTTCTAAAACTTGTACTTTATACAGTTTTCCAACAACCAGAATATAAAAGCCAAATATAAATACGAGTACAACTAAAGCACGAGCAACAGATTTATTCATATTTACTTTTCACTATTTTTTTTATGTAATCCAATTCTTTTTTATCGATCCTTATTTTTTCATTAACGCTTTTATTAGGGATTAATCCCAGTTCGAATGTTGCAATGTCTTCAATTCTGTCCTGAGCAAGAAGTTTTTGCTTTTGGATTAATAAATCTTCTACTTCACTTTTAATCCGCTTCAATCTCCGTTCGACAATCATTTTTTTGCGGGTTAAATTATTCAACGTTTTATAATTATATATATATGCAAAACCTGATATTGCAAAAATTAAGACAAAAACTATTGTCAAAACTTTAAGGCTTATTTTTTCATTTGAGTTTTTGTTCATACTCTTTCCGCTACTCTTAGTTTTGCGCTTCTTGAACGCCTGTTAGTTTTTATTTCTTCTTCCGAAGCGATAACAGGCTTTTTTGTCAATATTTTCAATCGTCTTTCTTTATCACAAACACAAACCGGACTTTCCGGAGGACAAATACAATCAAGTGTTTCGTACTTAAAAGCTTCCTTTACAATTCTGTCTTCCAACGAATGAAAAGAGATAACTGCAATGCGTCCTCCCTTTTCGAGCAATCCTACAGATTTTTCAAGAAACGTTTTTAAATCTTCAAGTTCGTTGTTGATGTAAATTCTTAAAGCCTGAAAAACTCTGGATAAACTTTTGTTCAAATAAAACTCAGGAACAATCTCCGAAACTATTTCCCGTAACTCGAAAGTAGTTTGTATTCTCTTTTTCTTTCTTCTTTCAATAATTTTCGAAGCAATTTTGCGAGATTTTTTCTCTTCGCCATATTCAAAAATAATTCTCGCGATTTCCCTTTCGTCAAATTCATTCAATAATTCCGCAGCGCTTAATCCGTCTTTGCGGTTCATCCGTAGGTCGAGAGGAACATCTTCGCGAAAAGTAAATCCGGCTTCTTTACTATCTATCTGAAACGAAGAAACTCCGAGATCGGCAAAAATTCCGTCATATTTTTCAATGAACTCAATTTTTGAAATTGAATCAATGTTCGTAAAACTTGTATTGTATAAGCGAACCCGTGATTCGTTTTCGAAAAGTTTTTTGCAGTAATCAAATGCCGCTTTGTCTTTGTCCGTACCAACGAGAAGAGAATCGTTATTGGATTTTTCCAAAATCTTGGAGGAGTGTCCTCCGAATCCGATTGTCCCGTCAAAATATTTTCCGGTCTCCTTGGTTACCAAATACTCGATAGTTTCATTTAAAAGAACCGGTTTATGCGGACTCATCACGAATCACATTTTCATTACTTCTGCAGCAATTTCTTCATAACTTGCCGAACTTTCGGCAATGTATGCTTCGTAAACTGCGGGGTTCCAAATTTCTATTTTTTTAACGGCGCCAAGTATCAGTACATCTTTTTCAATACCGGCATGCTCTATTAAGTTCTTAGGCAACAACAATCTTGACTGACCATCAAGATTTTCCTCAATTGCGCGTTCTAAAAACATGCGAAGAAAAAGCATGTCTTTAGGATTAAAAGTATTCAGTGAGTTTAGCTTTTCCGTAGTTAGTTCCTTCCAGTAGTCCATCGGATATAAGTCAATATACTTACCTGCGCCGCGCGTTAGGATAAAAGTATTATTTGCATCGGGCGAAACATATTTCCGCAATTTTGCGGGGATTGCAACTCTACCCTTTGCATCTACCGTATAGTTATAACTTCCTAAAAACATATCAACTCACTCTTATAAATCTTTTTTAATCTTTTTTCCCCACTACACCCCAAAATAATATTTTATTATTGATTTTGCAAATAAAATCCCCATAAAAAATGCCGCATATTTTTTAAGTCAATATCCGTAAACTACTGTTTTTCAATTACTTATAGTGCTTACCTTTACATAAATATTTTTTTAGGATGCCTTATGTTTTTGGAAATATCTTTGGAGAACATAGATTTTTATCCACAAGTAAGCCAATTATTTAACCGAAGTTTCAACACTAATTAATCGGTGCCGTTGGTGGCTTATTACAAAAAATTTTCTTGTGTTTTTGTGAGTTTAATATTTTTGAGTATTATCCAAGGAAGTATTGCTACAGGAGTATTTGAAATTAACAAAAAAAAGAGTGATAAAAAAATCTATCACTCTTCAATTTAACAAATTATTTTTTGATAAAGCTATGTCCAATATTTTTCGACGTGGACAACACCGGTGTCATCCTTACGGGAATATTTTTCAAATCCTTCTTCTGCCAAAAGATTGAGCATATCTTGAGACATATTCGGATTACCGCATAAGAAAACACGTGTATTTTCAGGTGTTGGTTTATATCCCCATTTTTCTTCCAATACGCCCCCTTTCCACAAATCTTGTACAAAGCCGGTTTTGCCTTGCCATCTTATTTCTTTTTTATCAAGATTATCAATAATCGGGACATAATCAAAATTACGGCAAATATTGTTGAACCCCATCAACTCACTTCTGTAAGCCAAATCCCAAGAGTGACGGGCACCATGAAAAATAGTGAATTTTTGGTCCGAGTTACATTTAAGATGAGTTCTTATCATACTCATATATGGAGCTAATCCTGTACCTGTTGCAACAAACACGAGATTCTTTTTATCTTTGACTTCATCCAAAGTAAACATTCCGAGAAAACGTTCGCCCATCCAAACTTTATCACCGACCTCCAAAGCGAACAAGCGCGGAGTAAGTTCACCTGATTCAACAAGAGCAATGTAAAACTCAATATACTCCTTAACATCGGGAGATGATGCAACCGAATAAGCGCGTTTAATTAACTTGTCAGGGTCTTTTCCTGTCTCATCAAGTTCATCTGCAGTATTTATACGGGGAGCCGAATATGGCAATCCCAACACGCCATATTGTCCGGCTTTGAATTTAGGCAAACTCCAACCAATCGGAATAAACCTAAAAATTCCGAGAGTTGGAGATACATTAATTTTCTGAATTAGTTCGGTATTATATTCGAACTCTGCCATTATTCTTCCCTTTGAATATTAATTCAAATATTAAATAAATAAAAGAGCCAACTGGCGGACTCGAACCGCCGACCTATTCATTACGAGTGAATTGCTCTACCAGCTGAGCTAAGTTGGCTTGTCTTAGTCCTAAAACATCATCAAAAAATTATCTGATTTTTTTCTTATGTCTGTTCTTACGAAGTCTTTTTTTTCTCTTATGAGTGGACATCTTATGACGTTTTCTTTTCTTTCCGCAAGGCATATTTTTCTCCTTAATACTTAATTATTAACTAAAAATTGTTCTGCTTTTTTCCCGACCGTGCTGTTTGGCGCTATTGTGTAAGCTTTATTCCAATACTCTTTGGCTAATTCAACATCGCCCATCGCTTTTTTTACTACTCCTATGTTCAGAAGTGCTATTTGATGTTCCGGATTAATCTCAAGCGCTTTCAACAAATATTTTTCCGCTTCATCAAACTGACCGTTATAATAATAGGACGTGCCTAAGTCAACTAATACATTAGGATTATTTTTATTTATGCTTACATATTTCAAATAGTAAACTATTGCTTTATTAAACTCTCCGACATCGTAAAACTTATTTGCCAATTGCAGTGCTAACTCCAAGTTCGCAGGATTTGCAGCGACAGCGTCTTCCATCTTTTTCAATTCTTGTGCTGTTTTCAAATCAACAACCTGAGGAGATTGAACCGCCTGAGATTGTGTAACAGTAGTTTTTGTCTGCTTTACAACTACCTTAGGAGAAGAAAAAACTCCGGCAAAATATAAAATAACAACACCCCCGATTAATAAAACAGCAATCAATAAGTACAGCCATTTTACATCAAGTTCTTTTTTATTACTGTTGTTAGAATTTGTTTTTCTTGATGAGCTGAAATTTTCTTCAACATTAAATCTACTTCCACATTGCAGACAAAAGATGGCATCGGCAGGGTTTTCCTTTCCGCAATATTTACAAACTTTAAGTTTTTCGCTCACTCTTACTTCCTATATTATTCGTTATCCAACGACTTCATTCCCCTATCAACAGCGGCTTTGAAGTCTTTAGAAAACTTAAAAATCGGCACATAATGTTCTTCCACAAAAACTTTCTCGCCGGTTCTCGGGTTACGGGCTTGGCGAGCCTCTTTTTTCTTTACTTTGTAACTGCCGAATCCTCGTATCTCTATTCCGCTTCCGTTTCGTAAGGAATGAATAACAGTATTCAAAAATCCTTCAATAATTGCTTCGGTTTCAAGCTTGGTTAAACCTGTTCCCGCAGCAACTGTTTCCACTATATCGGCCTTTGTCATTTTCTTAGCCATTCCAAACCACTATTAATTCTAAAAAAGTCTGAAAAGATATAAAATTTCGAGATAACATTCAAAATTATTTACATCATAATTTTCTGCAACCCTTTGAAATAAAATAACTTGTACCGATTTACGCATAAAATAATTACTATTTTTAAAATACTGGAACAATGATGTTGTAGTATAAAAAAAATAATATTAACTTTACAGTTCTATTTAAGAAGAAAAATGTCAGACTTAATATCAATAATATATAGCGCAGTTGAAATTTTAGGCGGTTTAGCAATAATCGTTCTTGTGGTATCGTATGTTTCATACAAACTGAAAACCAAATCTGATTTGAAACCTTTTGAAAAAGAAATCAATAAAGAAAACGAGTTAAAAGTTGTTATTAAAGATGAAAAGAATCAAAAAGATATAGTAAAAGGGGCATTGGGAAAAACCGATTCTCATAAATCTCATCATTCTTCCGGTTCTCACAAAAAACCGACAAAATCCGATGAGAAAGATAGACGAAGACACAGCAAAGAAAGTTCACATAAATCGGCACCTCACAAGTCGAGTTCACACACATCAAAACCTTCCTCGTCTCATCGTCCTTCTTCATCGAACAGAGTAAAAGTTCCTAAACCGAAAAAAAGTTTACCGAACAGGGACAAACGAATTCAAATTCTCAACAAATTACACTATACTCAAGGTTCCGATGAAATTATCCGCATTCAGAAAGAGAAGGATGACAAAAACGGCAACCCTCGCAAAACAAACGGAAACGGGTTCAGCAAGTTTTATGACGAAAATGAAGAATAGTAATTTTACTCTCTTCCAAAACATCCTCGCTATTTTCATTTTTATTACTTGAAGTTGACAATTTAACAGTAGTAAATATCGATGAAGTTTTTTATCCGATAATTTTCATTAAAAATATAATCATCTATTTTCTACGATTCTCTATCATTTAATTTATTTTGCTTCCTTAATAATATCTTTCACATTAATTTTATTTTAAAATGCAAATGCGTAAAGATTACATTAAACACAATAATTACCATAAAAATCTACGTTCTAATAACAATTTGAGATTAATCGAATTTTGGAATTTTTCAAAGAAACCGGAAATATTTCACTTAATAAAAATACAAATAAAAAGCCCGATTAATACATCGGGCTTTAGTGTTATTAATTTGTGTTAAAACAAAGTTTTATTTTTCGTTTAACAGCTGCTGCATTTCATCAAGCAGTCTATTCATTTTGTTAATTACCGCCAAAATCGGAGCGGATGTGTTCATATCAACACCGGCTTTTTTCAGGACGTTAATCGGATAATCCGAACTACCGGATTGGAGGAAATGTAAATATTTATCAATTTGCGGCTGACCGTTAGCTTTAATTTTGGCGACCAAAGCCTGAGAGGCGGCAAAACTTGTCGCATACTGATAAACATAAAAGTTGTAATAGAAATGAGGAATTCTTGCCCAAGTGTAAGTTTCCTCTTTATCTACAACCATTTCATCGCCCCAATATTTTTTGTACATTTTGCCATATAAATCACAAAGTTTATCGGGCGTAAGCGCTTCCCCTTTCTCTGTAAGAGAATGAACCAATTTCTCAAATTCCGCAAACCGTGTCTGACGGAAAAATGTGAATGTAATGTTATCCAAATTCTTTTCGATTAGAGCAAGTTTTTCTCCTTTGTTTTTTGCATGTTCAATAAGATAATCGAGTAAAAGAGCTTCGTTTGCAGTAGATGCAACTTCCGCAACAAAGATGGAATAATCGGCATAAACAAACGGCTGGTTTGTACCGGAATAATAGGAATGCATATTATGTCCCATCTCGTGAATCAACGTAAATACATCGTTAAGCTGACCGTTCCAGTTTAACAAAACGTACGGATGCACTCCGTACCCCTGGTCCGAGGAATAAGCTCCGCTTCGTTTACCTTTTGTTTCATAAACATCAACCCAGCGATTATTAAAAGCCGTTTTAATATGCGAGAGATAATCTTCGCCTAAAGGTTTTAATGCTTTTAGCACAAGCGCTTTGGCTTCTTCGTATGTATAAGTTTTTTGAGTTCCCGGGAACAACGTAACATAAGTATCGTACGGGTGAAGTTCTTTATATTTCATCATTTTCTTTTTTAAATCAGCCCAGCGGTGTAAAACATCAAGGTGCTGATTTACGGTTTCAACCAAATTATTATAGACAGATACCGGAATGTTATTGGGAGTTAAAGCCGCTTCCAGTGTTGAGGGATAATTCCGTGCTTTAGCGTTAAATATATCGACTTTAACATTACCTAACAACAAGGAACTTAACGTATTCTTAAACTCTTCGTAAGGCTTGTAGTAAGCTTTATAAGCTCTTTCACGGTAAGCTCTGTCGGTAGAATAAAGCGCCGCATAATATCTTCCGTCAGACATCTGAATTTCCTGCCCGTTTTCATCCTTTACTTTCGGATAAGGAAGTTCTACGTTTTTAAGCAATGAAAAAGTATTGTAAGCTACCGACTCAACCGGATTTGCCAAAGCTAATATTTTCTCTTCTTTCGGAGATAAAGTATGAGCTTTTTTTCTCAGTAAGTCATCAAAGAAGTGCTTGTATTCTTTAAGCTCAGGTTTTGCATTCACAAAATTCCATAATTTCTTTTCCGGAATCTGCAATATTTCAGGGACAATAAATGAACTTGCCGCCGAGACTTTTGCCGCCAAATCATTTTCACGGGTGTAAAGTGTCTGAAACTCTGCATTTCCCAAATCAAGATCGTGACCCAACGAAGCATACAGCCCTAATTTGCTTAATTTAATTCCCACCTCTTCATCGAACTTAATCGCTTTATAAAGGTTTTCAGCCGAATTACCGATTGTACCTTTAAATGCTTCATAATCCATTATGTGCTCCTGAACCCATTTATAGTCAGCTTCCCAAGCTTGTTCAGTAGAATAAATATCATTTAAGTTCCATATATACTGAGGATCAATATCACTCCGTTTAATTAATTCGCCGGAACTTTCTTGTGCATAAAATGTGTTCCAGCTTGCCGTCAAAGCAAATGCTGTCATAATAAATGTCCTTACTAATTTTTGATAATTCATTTTTTCTCCAATTTTCTGAGTAATACAACCTGGTACAAATTAAGACTAAAATAGAAAAACAAAATTACAAGATTTATCTCAATAAAAACCTAAAATTAATAATTAAATATTAACCTCTTTCTCTGCTAATTAATAAACATCCACATCAGCGCATCAACTATTAGAATCACCGCCGAAATTTCAACAAAAGCGTTAATCGTTGATTTCCCTACTCCTTCCGCCCCACCTTTTGTTCTGAATCCGAGATATGTTCCGATAAGCGAAGTAATTCCACCAAACAAAAAACCTTTACTTATCCCGAATACAAAATCTTTGACAGCAAAGAATCGTTTAACCGAATCAAAATAAACTTCAAACGAAACCCCGAGAAAATAGTTACCGACTACATACGAACCAAGTACGGCAATTGAATCTGCAAAAACCACAAGAACAGGAATCATAATTAATGAAGCATAAAAACGCGGAACCGCCAAGTAGCGGGTTGGATTTATTCCCATTGCGAATAGTGCATTAATTTGGTCGGTAACTTTCATCGAACCTATTTCAGCTGACATCGAAGCGCCCACACGTCCCGCTATTACAATCGCCGTAAGTACCGGACCGAGTTCGGTAATAATCGAACGACTTGTTGCAGCGCCTAAAAATGAAAGAGGCGCAACACCTTTTAACTGGTAAGCTGCCTGCAACGAAGCGACTGCTCCTGTAAAGAGCGCAATAGTAATTACCAGCGGAAGCGAAGCAACACCAATGTGTTCAAGTTGTTCAAAAAATAATTTGCGGTTTTTAAAAAGAGTTGGGGTTAATTTAATTATTCGTAACTGCAGCAGAAAAACGCCACCTATTTCTTCAAAAAAAAGAAGAGTTTTTTTGCCGATTATTTGAAAAATTTTTGTAATCATTTCCGGTAAAAATAAGAAAAAAAGAGGTGATATTTTCCTATCAAATAGAAATTTATTCTAAATAGTTCCATTATTGGCAAAACTTTATCTGCAACTCAAACAGAAATGATTATTAATTTTTGGATTAATTCTGCCAATCGGTATTTTCTGATTCCGGGCTTTTGAATTATTATTAATTTCCTCTTTTATTTTATTTATATTAATTGCATATTTTATTCATGAATAAAGAAAAAATATTAAACATTTATTTGATTATTGAGCATAATAAAGTAGTTGGTTTTGCCGCCAAAGAGTACTTCTACAAAGGCTCGGATCAGGAAAAAATTGAGTTTTTAAAAGAACGTGCAAAATTTGATTTCGAAGAATCGGAAGAATTCGGCGCGCCTGTAAACAAACTGGGGAAATTTATGTCCTACAGAAAATTTCACAAACTCGAAAAACGGGGTTTGCATTTTCAATTATTTGAAAATGTATTTTCCCACTACCAGCTAGGGGATTCACCTCTTGT
>CAZMZM010000021.1:0-34794 GCA_964570865.1 uncultured Melioribacter sp.
TCCGAAAATATACGGATAATTTACAATATCCAAATCATAGCGCTATTTCACTTTTGCATAGACCGAAATAATTCAATAAATTATGCTTAATAAATAAAACAAGTTGCACTTTTGAAATAAGTCATTTCAAAGCAAATAATTTGGCACTATTTCGGGAATTGGCACTTTTGCGGACAAGAGAAAATATGATTGCAAGAATATGACACGGAAGAATAAAAATTGAAGACTTTGAAAAATACACAGAGTACTATAAACCGGAACAATTCCCGATTAGAAAAAACCGAAGGATTTACAAAGTTGAATTTTCGGGGAAATACAGAATCAATTATTGAGCATTTTACTTTAATTACCTTTTGGAAAAAACATAGATGTTATTAAAAACTTTGCATGTGAAGATTTTGAAAAACCCCGAATATTGTTTTGAAGATAAAAAGTTCTTACTTGAGTTCGAAAAGAAAGTTGTTTATTATGAAGTCTTTCCGGAAAAATAACCGGAGTACTGCAAAAGCCGAAACAATAAGAGACAAACATGAAAAACTACATCTACAAATGCACAAACTGCAATAAGGAATATTCCGCTGAAAAAATTGAATCGGAGCAAATTTATCTTTGTCCGGCTTGCGGCTCCGCCGAAAAAAACATGCCTTTACAAGGTGTGCTGACTGCGGAGTATGATTATAAAACAATTGCCGAATCTTTAACTAAGGAAAATCTTTTAAATTTTACTTGCGGACAATTTTGGGAATATCCCGAACTTCTCCCTTTGGATATTTCAAAGTTTTCTAAGTCATTTCTTTCGCGGCTGGCTTTGCCTTCAACTCAGTTATTTGAATATGAACTTCACGGCGAAAAATTACTTATCCAAGACGAAACAAGAAATCCAACATTATCCTATAAAGATAGAGCGTCAAGCTTAGTTGCACTAAAAGCAATTGAACTTGGAATTGAAGAAATTGCCGCTGCCTCTACCGGAAACGCCGGCTCGTCCCTTGCAGGAATTTGTGCACGTTTAGGTTTGCGCTCAAATATTTACGTCCCTAATAATATCCCCGACGCCAAACGGATTCAGATTGAAGCCTACGGCGCTAACATTAAAATTGTTGACGGTGATTACGATTTCGCTTTCGATTCATGCTTATCCGACAGTAATAAATATGGGTGGTACAACCGCAACACCGCTTACAATCCCCTGACAATCGAAGGGAAAAAATCGGGTGCTTATGATATTTTTATTTCATCAAAAGGAAATCCACCGGACAATATTTTTGTGCCTGTCGGAGACGGCGTAATTATAGCCGGTATTTATAAGGGCTTTTCGGAATTACACAAATTAGGATTTATCGATAAACTCCCCCGCTTAATAGCTGTTCAGGCTGAAGGAAGCGCTGCAGTTGTGCGCTATCTGGAAACGGGGAGATTTACATATGAACCGGCAAGCACAATAGCGGATAGTATTTCAGCCGGTGCGCCGCGAAATCTTTATATGGCTGCGAAAGCAATTATGACAACAAATGGCAAAGCTATTTCCGTTTCGGATAAAGAAATTTTAAATGCGCAGAAGGAAATTGCAAACCGTTTTGGAATTTTAAGCGAACCTTCGTCGGCGGCGGTTTTTGCCGGATACTTAAAAATGAAGCATGATAAAACTGTAACCGGAATGAATAACCTTTTGCTTATTACGGGAAACGGGCTTAAGGATGTTGAGGCTTTGAAAAAATGGGTTTAACTTTTGTTTTATTTAATAAAGTTCTACGAACCGTAATATTTAACAATAACAATTAACCGGATGAAAAATTTTCTAACGATATTTTTTTTGCTGACCTCTTTTTTGACGGCACAATCCAAGTTACTGATAAATATGGACTTGGCGCAAACCGATCATCTGAAAGCTTACGGAATAACTTTCAACTACCTTCTCGATGGCGGAAAAGCCGATTGGCTTTTGAATTACAAAGGAGGTTCTTTCCTTTTCGATTATTCCGATAAACTCGCAAACACTTGCCGATTAAAGGGTGTATCGTTTACAACGCTTAATCAAAGCCAAACGATTGACCTTTACGCTTTCGTTCAAAGTGAAGATCAGAACATGGATGTTGTACGATTGGAGAAAGCTCCGAAAATTGCAGTTTATGTCCCTCCTAATTTTCAACCGTGGGACGATGCCGTAACACTTGCCTTGGAGTACGCCGAAGTACCTTACGATAAAATTTGGATTGATGACATTCTTGCAGGTAAACTTTCCGATTACGATTGGCTGCATCTTCATCACGAAGATTTTACGGGACAGTACGGCAAATTTTACTCCAGTTTTCACAATGCGCAGTGGTACATCGAACGTCAGAATCTGTATGAAACCGAAGCAAAAAAATTAGGGTTTAAGAAAGTTTCAAATATGGAGAAAGCTGTCGTCGAAACAATAAAAAAATATGTAGGTGCAGGAGGATTTTTATTTGCAATGTGTTCGGCTACCGATACATACGACATTGCTTTGGCAGCGCACGACGATGATATAGTTGATTGGATGTACGACGGAGACCCGCCCGATCCGAAGGCACAGAAAAAGCTTGACTTCAACAATACACTTGCTTTCACTAACTTTAAACTTGAGATGAACCCTTACGTTTACGAATACAGCAATATTGATATTAGTCCCGCCGAGATTGGGCCGGAGAAGAATGATTACTTTACGCTCTTTGATTTTTCAGCCAAATACGATCCTGTTCCGACAATGCTTACACAAGATCACGTGAACGTTATCCACGGTTTTATGGGACAAACAACAATGTTCCGTGAGAAGCTAATAAAAAAATCGGTGGTTATTATGGGAAAGCGCGCAGGGACAAATCAGGTTAAGTATATTCACGGCAATTACGGTCGAGGCACGTTTACTTATTACGGCGGACACGATCCGGAAGATTATCGCCATGCGGTTGGCGACCCTCCCACCGATTTAAGTTTGCACAAAAATTCACCCGGCTACAGATTAATATTAAACAATATCCTTTTCCCCGCAGCGAAAAAGAAAAAACAAAAGACCTGATTATTATCTTACAAATTTTTAACAAAAATTAGGAAGGTAGAAAATGAAAAAAATTACTTTAAATAAAGAAGAAGAACAAGTCAGTTTTACCGTTGGGAAGATTGTTTGTGTAGGCCGCAACTACGTTGCACATGCCGAAGAATTAGGAAATGAAGTTCCCGAGTTCCCTCTGATATTTTTGAAGCCCCCGAGCAACCTTATATTTTCAGGGAATAAATTAGTTCATCCCGATTATTCAGATGAGATGCACCACGAAGTTGAGCTTGTTTTATTAATCGGTAACAGCGTGAAAAACGGAGATGAAATAGAAGCACGGAACGCAATTGCCGGATACGCTGTGGGATTGGATATGACTTTGCGCGACATTCAATCAGAGCTGAAAAAGAAAGGGCATCCATGGACCTTAGCAAAATGTTTTGACGGCGCGGCGGCAGTTTCCGAATTTGTATCATCGGGAAATTATGATTTTATCGGAGATGAAAGAATTATGCTAAAAGTTGACGGGAACATTAGACAAAATTCAACCTTGGATAAAATGATTTTTTCGCCTGTCGAAATTGTTAAATATCTCTCTTCAATAATGAGACTTGAGCCGGGCGATTTAATATACACCGGAACACCGAAAGGAGTAAGCAAAGTAGAACGAGGCAATAAACTTTTCGCCGATATAGAAAATATTGGTAAATTAGAAGTTGAGATAATTTAGATTAATATATTTTAATCTAAAAATTTTTTACTGTAAACTTTCAGAATATTAATTAATTACACTAATAAAATGATTTTAAAAAAGTGAGGTAATCATGATTAACAAAATCACCGAATTATTAGGGGACGAAGCCAATTTTCTTCTCGATTATAAAGCTAAGTTTCCTAAGGAAAACTTAACACTTCCTAACCCGAATTTTGTGGAAGAAGTTTTTTACCATTCAGACAGAAACGTTAATGTTCTCAAAAACTTGGCATGGATGTACGGACACGGACGCTTGGCAAATACAGGCTACCTTTCAATTTTGCCTGTTGACCAAGGTATTGAACACACTGCCGGAGCTTCATTTGCACCGGACCCCGCTTATTTCGATCCTGAAAATATCGTGAAATTAGCGATTGAAGCAGGAACAAACGGCGTTGCCTCAACACTTGGCGTTCTCGGAATGGTTTCGAGAAAATATGCACACAAAATTCCTTTTATCGTAAAACTTAACCACAACGAATTGCTTACTTATCCGATGAAATACGACCAGATTATGTTTGCAAGCGTTGACCAAGCTTACGATATGGGCGCGGCTGCCGTAGGTGCAACAATTTATTTCGGCTCGGAAGAGAGCAGCAGACAAATTATTGAAGTAAGCGAAGCTTTCCAATATGCTCATGAACTCGGAATGGCAACCGTATTGTGGTGTTACTTGCGTAATCCCGCTTTTAAAGCCGACAAAGATTATCATGTTGCATCCGACTTAACCGGACAAGCAAACCACCTCGGCGCAACAATCGAAGCTGACATTGTTAAGCAAAAACAGCCGGAAAACAACGGAGGCTTTATTGCATTAAACTTCGGAAAAACTAATCCGTTAATGTACTCCGAATTAAACTCCGATCATCCGATTGACTTGACCCGTTACCAGGTTATTAACTCATATATGGGAAAAGTCGGTTTAATCAACAGCGGCGGAGCTTCAGGCGATAACGATTTAGCGCAAGCCGTAAGAACAGCCGTTATTAACAAACGTGCCGGCGGAATGGGATTAATTCTCGGGCGCAAAGCTTTCCAAAAACCGATGGACGAAGGAGTTAAAATTATTAATTCCGTTCAGGATGTTTATCTTAGCGAAGATGTTACAATAGCTTAAAAAAGTATTATTGCAGATTAATAAATTAAAAGGCGTCTCATTCGAGGCGCTTTTTTTTTGAGATTACGTAATGTTAAAATCTTTTCTTAATTTTATATATTCTTTTAAAGAAAATTAGGAGATGCAATGTCAATCCAATCAATTAACCCTGCTACCGGTAGGACAGTAAAAACATTTCAAGAGTTTACAGACGAACAAATTTTTCAGATTATCGATGATGTAGATAACGAATTTAAAGAGTGGCGTAAAACATCATTTATAAGCAGAGCACACATGATGCACAATGCCGCAAACGTACTGAGAAAAAACAAAAGGAAGTATGCCGAGATAATGACGCTTGAAATGGGCAAAACCATTTCTCAAGCTGAATCCGAAGTTGAAAAATGCGCTTGGGTTTGCGATTACTACGCCGACAATGCAGAAGCTATTTTGAGTAAGGAGATAATTGAAACCGACGCAGATGAAAGTTATGTTCAGTTCGACCCCATCGGAATTGTGCTTGCCGTAATGCCTTGGAACTTTCCATTCTGGCAGGTTTTCAGATTTGCCGCTCCGGCGTTGATGGCTGGTAATGTAGGTATTCTGAAACATGCGTCGAATGTGCCGATGAGCGCTTTGGCTATTGAGGAAGTTTTTAACGAAGCCGGTTTCCCGAAAAATGTATTTCGTACTTTGCTGATTGGAGCGAAACCGATTGAAAAGATTATTAATCATCCGAAAGTTCAAGCAGCAACTTTAACCGGAAGCGAACCGGCAGGAAGTACTGTTGCAAAACTCTCGGGGAAAGCGATTAAAAAAACCGTACTGGAGCTTGGCGGAAGCGACCCGTTCATAGTTTTAAAGGATGCCGATATTGAACAAGCTGTAAACGTCGGCGTAACAGCACGATTGATTAATAACGGTCAGAGTTGTATTGCCGCAAAACGTTTTATTTATGTCAAAGAAATTGCCGAAGAGTTTGAATCCAAATTTGTTAAGAGAATGAAAGAGATAAAAGTAGGCGACCCGATGGACGAAGCAACTGAATTAGGTCCGATTGCCCGCGAAGATTTACTTTTTGAACTTGACGCTCAAGTACAGGCATCAGTAAGGCAAGGCGCTGTAGTTTTAACCGGCGGCAAACGCTTGGAGCGCGAAGGTGCGTTTTATCCGCCGACTGTTGTAGCCAATGTACAAAAGGGAATGACTGCCTACGAGGAAGAACTTTTTGGCCCTGTTGCGATTTTAATTAAAGCAAATGATGAATCCGACGCTATTAGAATTGCGAATGACACAGAATTTGGTCTCGGTGCTTCACTTTGGACAAGCGATATTGAGCACGGAAAACAACTTATTAGAGATATTGATTCCGGTGCGGTATTTTTGAACGGATTGGTGAAATCCGACCCGAGGTTGCCGTTCGGAGGGACAAAACGTTCGGGATACGGCCGCGAGTTATCTCACTACGGAATAAAGGAGTTTGTAAATATTAAGTCCGTTTGGATTAAACACTAAACTGAAATACTACTCGGCACCGTAATACTTATTGTTTAATATTTTTACTCCGATTAAACCGCCGATAAGCCCGAATATTGAGTTTACAATTAATGTGTTGACAAGCATCGCAAAAGTGTAAAGTGGCGAAAAACCGGATTCCTTAATTTGTTCGGCAACATTTTCAAGCATGGCTATTACTTCTTTACGTGTTAATGCATCCGCCGGAAAGGATTGAAGCATTTGCTGCATCTGAGGAAATGAGGAGACCAAATCGTTTGTTCTTGTAATAAAAGTTACAAATGTTTCAAATGTTATTCCAAACAGTGCCGCAAAAATTCCGGTTAACAATCCGTAACGCAAACCGATTGAAACGGAAAAAGCCTTTTGCCGATTTGTGCTTTTCATCTCAAGATAGAGTGCAAAAAGTGCAGCGACAGGTAATATCAAACAACAGCTGAAACTTTTAGCCATCGGGACAATTTCAAATACTCCGGCTGAAAATCCGGCAATCAGTACAGGATAAAGTTTTTTCACTCTTTTTTGCTCCGCTCTAAAAATAAAAATTTTTCAATAAGGTCGGTAAGATAAACAATTCCGACTGAACCTAAAAGTACGCCTGTAGAAAAAGCGATTGGCTTTGAGTAATAATAAACTCCAAACAAAACCAGCAAAACATCAATAAACATAGGGATTGAAGAGTAAAGAAGATATTTTGTCGGCAGACGAAAAAACTTAACCTTTGAGATTAATAATATTATTCCGAATAATCCTCCGATATAAATTCCGGTACATCTTGCACAAAGAAGAGTTGTTGCTCCTGCAATGTGAAGCAGTTTATCTGCCTGTTGATGACAAACTAAATGGTAAGTAGGTTTAAGAATCGGGAAAAGAAGAAGAAACTTTGAGTTTAGCAATGCAAGAAGCTGAATAAAATTACCCGCGTTCCAAATAATCAGAAACAATAAAATTAAGAGACGAACTTTGCTCATTATTTTATTTTAAATTCCGAAATCTTATGCTCCGTTAATACAAAAAACTTATCACGCGATTTGATTGCATCAATTATTTTTTCATTTTTAAGTGTATCGTCAAAAGAAAATTTTTTAATATTGTTGTCAAGCAAATCTACCAGATATACCGATTTATCCGCTGACAGAACTAATAGGTTTTCGGAGATAGAAAGATTATTTGGAGTAACAGGAAGTTTAACAATCGATTTTCCGCTTCCGAAAAGATCAAAAATCATTACGCGATTTCCGTCAATTACATAAAGATAATTATCCTTGGAAACTGCTAAAGCTCTTGGATTTTCCAGAGTGAACTCGCCAGAGGCAATTGAACCTATTTCATCTTCATAATTGCCGAGCATGTCATATTTTAATATTTTCTGATTGTCTGAATCGAGTATGAAAATATCACCCTGACTGCTTACGGTGCATCCTGACGGATAAAAAACATCTTCACTCTTTATCTCAAACAAATAGTTCAGATAACGGTCAAAAACCTGAACACGATTATTATTTTTATCGGCGACAAATACTTTAAGCGTAGTAGAAAAAATATCTGTTGGATTATCGAATGATGATTCTTCCCAACCTTGTCCGCCAATCTCATTAATAAGCTTGCCGGAAGAATCTAATTTGGCAATAGTATTATTGTCGCTATCGGTAACAAAAAAAAATCCGGAAGAGGATAAACAGAATGCTGACGAATGCTCGAAATTACCGAAAGATTTTATCTCGCTCTGCGCTTTTACTTCCGAAAAAGGTAAAAATAAAAACTGAAGTAATAAGATGTTTAATAATATTTTCATTTCTTCTTAGTATAAGAATTAGGAATTGCTGCGTTCTTTCTTTAAGAAATCAAGAAATTCCGAGAATATCTTTCTTTCGGTATCATTCATTGATTTATATCCCACATCATTTGCAATTTCAATCCATCTGATATTTATCATTTTAACTGCCGCATTAAGTTCTACAGAATATTTTTCAGGGTCAGATAAAATAATTTTGCCTAAGGCTACAAATGCTTTCACGTTAACGATATTATGCAAATGTGAATTGTTGGAGATTTTAATTAATTCATAATTATATTTAGGAAATTTTTCCGCAATATTTACAGCTGATAAACCTGCCGTTTGCATCAATGAAATCTTATTATAAACTTTTAACTTGGAATCCGAAGCTATTTTAATAAGGTCATTAATTGATTTACCTCCTTTGCCGGAATTAGTTTCTGCTTCCTTAATTGCCCTTTCAATTGCTCTTTGAAGACTTATTTCAAGAACATCTTTTGCTTTTTCAACAATTGTTTCGCCGTAATGAATTAAATCGCCGGCAATTTTTACTACTTTCTCGTAATTACCTTCTTTGGCATACAGTTCCAACTCCGAAACTGTAACCTTAGGCTGTTCAATTTTTAACTCGTTCCAACCTTTGTCATGCCGCGCCAATGTTTCTACGTATGTTGAAGTTACTTCAAGAACTTTCTTTTTAATTTTATTTGTTGTCGCCAATACCTTTATATAATGACGAGTAAAACTGGCAATTAGAGGAGTAACGTACTCTGATTCTACCTTAAAGGTTAAAATCATCTTTTTACTCAATTCCCCGAATTTCGGCTTACTAAGTCTAACCCCCGGATATTCTGTTTTAAATTCTGATAGTGCTCTCCGAACTTCTTCAATTTCACTTTTTTTTTCGAGCACAAACGATACTGTTTCAAACTGCATATTTTATCCTAATAGAGATGTTAATTGTTGTAAATCCTTAGAATCGAAATACTCTTTCTGAGAATCAATTAATGGAATTAATTTATTAAAATCAAACAAACCCAATATTTCTTTCCTATCATAATGATTTTTTCGTAAACTCTCAACAAAAGCAATAGCAGCTCTTAATCTCAATAATCCATCTGTTTTCTCATCCATCATAATTTCTTTTAAGTCATTTGTGTACTTTTTTTCATCTTTAGCTAACATGATAAAACTAAGACCTGCTTTGTAAGATAAATCTGATAATTCTTCCCGTGAAAGCAATTTTTCATTCATTATCAATTTCAACTTCTTCAAGGCTTCATCTATTTTTAACGGGTCTGATTCTGTATTCTGCACCTGAATGTCAATTTCCTTTTCAACTGTTGAGCGCAAGATGTTTGTAGTGCGTTCAATAATCTTTGTCCCTTCATTTTCCAGATCTATAACGTTATCTATTATTTCGCTCGGTTCATTTGCAGAAAGAATTTTGCCCA
Organism: uncultured Melioribacter sp.; assembly: GCA_964570865.1. Lineage (GTDB taxonomy): Bacteria > Bacteroidota > Ignavibacteria > Ignavibacteriales > Melioribacteraceae > WGAL01. The sequence continues at coordinate 9,613 of CAZMZM010000021.1, forward strand.
TCTTCAAAGAAGTACTATCAAAATCTTCCAAATCGAAATCTTCATATTCCTCATCATTTTCTTTTTCGTTCAATTCCGGCTTCTTTTTGTTGAAACTTTCATCAAAAATTACTTCTTGATAATCCATTGAAAGAATATCTAAAATACGACGTACTTTTGAATTTGTGGCAACAAAGTTAATTTGTTGGTTTAACGCCTCAAAAATAAAATCATCCGAATACTTGGAATCAATAACAATATGAATAACAGTTTTAGCCCCTGAATCTACATAAAGCCTGAAATATTTTTCAGCAATACCCAAATTGCCTAAGATCATTTGGATTTTGGACAATACCTTTTCTTGCTTCACGTTATTTTTGACTAATATTGTTAATCTTTCCGGATTATTCATTTTTATTTACCTTAATACATTGTTCTAATCATTGGTTGCTCCGAAACATTTATCCTTATCTCTACCCTGTCGTCGCCACCTGCAAAATGAGGAAGATAAATTGAGTAGTACTTGCTTTCTTTATCACAAGGTAAATAAATATTGTTAAGGAAATTACGGCTAAACGGAACTCCGTCAGAGGATATTGAGAGTATCGGATGTCTGACATTCTTTTTATTAAGCTCAACTTTAATATCGGACCCGTTTGAATATTTGATAACATTTGTAAAAACTTCGGTTAAAATTTTCATTACGATTGATTTATTTGTTGAAATTTTACACGTTTTGCAGTTCAAATAAAGAGAAATAGAAGTTCCATAATCACTAAGTAATTTTTCGAGTTTATCATTAATTTCATCCGATATTAGAAGAGCAAAATCGAACTTTTCCTTTTCTTGTTTCCCTTTATGCAACTCTAATCCGTTTAGCGAGTAGATTAACTCAATTGTACGCAAAATCCGTTTTGTTTCTTCAAAATATTTTTGCAATTCTTCCAATATCTCTTTGTCATTATTATTCCCGTAACCTGAAAGCTGTTTTGCCAATCGGCTTATCAAAGACTTTTCTTCCTTCATTCTCAAAAAAATCGCTTCTTGGAATGTAGCAAGATAATTCGTTACTTTCTCGAGATTAGAAAGTATTGCCGCATTATATTGCTTTCCTTTTACATTGCCGGTAATATCCCGCGACATCGAAACGATTATCTTTTCCCCTTTGGGAAGTTTAATCAGTTGTTCTGATAATTCGTAATAGTATCTTTTTCCGTCAGAGGACAGGTGCTCAGTATTGTTGAAATGTGGTAATCCGTCTTTTAATTTCTCTATATTTTCACGAACATTGTTTCTGTTACCTCCGAATATTGTTATAGGCTTGCCGATGTAAAAGCTTCTTCTATGCCCATACCTTTTTGCCAGAACTTCATTAACATCAATAATATTTTGATTTTGATCTATTATTACTATTCCGTCAAAACTAACCGATAAAATAGTTTCATAAATTTTTCTGTTAATTATTAGTTCTTTTTCGGCATTTTTAAGAAGTGTTATGTCGCTTACCAAAACCTCGAAAAAGTTCCACTCCTTGTCAAACGACTCATGATAGTGAGCCGTAACGCTCAGCCAAATTTTAATACCATACCTATTTTGGACAAGGAATTCTTTATTCTCAATTTTAATTTTATTTTCCTTAAGACTAATAAGGCCTTTCTTAAATCTTTGTGTGGACTCCATTGATAATAAAAACTCTTGGTTTTCAGGGACAAAAAGTTCTATTGCATCTTTAAAACCAAATATTTTGGCAAAAGCATCATTTGCTTTTAACAGTTTAAATTCGTTTGATATTTTAGCTATTCCTAAAACCGAATTGTTAATTATTTCGGAATACTCTTCGTCATACAAACTGAACAACTCAAATTTTTCAATGTTGTTAATGCCGGTTGCCAATACTTTTGCAAGTTGACGAAATATTTCCAAGTCCAACTGTGTATAATCTGAGTTACCACACAAAAACGCAATTCCGATATTATCATCAAACCTATCTACAATAGGAGCAAACATAGCAGAGTGAGGAAGGACTTTATCCTTATCAATGTTATTTTCATCTATAAATTTATTGATTCTATCGCTATTAAAAATAAAAGCTTCATCTCGTTTAGAAAGTATGTGTGCAGTATTATTAATATTCCCTTCCGAGCATTTTGAAAACATTTTCGGGGAAATTGTAAAATCATGTTTATCAAAATAATAAATTTCATAAATATCAAATTCATTAGGATTTATCGCAAAAATTAAAGTATCACGATCCAATATCTCCGAAACAACTTTATTTGCTTCGGTAAACAAACTGATATAAGAAGTAAAAAAAGGAGCTTTAAGACTAAAGTCCAGAAGTTTTTGCAAAGTTTGCGATTTTATATTTATTCTGTTTTTTGGCATAAGTAAAATTATTTTTATTTATTAATAATCGAAAATAATAATAAATATTAAAGGTTCAGCAAAAAAAGATTTTAACTTTATCCCTTGTTTAACTCCCCTAAAAAAGCTACTAACGATTTTCTGCTCAGCACTCCCAATAACTTTCCGTCTTCCATTACAGGTATTTGATTGAACCCGCTTTTGTCCATCATTTTTAACGCTACAATTAACGGAGTATTCGGTTTTGTTGTTTTAACATTTGAAAGAGGCGTTATTATCTCTTTTATCTCATACTTATCCCAATCTGATTTCGGGACTTTTACCAAATCCGAAAAAGTGAAAATGCCTGTAATTTTACCGGAATTTTCAGCAAAGAAAAAATTTTTATTTCCGTAAAACTCTTTAGTTTCAAGAAATTGAGAAATAGTAATATCATCCGGAACTAATACATAGTAGCGTGATAATGCATCTCTAACTTTATGTCCTTTTAATAGTTTATGCAATTCCTGCTGTTGTATTTGTGCAAATGCGGCGCTTTCCAAAAACCATCCTATAAAAGCGACCCAAATTCCATCCGTAACAAAGCCGGACATTATTTCCAGAAAACCGATAAAAATAAGCGCAAACCCCAAAAAACGTCCTGAAACAGCCGCCCAATGTGTAGCAATTCCGTAATCTTTTTTTATCCACCAAATAACGGCACGAAAAATTCTGCCTCCGTCCAACGGAAATCCCGGGAACAAATTGAAAATACCGAGAATAATATTAATCCAACCTAAATAATGAGCAAATGCAAAAAAGTAGCTATTATCTGCAAAAGCAGTCGCTGTAAAGTAAAAAACCACTCCTAAAAGTAGTGATGCTATTGGACCGGCCGCTGAAATCCAAAACTCCTCTTTCGGACTTTTAGGCTCAGTGGTTATTTCCGAAACTCCGCCGAAGATAAAGAGTTTAATTCCTTTTACATTGTAGCTGAATTTTTTTGCAACAATCGAATGGGCGAACTCATGAATTAATACTGAGACAAAGAAAAAAAATGAGGTAATAATACTTACCAACCAGTAATGGAAAGTATCCCAACCTTTATATTCTTTTGGGAAATAACCTTCAGCTAATATCCACGCTAAAAATAAAACAACAAGAAACCATGAAAAATCAAACGTTATCGGCACACCGAAAAAACTTGCAATCCGTACTTGATTTTTCTTTACTGAAGTGTTCATAAACACCAAAAAATAAATTAATAAAACCGATGAAATCGTTTTTTAATTTAATTAAATCTATTCTAATAGCGAAGTGATTTTTGGAGTAATGAAGTATAAAACAAATTGAAGAGAAAAGAAAAGCCGCAACTTTTGCGGCTTTAATCAGAAATTACTTTCTGTAACGGTTTTCTTTTGCGATTCTTCTTTCAGCCTTAATTCTTGTCATTCTTTTTTCGACTGACGGCTTTGTATAGAAAGTTCTTTTTTTATACTCTTTGAGTACGCCTGATCTTTCATACTTTTTCTTGAATCGCTTGAGAGCTCTGTCAATATTCTCGTTTTCTTGAACGATGATACCAACCAACTATCTCACCTACTTTCTTTTATTATTTTAAAAAACGAACTTTAAGTTAATTCATTAATTTATGAATTTCAAGTTTCTACAAAATCAAAACAAAAGTCAGATGAATTGGTTAAATTTAAATTTTTATTAATTGTAAACGAGGTAAAAATGAAACCTTTGGGAACTCAACACATTGCGGAATTTATTAATTGCCGTTCGAATATTTTAAACAACGCTGAAGCAATGGAAAACCTTGTCCGCAAAGGGATAGAGGCGTCAAAGCTTTCTACGGAAAAAATAATTAGTCATCAATTCAATCCTCTTGGAGTAACCGTTCTGGCAATTATTAGTGAATCCCATATCGGATTACACACATATCCGGAAGCCAACCATATCTCGCTTGATGTTTTTACTTGCTCTGATCCGCAGAAACAAATTAGATTTATTAATTATCTGAAAAAAATCCTAAAACCGAAAACCGTGAGAATAGCGGAAATATTACGCGGGAACCCGATTGAATTTAGAGAAGCCGGTTGGATTACTTCCGTCTCTGATTACGGCTTTGAAGTCCGTTACCACAAAACCAAGAGTGTTTACAAGAAAAAGTCGAAATTTCAGAATATTGAAATAATCGATAATGAGATTTTCGGACGAATGCTGTTCCTGGATAAAGATTTACAAATTTCAGACTTCGACGCTCACATTTACAACAAAGCTCTTGTAGATCCGATTAGAAAAAGTAAACGCAAGATTTCCGATGCGGTAATTTTAGGTGGTGGCGATGGAGGGATTTTACACGAACTTCTCCAACTAAACCCTGAAAAAGTTACTTTGGTCGATATTGACAAAGCTGTAATTGATGCTTCGGTTAAGTATCTCCCGAAAATTACCATGGGGGGATTTGACGATCCGCGCGTTGACGTTATTCCGGATGACGCTATTAAATTTATTGCAGGCAAAAACAAGTTTGATGTGGTAGTTTACGACTTAACAATGCACCCCGAAGCTTTTACAAAATTACCCCGCCATGAATTTTTGGGAAATTTATTTGATGACATCAAAAAATCGCTGAAAAAACGAGGAATATTAACACTACAGGTTGGTTCGGCGTACGACGAAGTAACACTAAAATTGGTTAAGCAACTATTAAATGACCGATTTTATGATGTAAAATATTACACTGTTTATATTCCCTCTTTTTGCGAAAATTGGATTTTTGCCTCGGCAAGAGTTAAATAATTATTTCGGATAAAGGTTTTCCTCAACTTTAAGATTATTTTTATCTGCAAACTGGAAAAGTTTTTCCATTTTAAATAAAATAGAATTAATTTTGTAATTATCATTTTAAAAAAATTATGGAAAAAACAAATGGAACGGTTAATAACAAATAAAGAATGGTTAGATAATCTCCTTCCGGAAGGATTTCCTGTTAAAACTTCGACTATCATTACCGGACCCGGAGGCTCCGGGAAACCTCTTATTGGAGAATCGTTTGTATCCGCATGGCTTTCCTCCGGCGGTAGCGTCATTTTTTTATCGCTGCAGTATCCCGATAAAACTTTCATTGCCGAAAGTCTTAAAACTATTACGGGAATTGATGTGCAAGAATATTCGAAACAAATAATATTTATTCATTTAGATGTAACGATAAATAATTTTGAAAAAATAAGCCCGAACGAATATAAGGCAAATTTGGTTATTCCCGAAGTTTGGGATAAAGTTTTATCCGAAGCCGAAACAAATCTTTCTAATGAAGAATCGGGAATTTTAATTTTCGGCTCGGCATTAAATCTACTTCTTTTTTCCCCGACTTACGGAGACAAAATATTAGATAAAATGATAGACTCCGTTACACAAGACAAAACAAAAACTTATATTTTATCGGTAAGCACATCAGCAAAAGCAGATAAAATTGCTAAACTGGAAGAGGCGTCAGACAATTTAATTACGACCAGAAGTGAAAAATCTCCTTTTAAACTTTACATGCAAATTTTAAGGATGAAAGAAGTTCCCTTTATCGCTGACGAAATACAAGTGCCGATTGATAATAAATTACTTAAACAAGTAAAAAAAATCGCTGAGCATAGCAGAAACAAAGTAATTCCCGCTATTTCGGCTCTGTAAATCGGGAGCGAAAATGAACACATTTACATTTGGACCTGTTCCTTCCAGGCGACTCGGAAGAAGTTTGGGAATAAATAATATTCCCCCAAAAGTTTGTACTTACACTTGTGTATATTGTCAATTAGGCAATACAATAAAGCTCACGGAAGAAAAAGCAAATTTTTATTCTCCTGACGAGATTTACAAAGCCGCATCGGAAGCAATAGCACAAGCAGAGATGTCAGGAGACAGAATTGATTATATTACGATTGTTCCTGACGGTGAACCGACTCTCGATAAAAATTTATTCGAGTTGGTAACTAAGTTAAAAACTTTAGGGAAAAAGTGCGCTATAATTACAAATTCAACTTTAATTGACGACGAAGAAGTGCGAAAAGCGCTTTACGAGTTTGATTGGGTTTCACTAAAAGTTGACACAATTGACGAAAAAACCTGGCGAGAATTCGACCGCCCATTCGGAAAGATGAAACTACAACCGATAATTAACGGAATGATAATTTTCGCCGACAATTATCAGAAATTTTTAGCAACTGAAACAATGCTGGCAAAAGGTCAAAATGATGATTTGAATTTGATTGCCGAAACGGCAGACTTTATTGCCGAATTGAATCCAAGCCGCGCATATATTTCAATTCCTACCAGACCTCCGGCGGAAGAATCGGTTAAACCACCGGATAACGAAACTCTGCTTGCAGCTTATAAAATATTTTCAGACAGAATACCAGTTACCGAATTAAATATTGCATACGAAGGGAACAATTTTTCAATAAAAGACAATTTTAAGACCGATTTTCTGAGCATTATCTCAGTTCATCCGATGAGACGAGACGAAGTAATGAAACTATTGGAAAAATCCGGCGAAAAGTTTTCCGTTGTCTCGGATTTAGTTGAACAAGGTTTTGTACTTGAACAAGAGTATAATGGTGATTATTTTTATTTAAGGAATTTAAGAAAAAAATAAATTGGAGAATTTATGGAACAACATACACAAAAAGAAATTGAAAATATTATGAAGAACATTGAGCATCCTGAAATTGCAAATACTTTGGACGAATTAGGAATGCTTAGAGATATTAAATTGGACGAAGAAACCGGAAAAGTTAGTTTTACACTGGTACTTCCCATGTTAAATATTCCTGAACAAATTAGAGATATGATCTTAAACTCAATCGGAATGGCGTTAAAAGGAAAAGCTACTAAATTGAGTGTGGATATTGCAGAAATGACGGAAGAAGAAAGAAATAGTTTTTTCGCATTGTCTCAGGCAAACTGGAAATTATAAACAGTGACTATAACCAACGAGATTTTTTTTAAGGCGCTAAAGAAAACTTGGGAACAGTTTTCTTCTGCGCTTTATATTATTTTTGTCGTCTTTGGAATTATTGCAATATTATCTAATTTTATAACGACCGAAGTTTACACTTCATTTTTTTCCAAAAACATTTTTTCCGATTCAATAATCGGTGCTGTTTTAGGAAGCATCTCATTCGGAAATCCTATCGGCAGTTACGTTTTAGGAGGCGAATTATTAAAAAACGGAGTTGATATTGTTGCCGTTACTTCCTTTCTGTTAGCGTGGGTTACGGTTGGTATTGCTCAGTTTCCCGTTGAAGCTCATTTTTTAGGAAAACGCTTTGCATTGGTTAGAAATACTGTCTCTTTTTTCGCGACAATAATATTAGCTATATTAATAAACTTAGTGCTGAGATTATGGTAAAAAACTCAAGAACTCTACAAAACAACTCGAAGAAAAAAAAGAGTAATCTCTCTAAAATCTTAGCTCTGATTACTTTGTTAATTTACGTTTTGCTTTACTTTGCAAATGAAAAATTTTTCACACTCTCTTTTAACTCTTTACTGAATATGATAGTTAAAATCGGTCCTTATCTTATTATTATTTTTCTTTTGATGCTATTTAATGAACTGATTATTTCACCGGAGAGCATAAAAAAATTCTTGGGTAAAAACTCCGGATGGAAAGGATTGTTGGCAACTTCCGTATTCGGAATAATCTCGGTCGGACCTGTTTATGTTTGGTTCCCTTTGTTAAACGACTTAAAAAAACATGGATTAACAGACAAATTAATCGCGATATTTATGTACAATCGTGCCGTTAAATTGCAAGTACTGCCCGTTATGATTTTATACTTCGGTGTTAGATATTCGGTTATTTTCACCTTATTTATAATATTCGCATCATTTTTTATCGGTGTAATAGTCGAATATTTTGTAAAAGAAAATCAATCTCACATTGATTAATGAATTATTCTCTCAGCGCTCTTCTCTAAATTTATCTGTGATTTTTTTTAACAAACTTTCACCTAACATCTCTTTGGAATCCTTCAGTACATTATTTTTAAGCTCGATTAAATCTCGATTTCCTTTCCAGTACTTTTGCCAAATATCCGGCTCTATTTCGGATAACACACCATCCAAAATTACGGCACAAACTGTTAGGTCATCCAAATATCCGGCGGGTCCAAACTCTTCTTCGGGTAAAAAATCCCACGGCGAAATTACATAAGCCATCGCCTTAGCCAACTTACTTTTTGTTTCAATCGTTAGTGAGTTGTCAGTTGCCAGTTCTGAAACAAAATAAAAACACTCCGGAAGAACAGATACGTAATCCCTCCACTTAAACTGACCGCTTTCCTGCTCTTTTAACCAATCCCCAATTTGCAGTTTTAACTTTTGATAGAAATCAAATTGTTTGTAATCCATCACGCACTCACTGTTTATTTATTAAAATATTTATTCAATAACTCCTCAACAGCTTCAACGGGAAGAAGTTTTCCTTCCATAACTTTTTCTTTAATTGCAGGCAAGGCAACTCTTATAGCCGGATTTGAATAGAACCGCTTTTTCAATTCGTTTTCAATTGTGGAATAAATCCATTCCATCGTTTGTGCCTTGCGTCTTTTTTCAAATATTCCGGAGGATTTGGTTCTGTTCACAAATTCTTGAATACTCTTCCAAATATCTTCTATTCCATCACCGTTTAATGCCGATGCGGTAAGAACCGGCGGCTGCCAACCTTCGGTAACAGGCTTTAAAAAATGTAACGCTGTTTTAAATTCTGCTGCGCTTATTTCCGCTTTCGATTTATTATCGCCGTCAGCCTTATTAAAAACAAGCGCATCGCTAATTTCAATAATTCCTTTTTTGATTCCCTGCAAATCATCTCCGGTTCCGGCTACCATCAGTAAAAGGAAAAAATCCACCATTGAACGAACTGCAATTTCGCTCTGACCCACACCGACAGTTTCCACTATTATAATATCGTAACCCGCCGCTTCACAAATAAGCATAGTCTCACGACTTTTGCGTGTTACACCTCCTAAAGTACCTCCCGCAGGAGAAGGACGAATAAAACAATTAGGCTCGCGGGATAAACGTTCCATTCTGGTTTTATCCCCCAAAATACTTCCTTTTGTTATGGAACTGCTCGGGTCAACCGCAAGAACTGCAACTTTGTGCCCCATTGATAATAGATAGATACCGAGCGATTCAATTAATGTACTTTTCCCGGCACCCGGAATCCCGCTAATACCAATCCTAATTGAATTACCACTATGCGGAAGTATTTTTTCCAGCAAAGCTTTAGCTTTTTCGTAATGTTGCTCAGAGTTACTTTCAACCAAAGTAATTGCTCGTGCAAGGGAAGCTCTGTCATTTTTTAAAATATTATTAACTAGTTCTTCTATCAAAATTTCATGGGATTTTTGAGGAGTGATTAGCTTTCTATCCCTAACGGGAATCGGTTCCGCAGAAACAACTTTAACGGCAAATTTATCTTTCTTATCTGCATCGTGCCAATCGGGAGTGTAATATTTTTTTTTATCGTTTTCTTTCATAAGATATTTTTTTGTTAGAAAAATAATGTAACAATTTATTATTCAATAATAAAGGATTCCGTAAAATTTTATAGCGGGATTACAATTCAGGATTTCTTTATATTTCATACCATTATTTTAAAAAAAATGAGAAAATGTTAGAACTAAGAATAAGCAGAAATGCTCTAATAAAATATAGATTGGACGAATTGGTTTTTTACTCGCAAAAGGAGAATAAAAACATACTAATTCGTGAAGCGGCCCACAGAATTAACACTTTTTCGGATGGAAAGATTAAGGTTGGTGCGGGATTACTCTATTCGGTAAACTTGTTTGTTGAAATTTATAAATACGTCATAAACAAATACCGCGAAGAATATGACAAAGAAATTTTTCGTAAAGGTTTTGATTTTTCATTAAAAACTTTCGGTGCCGAAAATTTGATTCCCGTTGTCAGTGATTTTATTACTTCATTTCCACCTCAAAAAATTTACTCCGGTGAACTTACTCCGGAAGATTATATTTGGCAAAAATCAAACGGGATGTACAATTACGAGATAGAACTCGAAGAACTTCTCCTCAATGCTTTGGAAAATAAAAATAAATCTCTCGTACCGCTCATTGAGCTTGTAGGAGATGATAATCTAAAGCGGAAAGATGATTTTGTGCTTTACTTTGAAAATATGAAGTCCTTTTTCAAAGAACAGCCTAAGATTAAAAACAAAAAAGATTTAATCACTTTTCTTTTGGAGCCGATAGAAAAATATCCGGATAACTTACAAGCTCAACTGAATTTTATCCATGAAAACTGGAAAGAGATTATCGGGGAAGAATTTGAGAGAGAGTTTTTGACAAGCACAGACTTGCTGCGCGAGGATGTAATCACCACGGGCGTTGCAAGCCCTCCTCCTACTTTTGTCCCTCAATACAAAGGTGCGGATGGCGGTGTAACGATAGGCAAAAGCGGATTTGATTTACTAAAATCATCCGAATCCGATTACGAAGAAAATGAAAACTTTACACCCGACACTGCATGGATGCCTAAAGTTGTGATGATTGCTAAAAACAGTTTTGTTTGGCTTTCGCAGCTTAGTAAAATCTACCGGAGAGAAATAACACGCCTCGACCAAGTACCTGATGAAGAATTACGTTTACTTGCAAGCCGGAATATTAATTCGCTTTGGCTAATCGGAGTTTGGGAGCGAAGTGAAGCTTCTAAAAAAATTAAGCATATGCGTGGAAATATAGACGCCGTTGCTTCCGCTTATTCCCTATACGATTATGAAATTGCAGCTGAATTAGGCGGGTACGAAGCTTATCAAAATTTGAATGAACGTGCAAAAAAATTCGGGATAAGATTAGCCGCCGACATGGTACCCAATCATACCGGTATTTATTCGAAATGGATTATTGAGCACCCCGACTATTTTATACAAACTCCCCTACCTCCTTTCCCCGGATATAAATTTACAGGAGAAAATCTTTCTCCGAATCCTGATATTACAATTAAAATTGAAGACGGCTATTGGGCAAACAGTGATGCAGCCGTAGTATTTGAGCGCACCGATAACAGAACCGGAGAACGGAGATATATTTACCACGGGAATGACGGTACAAATATGCCGTGGAATGATACCGCACAGTTAGATATTCTGAAACAAGAAGTTCGTGAAGCTGTTATTCAAAAAATATTGGATGTTGCCCGCAAGTTTTCCATAATCCGGTTTGATGCTGCAATGACGCTGACAAAAAAACACTTTTCCCGACTTTGGTATCCCGAACCGGGCAAAGGTGGCGACATTCCTTCCCGTTCCGATTATGCTCTGACTAAGGATGAATTTAACAGGTTTTTCCCAAAGGAATTTTGGCGCGAAGTGGTTGACAGAATTAATATGGAAATGCCCGAGACCTTGTTATTGGCTGAAGCGTTTTGGTTGATGGAAGGTTACTTTGTTCGAACTCTTGGAATGCATCGTGTTTATAACAGTGCTTTTATGAATATGTTTATGAGAGAGGAAAATTCCAAGTACAGAGAGTTAATTAAAAACACTCTTGAATTTGAGCCTGAAATATTAAAACGTTATGTTAATTTTATGAGTAATCCCGATGAAGAGACTGCGATTAAACAGTTTGGTGCAGGAGATAAATATTTTGGCGTCTTGGTAATGATGATTACAATGCCCGGCTTACCTATGTTTGCTCACGGACAGATTGAAGGTTACCATGAAAAATACGGAATGGAATATAAACGCGCTTACTACGACGAGTTTCCCGATAACGAATTGATAGAGCGACACAATCGTGAAATTTTTCCGCTACTTAAAAAACGATATTTGTTCAGCGAAGTTCAAAACTTCTGGCTGTTCCCTTTTATTGACAACTTTGGATCTGTGAATGAAAATGTATTTGCATTTACCAATTTATCGGGTAATGAAAAAGCAATTGTTTTTTATAACAATAAGTACGACCGAGTTTCAGGACATATAAATTTTTCGGAGAAAAAACTTGTCGGGGAAAATTTAACTACGGTAAGTTTAGCCGAATCGCTTAATATTAACATTTCCGAAAATTACTTTATTGCAGTTAAAGAATTAATTTCGCAACAGACATTTTTATTCAGCTCAAAGGATTTTGAACAAGGATTCAGAATTAATCTTCATGGATTTGAATATAGAATCTTCTCTGAATTTGAAACTCTTCCTTACACAAATGATAATATTGAACTTTACAATAAAATCGGTAAGAGAGGAATAAAATCACTCCATGAAGAAAAAGTAAGAGTAAAGATTCAGCCGATTCACGAGGCAACTCTGAATCTATTTGACGATGAAGTATTTACTCAAATTGTCGAGTTTTTATCGTACGAAGGCTTGGACAAAAAAGAGAATCTTAAACGAAATTTAACTTTGCTTACTAACAGATATAATTACCTTCTGCATCAGATTGCGGATTATTTAGGGATTAATCCTGAAATTGAAAAGTTGGAAAAGGATTTTATTGAAATTTTCGAAGGAATTGTTTTACTCCGCTCCGATATAATGAGCAAGCGCTTTGAACTGGATAAGACAATTAGAAAAAGCTTGCTATTGTTTTTTGAACACAACTATCGCAACAATCTCGCATATCTTATTTTACTTAACGTAAGAAAATCTCTCGAACATTTTTCTTCATTAGTTAATCTGGAAAAGAATGTTTTTGATCAGCTTCTTTTCAACGAGATTTGCTCTTCCGTGCTTAAAAAACTGGGGAAATCCGAAGGTGAGATTGAGGAAACCCGAGAATTGATACAGATTTTATCGAAATATCCGCACAATTTATTTGACGGCTTGCTTGTTAAAAAAGGAGTTAAATTAAGCGAGCAAATAACAAAAACCGAAACTTTACTCCGAAATTTACTGGATGACAAAAAAGTGCAGAAGTTCATAAAACTTAATGAGTATAAAGGGGAAAAGTATTATCTGAAAGAAAATTATGAAGAATTGCTCGATTGGTTTTTTACGTTAGCATTAATAGAATACTACAAATTTATATATATGAATAAGATAGATGTGAAAACCAGAGAAAGCGTAATTGAACGAATGGTAAAAATAGTGAATTATCTAAAAATACTTTCGGAAGACAGCGGATTTAGATTTGAAAAATTATTAAATAAATTTTAACATCATTTTAAATATTAATAATACTTTGTTATTTTAGTTAACATGTATAAAGCGAATTAAATTTTGAGAATAACATGAAACCATTTTATATCGAATGGGAGAGTCGGTTCTCCATTGGGAACGAGGAGATTGATAACCAACATAAAAAATTGGTGAACATTATTAACAGATTTATGGAAGCTAAAGCTAATGGCAAAAGCAATGAAGTTCTTAAGCAAACGCTTATGGAACTTGTTAGTTATACAAACTATCATTTTACCGACGAAGAGCGACTGATGCTCAAATTTAATTACCCGCATTATCAAGAACACAATGGAGAACATAGGGTCTTGGTTAAACGATTACGAGAAGTATTGGAGCATATTAAAGCAGGCCGCCACTATGCTAATGATGAACTTTTCACACTATTAAAGAATTGGTTATTAAAACATGTTCTTGTTCATGATCAACAGTTCGGTAAGTTTTTATTTGAAAAAAACAATAGATAGTATTGATCGTTTTGATATAAAATGATTGCGATTATTATTTTTTTCGAATAAAGTATTTTCAAATTCATAGCGTATTTTTCACATAGGAAACAGTTGTTAACTACTATTGTTATATCATTCTACAATAAAATAGATTATTTGCGCTTAGTCCTATCCGGATTTGAAAGACAAACGGTTAATGATTTTGAAATAATTATTGCTGATGACGGCTCGTCTCTGCAGATTGTAGATGAACTTAAAAATACACTTAATAAATCACAATTGGCGATTAAGCATATTTGGCATGAGGACAAAGGGTTTAGAAAAAATAAGATTCTCAATCAAGCCATATTAAAAGCGGAAAGCGATTACATAATTTTTATTGACGGTGATTGTATCCCGCATCCGGAATTTATAAGGGAACATATAACTCACCGTAAAAGCCAAACGGCACTTACGGGACGACGAGTAAATCTTTCCGAAAAGATTACATCGAAGTTAACACCTGTTAAAATCCGTGACGGATACTTGGAGAAAAATTTTTATTCAATAATTTTAGACGGTTTAATCGGAGAATCATATGATGTTGAAAAGGGACTTTACGTAAAATCAAAAATAATCAGAGATTTCTTTAACAGAAAAAAAAGAGGCTTATTGGGATGTAATATGTCGATGAATAAATCCGATTTAATTGCAATAAACGGTTTTGATGAACGTTACGAAGCCCCGTCAATTGGTGAGGACAGCGATTTACAATACCGGTTGGAGCTAAACGGAGTTCAAATAAAATCATTGAATAATATCGCAATTCAATATCATCTTTATCACAAGATACTCCCGAGAAAGGAAGAAAACTTAAAATTATTCAAAAAAGTAAAGTCGGAATCAAACAGCTTTACCAAGCATGGAATTAAAAAGGAATTCACAACCCCAATAAAATAAATTATCAATTGTCCATTATCCATTTTCAATTATCTTTTCATATTCGTTCGGAGTGTCAACATCCGATAGAATCGGGAGATAATTAAGGTCAACTGTTTTTCTCTTTAATTTTCCGGAGTGTGAAAGTTCACGAAGGTTGCCGAATTTATCTGCGCCCAGAATTAATTTAACTGCGGATTTCCCCAACAAGACGGGATGACCTTTTTTATTACCGTACGAGGGTTGAATCCAATCATAGGCAAAATCCGTTTGTTCAATAAAATCAGCATAAAATTGAAGCGGTAAGTTCGGTTGATCTACGAAATGATAAATTACCCAATCGGCATCCGAGCAATATTCGGCTCCCTTTTGAAGCGAAGTAAACATACCGGAAGCAAAATCGGGATTAAAAACAATTAGGATTTTCCGCTTTAAATTATCGCCCACCTTTGATTTTATTGCTTCTTCAATTGCATCGGATTTATGTCCCGTAACTACTACTACTTTATCACAGACCGAAGCGAGTTTCTCCGCGATAGTAATTACAAAGGGCTTTCCTTTGAAGTCCAACAAAGGCTTAAATCGCTTCATCCTTCCCGAAAAGCCCGCCGCTATAAGTATTCCGTAAATCTTCATATTTTTTTATCGGCTAAAGTATTCACTCTCCAACTTTTTCAGTTTCATAATTCTGTTTTCCAAATTTACGACTTCCGCTTTAATCTCCTCTTCGGTTTTTGATTTTTCTTCCAAAGTCTCTTTTAGTATTTTCTCGAGCGAGGACAATATTGATTCCAGTTTATTATTCAAATCGAATTTGAATTTTAAAAATGATTCCTGAATTTTATAGCTCAAATCAAATTTAATACTACTGCAATTGCCATTTATCTTATCCGTAAAATTAGTCCTGATTTTTTTTAGAATTAAACTTCTTATCAGAAACGAGGGCAAAAGCGACCTTATTGTTTTACTGTTAAGTCCAATCGGGACAGCCTCGCCGGCAAAGTTGTAATAAAATCCGGTGTAAATATTTAAGTCGAAAACTTCAGCAAGCGAATCAAATTTTATATTCATCAATCCCGTAAGACCTTTTATCATTTCGCTTAAAAAGCTGTTCGAACTTTCGCCGTATTTTTTAAGAAGTAATCTAAACTTCTCAATCGATTCTTTTTCCAATTGCCGTTTTAACCGGTTAAATTCAATTTTGATTTTTTCAAAATACTTATTCTGAAATTCACTTAAATCGCTTTTGCGCAGTTCCGCAATTATTTCAGATTGCTTTTTTTCAATCTCATTGTAAATATTTCGATTGAGCGTTTGCCCTAGTAAATCGACTTGTTCCGATACGAATTCCTTTAAGCGTTTTACTTTTCCTTCCATTAAGATGTCGAACTCGTCTTTCTCTTCCTTCATTATCTTTATGGATTTGTGAAATTCCGTTAGTTTTTCATCCAATTCGTTTGCGGGCATTTTCAGCGATGTAAGTTTAAACTTCAGTAAAGATTCTCCTTCGGTAATTATATTCCTTATTCTTGTACCGGTTGTTTCTTTTAATATCATATCCTTTTCCGATTCCACCGCATTAAGTATATCTTCTCTTACAATCGGAATACCGCTACGCTTAAAAGCCTCCGAATTATTATTAGCAAGTGCTTCTTCCGCTTTAAGACTCGAAACCGGATCGATTTTTATTCTCTTATCACAAATTCCGTTTAGAACATTTAGATTGTAACTCAACAGTTCTTCCAGCTTTTCTTTCTGAAGTAAATCACTTTTATTTAGAATAAAAATAACTTTCGGGACGTTCTTTTTTAAGCCTTTCAGAAAATCAACTTCAAGCTGCGTAATAGGAATGTCGGTAGAAAGAATAAAAAGAGCCGCATCAATTTTATTTACAAAACGCAAAGTCGCCTCGGTATTATGCGCCAGCGACGAACCGACACCGGGAGTGTCTATAAGCGTAATTCTTTTCAGCATAGGGTTCGGAGAAAAAATTACTACTTTTGCAACATGTTTTTCATTGTTCGGATTCTTGGCTTCGGCAATAAAATCAGCAACCATATCCAACGAAACATTCTCGGTCTTGTTATCTTCAAAGTAAATTACAGCCGATGGACTTTCGCCATATTCTATTAATGTGATTATCGCAGTCAACGGAATTACACCGGTCGGGACAATTTGTTCTTCGAGCATTGCATTAATAAAGGAAGATTTGCCCCTTTTGAACAGTCCTAAAATAACAAGGTAAAATTTATTCCCGCTCAGCTTTTCTTCAAGTTCTTTAATATCATTGTTTAAACGCGGAGTAAGTACGCCGTCAAGAATGTCTGAAATTAATCCCAGTGAGGAGAGTGCCGTTTTCCCCATTTAATAATTCCTTATTTTATGTGATTGGAAAGTATATTGAAATTTCTGCCGAATGCAGAAGAAGAATTTTAGGAAAAAGTTATTAAGCATCTATTTTCTCAAAAGAAAATTAATAATTCCGTTATGCAGGAGTTATTAATTCCAAAAGGAATGGTTTAGGCGAACTCCATCGCCGTTACAAAGTTACTATTTTTTATTGAAAAAAAGAAAATTGAATATATAAATTTTATTCATTTTATCTCCGTAATTAAAAATCTTGGAATTCAACATTTCCTTCGGAGTTAGTTCCGGATAAATGTTTGAATAAAGGTGATATGAATAAAGGGCATCAGCACATGAATAATGCGGAGAACGCAAATAAACTGCCGAATGTATGTACGACAAAAACAAAGACGGCAAAGTTTACCAATGCCCAATGTGCCCGGATCAGATTTCCGACAAACCCGGCGATTGCCCGAAATGCGGAATGGCTTTAAAAGAAGTTCCCAATAGCGAAGCTAAAACAAAGTTAATGAAGATGAAAAAAGAAATGATGAACAAAAAAGGTAAATGAAATTAATTAGCCTCGACAAAAAACTCCCTTCTTCCAACAAAGCGGTAAGTCATTTTTACCGCTTTTTATTCTTCTTCACTCAAAAATTCAGACTCATTTCAATATTCCTTTTGACACTTTAACTAATTTCCTTATTTTTGCGGTGCACCCTTAGCTCAGTTGGTAGAGCATCTGACTCTTAATCAGCAGGTCGGCGGTTCGAGCCCGCCAGGGTGTACAAATAAAACCCTTGTAAATCAATAGTTTACAAGGGTTTTTTGGCTATTATAGGTCTTGCTTATTCTTTGGATTACGCAGGGGATATCATATTTGTCTAATAGCAGAAATATTATGACGTACTCCCAAAACATCAATTAAATCCGGAATGTGAGAATCAGGGAGAAAAGGAATCAAACTGTCAATCTAAAAGAAACTCTCAGAAACAATAGATAAAAACGTGAGAGTTTTTTTCGTTACTTGTAATGACAAAGAATTTCTAATTTTATCCCATTTCGTAATCTATATTCCTTAATTATTTCTTCATTGTTATTATGAATTTTTTCTTCTATATGTAATTATTAGTCTTCTTTTGGTGTCATGTAGAATTAAGGAATTATTTCGAAAATTTTTAGCTTCTTAAACATTCATTAAAGTCTCGGGTAGATAATGATTTATGTAGATCTTTAACATTATCGACGGTTGATGAATCAATATTATTCTCTCTCTGAATTACCGTAAACTTTACATCCGTTTTGCAACTACCGGTTAAATACTTATTTTTGCCCCACTATGAAATTAAAAATAATCATTATATTATTCTTGTTCCTATTGGGGTGTACATCAAAATCACCTCAAAAATCCGGTTCATCATTTCTCTACGATGATTTGGGAAACAAGTTTAACACACAGAACAGTCCGGACAAAGTAATTTCCCTTGCACCGAATTTAACCGAAATGATATATTTTGTAGGTGGTGAAAAATACCTGAAAGGAATTACGACATACTGCACATATCCGCCGCAAGTAAAATCAAAAGAAAAAGTGGGCGATTTAATTTCAGTTGATTTTGAAAAACTAATTGAAATTAAACCTGACATTATTTTCATGACCGTAGAAGGAAACAGTAAAGCTCAGTATGAAAAAATTAAATCCCTCGGGTTTAAAGTGTTTGTTTCAAATCCGAGAAACTTTAAGGGAATTGAAAAAACCATTAAAGATTTCGGAATAATTTTCCACAAGCAAGCTTTTACCGAAGCAAAACTTCGGAGAATGAACAAAACGTTAGACTCATTAAAATCTGCATCGATAAATTTGGAGAAAATTAAATCACTCTTCTTAATCTCGGCAAAACCCTTAATGGCAGCGGGGAAAAACACTTTTGTAAATGAATACTTACAATTTTTCGGTTTAAAAAATATTGCGGCTAATGCTTCTCAGTCCTATCCGGTAATTGGAAGCGAGTTTCTTATTAAATCAAATCCCGACATGATTGTATTGCCTAAGAAGATGAAAAAATTGTTAAACGAACTTATGAAAAACAACTCGGTATTACGTGAAGTTAGAGCTATCAGAAAGAATAATATTATTACAATTAATCCCGATTTATATTTTAAGCCAGGTCCCAGATTTATTAACGCTCTGCAAAATCTAAAATTGAAGCTTGATTCATTAAAATTGAAAGGAGTGGGGAAATTATGAGTTCTTACTTTCAATCGGAAACGTTTCAAAATATTGACTTCAACGAAACCCTTTTCATAAAAGGAGAATATGAGGATTGTAAATTTATCAACTGTAATTTCTTCTCCGTAGATTTATCCGGAATATTGTTCAATGAATGTGAGTTTATTGACTGTGACCTTGGTCTTGCAAATTTACAAATGACCGCAATAAGAGAAACAAAATTTTTGAGATGCAGAATGCTTGGACTAAACTTCGAAAATTGTAACGAGTTCGGTCTCTCTTTTAAATTTCATGGATGCGTTTTAGACCATTCTTCATTCTATAAAACCAACTTAAAAAATACCACTTTTAAGGAGTGCAAAATAGTCGGCGCTGATTTTACCGAAAGCAATCTTACTTCATCTCAATTTGACAAATGTGATTTATCGGATACAATCTTTAACTCCACAATTTTAGAAAAGGCAGATTTTTCAACTTCATACAATTTTTACATTGACCTTGAAATTAACACTATTAAGAAAGCTAAATTTTCAACTCAAGGTGCATTAAGCCTTCTAAATAAGTATGAAATCAAGGTTGTTGATTATTAGAAATTGCAATAGCTTACTGCAACACAATAGATAATGCTAAAGTTTTTGCGTACAACTTAAGAGAATAAGACGATAATATTTTAGGTCTAATAATATTCTGCCGAAAAATTAATTGGAATTAAATCACCATCTCCTCTTCGGCGTAGGAGGTTGATGTTTCAAAAATCTTAACCTTTACTCCCTTAATGTGTTCCGGCAATTCGGCTTCTTTAATTTTATCAAGGAAATATTTGCAAATATTTTCTGCGGTGGTTTCGAAATCGACGACAACTTTTTTAGTTTTCAACTCATTCAGTTTTGACAGTAATTTTTCATCTTTACTGTTTACCATAAAGGAATGATCCAGTTCTTCTACCATCGGTTCGACTGTTTTTTTTAGGTCGTAATAATCCATTACCATTCCGTTTATCAAATCGTCAGCGGTAATTTCAACCTGCATACGGTACGAATGCCCGTGCAAATTATAACATTTTCCGGCGTGACACAATAGTCTGTGTCCCATTTCCCATCTAAATTCTTTTGCAATTTTCATCATACACCTCTTTTATCAGGTTCCCAAATAAATTTATGCATCTGCAACTGGAACCTAACTTTCAATTTATCTTCCAATATCCAATTCACTATTTTCACCGGCTCAATCTCACCAAACACCGGAGAAATAAGTACTTCGTGCTTTTCATCCAAATTGTAAGTGCTAATCTGCAATTTAGCCCAATCATAATCCTCACGGTTACCTACTACAAACTTAACCTCATCGATTTCTTTAAGATAAGAGATATTATCATAAAGATTTTTCTTTTCCATCCCGCTCGACGGACATTTTAAGTCCATGATTATTTTCACCCGTTTATCGACATCCTTTACTGAAATACTTCCGCTTGTTTCAAGCATCACATTCAGACCCTCGTCGGCAAGTAACTTCATTAATTCAAACGATTCCTCCTGCAGCAAAGGTTCGCCTCCGGTAATTTCAACCGATTTACATTTGTAGCTTTTAACTTTATCGACAATTTCATTCAGCGAAAACTCTTTCCCTTCATAAAAAGCGTACTTCGTGTCGCAATAGGCGCATCTGAGATTACATCCGGTTAAGCGAACAAAAACCGTTGGCACTCCTGCAGCGCTGCTTTCGCCTTGTATCGAGTAAAATATTTCGTTTACTTTTATCAAATTTCTCTTTTCAATTAATAGTCTGCAAAAATAAGAATAAATATCTTGTGTGCAAAGTTAATGATTCTCCTAAAAAGATATTCAGAACGAAGGAGTGAAATAATCTGTTGAAGAAGAAAAAAAAGGGGCAAGTAAATGCCCCTTAATTTTCAACTATTTTATATCGGTAAATCAATCTTCTTCTTTTGCTCGCATCGAATCCCAAACCATGTAAGCAATAATTACAAAGAACATTACCAATCCGAGATACTCTGCTCCTGCAGACTCAGCCCATTCCGTCGCTTTCAGGTTTAGTCCGGCAGATTTAAGAATAACACTTACAACGCCAAGCAAAGCACCGCCGGCAATAAATCCGGATGCAATAAGAATTCCTCTTTCCTTGCGTACCTTGTTCAAGTCTTCGTTCTTGCTTCTTGAACTGACAAACCATGCAATTATACCGCCGACTAAAATCGGTGTATTAAGTTCCAAAGGCAAATACATACCGAGTGCAAATGCCAAAGCGGGAACGTTAATTGAGGTTAGAATCAAAGCCATGAACGCTCCGGCAATGTACATCATCCAAGGAGCCGGTTGATCGCTCATTAAAGGTTTAATAACCGCCGCCATTGCATTGGCTTGCGGAGCTGGCAGTTCGTTGCCGACAAATCCGAATGTGTTGTTAAGTAATAAGATTACCCAACCTACTGTTGCAGCTGAAACAATCATTCCGAGAAATTTCCATTTTTCCTGCTTCATCGGCGTTGTACCGATCCAATAACCTATTTTAAGATCGGTGATAAACGCACCTGAAACCGAAAGAGCCGTACAAACAACACCACCGATTATCAACGCTGCTATCATTCCTGCGGGACCTGTAAGCCCAACAGAGACAAGAATTAAGGATGAGAGAATTAGTGTCATTAAAGTCATTCCGGATACCGGATTTGTACCGACAATTGCAATTGCGTTTGCCGCTACGGTTGTAAACAAGAATGCAATAATTAAAACAATAAGTAAACCGACAATTGCATGAAAAACATTATTAACAACCCCGAACAGGAAGAAAACAAAAATCAAAACAGCTACAAGAAAAATCCCGCCGGTGATAATTTTCATTGAAATATCACGCTGAGTTCTAACGGTTTGCTGTTGTTCGCTTCCAACTTTTTTGCCAAGTAATTCTTTTGCTCCAAGTGAGAATGCTTGTTTGATAATTGGCCAGGATTTTACGATTCCAATTAATCCGGCCATTGCAATTCCTCCAATACCAATGTGACGAATGTAATGAGAAAAGATTTGTTCGGGAGTCATATCTTTGATTAACATCGTTACATTTGCTCCGACAGGCGATGTAATAAAGTGAGCTAAGTAAGCGAACACAGGCATTATTACATACCAAGCAACAAATGAACCGGCTGCTATAATTGCCGCATATTTTAATCCTACAATGTAACCCAGACCCATTACGGCAGCACCGATGTTTATGTTAAACACAAGCTTAAATTTATCGGCTAACTTTTCGCCGATGCCTCCGAGAACTCTGGTCGAAAAGACTTCACTCCACCAACCGAAGGAAGCAACGATAAAGTCATATAGTCCGCCGATTAGCGCACTGACAACCAACACTTTGGCTTGTCCGCCACCTTTTTCACCGGCAACTAAAACTTCGGTAGTTGCAGTTGCTTCGGGAAAAGGAAATTTTCCGTGCATATCGGAAACGAAATATTTACGAAACGGAACAAGAAAAAGTATTCCGATAAATCCGCCTAAAGCGGAAGCGGCAAATATTTCGAAAAAACTCACATCAAGATTTAAAATATAAAGAGCCGGCAAAGTGAAAATTGCACCGGCAACTATTGCACCTGACGAAGCTCCGATAGATTGAATAATCACATTTTCGCCTAATGCGTTGCTTCGTTTTAATCCGGTTGAAAGTCCGACCGCGAGAATTGCAATTGGAATTGCAGCTTCAAAAACCTGCCCGATTTTTAACCCCAGATAAGCGGCGGCGGCAGAAAAAAGGACTGCCATTAATAAGCCCCAAGCAACGGAGTAGAAAGTTACTTCGGGATATTCCTTAACCGGAGAAAGAATCGGTTCGTATCTTTCTCCTTGTTTTAATTCTCTGTAAGCGCTATCGGGTAACCCGATTTTTTTACTATTTTGTTCGCTCATAAAATCTCCTAAAATTGAAAGGTTACCGGTATTATGTGTTTTGTTTTATCTCCGGATTTCAGAATAATTTCACCGAATGGCGTTACATCCTTTGGGAAATTATAATCCGGTTTTTTTATGTTGCATTTAATTTCTTTTTGCTGCGACGGGAAAAGAGTAAATCTGTTTGAACCGTTTGAAGTAACAAACACGTCGGTTGTTTTTTTCAACTCGGTTATTTCAGTAACGTGTACAGTTATCTTACCAACTTTTTCGGCAAATGCAGGAATTAGAGTAAATGTATATTTTGTACTGTCGTCCTCGCTGCTGTTCGGAAGTTCGAGAGATTCCGTAGCGTACGACAATCCTCCGAGTGCAACGGCTTTTCCATCTTTATCATAAATCATTAAAGCAAAATCTGTTACTTTGTTAAAATCATCTTTTGAGATTTCCACTTCAAATTTTTTCCCTGCTTCGGCTTTATAAAGCGTTACAGGAATTGAATATGTATCTCCGGCTTTAATTTCAAAAACGTGTGTCTTCTTAAATCCTTCAATTGTGCCGCTTGCTTTATAACTTTCAGGGAAGTTGAACCTGTTAATTACCGTAACTTTATTATGTGTTTTGCTTAAAGTCATTGGATTTAATCTTTCGGCACTTTCAAAACTAACTGAAAGATTGTAAGTGGAAACTCCGTCCGCACCATAGTAACCAAGCATATCAAGCTCGTAAACTCCCGGTTTCAGTTCCTCATAAGTTTTAACAGAGGGATTTCCGTCAACTTCGGATTTGTAAAAATCCCTTCCGAATTGTCTTCCGGTGTTATCCGAAAGCAGATACCAAACAAGTGCATATTTTTTATCTACGCCGCTTAGTTTTGTAGTCATCGAAGTAGCGCCCGCCGGAACATTAATAAAATAACGGTGAAGTTCGCCCGGTGCAACCGTAACGTTTTTCCATTCTTGCTTGTAATTGTTTTCCGGTGTAAATTCATATGGGAAAACAACTGTTGCCATCATCTGAATTTCAGGCAAGTTTGTGCCGTCTGTCCGATACGCTGTAATAGTACCGTTGTACATTCCGGGTTGTTTCATTTTGGATTTATCGAAACGTACGTTTACGGTTGCAGGCTGGCTGTTACGGAAATGCACTTTTCTTTGTAACGGAATTAACCAATCTTTGTCGCTTTTAATTCTGTAAGTGCGGTAAAATTTTTTATTATTAATAAAATTATTTCTCTTAATCCTGAATGAAAATTTATCATACTTCGTTATATAGTTTCCATTCCGAATATAAAGGGCTTGGGATGTTTCATCCGGCATTGTTTCGGCAAAAGCCTTTGTTGTATATGTTTCAAAGCTTTTTAGAATCCCTTGCTTAATATATTTTTTAAGAATATTGTAAGCGTTTATCACATTTATTTCACCAGCGCCTTGGTCAACTCTGTCGTAATTCGGCAACTGTTTTGCTCCTTCCCTTATTGCATTATAAAGTACAAGCGAAGGAATTTTAACATCAGGATATTCCTGACGCATTGCGCTTAACAATAAAGCCATAACGCCGGTTGAATATGGTGACGCCATACTCGTTCCCCACATCCTGTCGGCGTGCATAAAATTAGGAACTGTTGAAACCGAAGCACCCGGTGATGCAACGTCAGGTTTCATTACTTCGCCGCCTCGCGAACTAAAGTAAGTAAGCTGGTCTCTATCCTGCACTGTTGCATAAAGATTATGTCCTACTTCCTTTGCTAATATTGCTCCTGAGGAAAAGAGCGAGGGAGAGGATGCAGGTAATCCGGTTGTCGAAATTCCG
>CAZMZM010000022.1:0-7222 GCA_964570865.1 uncultured Melioribacter sp.
AATTCCATAAAATGCGGACTGATAATCCGAAATTATTGAAAACTTCCATTCCAAAATTGTAAATTTTCCCAACTTGACAGGTGCATCGCAATAATAGTAGTTTACGATATTACAATTAATTTCTATTTCAATTTCTCTTTTCAATATTTCTTGCTATTTTCAATTTCAAAAAATTTTAGGTTACATGAAGATATTAGTCGGTTCGGAGAATAAAGTAAAAGTAGATGCGGTAGCCGAAGCGTTTGGGAAATTTTATTCTGAGATTGAAGTTTTAGGGATAAACGTACAATCCGGCGTTTCAGACCAACCGTTTAACGCTGAGACATACGCAGGAGCCGAGAACAGGGCTAAGTTTTTGTTCGATTCGGAAACCGAAGCGGATTTCTACGTCGGCATTGAAGGAGGCGTTCAGCAAATTGCCGGTATCTGGTTTGGGTTTGGGGCTGTTTGCATTATAGATAAATCTGGGGACAAGGGCTTCGGCGCTTCACCGCAATATGAATTACCTGAAAAAATAATTTCCGAATTACAGAACGGAAAAGAACTCGGGCATGTGATAGACGAGATGAGCGGAAAGCATGACACTAAACACAAAGGGGGCGCAATAGGGTTTTTGACAAATGAGATTTTTCAGAGAAAAGATTTATATATATCGGGGGTTATTGTGGCTCTTGTACCTTTGTTGAACAAAAATATCTATTTCGATGAACTCTAAGAAAAATCAAAAACGGATTTACCTAATCGGTTTTATGACCAGCGGGAAAACTACGCTGGGACGAATTTTGGCAAATGTTATCGGTTGGAATTTCTACGACTTGGATAAAGTTTTAGAAGAGCGTGAAGAAAAAACCGTTCACGAAATATTTACGGAAAAAGGGGAAGAATATTTTAGGGAGATGGAAAGAAAGACTTTGACCGAATTATCCGAAGAGGAGTTTGTGGTGATTTCTCTGGGAGGAGGAACCGTTACTAATGATTTTGTAATCAACTTTATCAACGAAAAAGGGTTTGTGATTTATCTAACCGTATCTCCTGAAAATCTGTATATGAGACTGAAAAATAAAATCAACCGCCCTCTTTTTCGCGACTTGGTGCTTTCGGATAATGTAACGAAAGAAGATTTTTTGGAAAAGATAAACGCTTTGCTCTCGGAACGGGAAAAATTTTACAAACAAGCTGATCTGGAAATAGCGTCAGACTCGACTAGAATAGGGAAAACCGTTGATTTTATTGCTCGAAAACTGCATGGAGTAATTGATGAAAAAGATTAATTTATTGTTGTCAAACAAAGAGATCCCTTTTTTTATCGGCACGGGGATTGAAAATTCAATTTATAAAGAACTGAGTAAAATCGGAATAACGAACAATATTTTTATTGTTGTAGATAGAAAAGTGTACAAACTTTTCCGACAAAAAATTGATTCAATCTCCTCGGTGTTTTCAAATTCGCACGTGTTGCAATTTACGGCTAATGAAAACAATAAGAACTTTACCGGCGTAGAGAAAATTTACAATGCTTTACTACGAAAAAATTTTGGACGTGATACTACGTTAATCGCAATTGGTGGAGGTGTAGTCGGCGACACTGCAGGGTTTGCCGCATCTACTTTTGCACGCGGAATAAAACTTGTTCATATTCCCACAACTTTGCTTGCTGCAGTCGATAGTTCGATTGGAGGTAAAACCGGAATAAATTACAACGAGACAAAAAACATCATCGGCTCTTTTTACCAACCGGAAGCGGTGTTTGTTGATGTTGAATTTATTACTACGCTTGATACCCGCGAATTAGTGTCCGGATTGGGGGAAATAATTAAATACGGAATTTTAACTGACGGGAAGTTGTTTAATTATGTTACCCGAAATCTTGATCGAATTTTCAGCTATGACTTCAAAACATTAAATAAAGTTATTTCGGAATCGGTACATTTTAAGATTAATGTTGTTGAAGTTGACGAAAAGGAATCCGGATTACGACAGATATTAAATCTCGGACACACTTTTGCCCATGCTTTTGAGATTGAAAAAAATTATTCCTTACGGCATGGTGAAGCGGTGTTAGCCGGAATAATGAGCGCAATTATTCTATCCGAGAAACTCGGAATACTTAAATCCGAACTGAAGGAGAAATATTTTAGGTTTTTAGCAAAGCTTGAACAACTTGAGTTTTCACTTGAAAACATTGATGAAAACAAATGCTACTCAATTATGCGGCACGATAAAAAAAATCGTAACGGTAAAATCAAATTTGTACTTCCGATTGATTTCGGGCAATTTGCCATAGGTGTTGAAGCACGAAAGTATGATGTGATTTCGGCTATCTCTGAAACTAAAGCACTATTCAAGTAATATGAAAAAAAGTAAATTACTCCTTGTTGAAGTTGTTATTGTAATCTTCCTTTCAGTGCTCTCTTTATCGGCTCAACCGGATAGAGAAACAAGGGCGGTTTGGGTTGTAACAAATTTTAGATTGGACTGGCCGCCCCCTACGTTTGACGTATCCGAACAGAAAGAAGCATTAGATGAAATTTTTAATATAATAAGAGAAAAGAATTTTAATACGGTTTATTTTCAATCGATAATTAAAGGGACTTCACTTTTCAAATCAAAACTGCTTCCGTTTTGCCCTTATTTTATCGGTACTCCTGCCGACTCGGATTTTTTTGACCCTCTACAATATGCAATTGATTTAGCTCGAAAGTACGGATTGGAGATTCATGCTTGGGTAAATACGGTTCGAGTATTTTCAGGTGATGAAAATTATTTTCTTGAGGATTCTAATCACATTGTTAACAGCCGTCCGAATCTGGTGGAGCGGATTGTGAGAAAAGGTGAAACGTCGTATTGGTTGAATTTCGGTAATCCTGAAGCGAGAAGATTCATGGTCGATGTTTTAAGCGAATTAGCGAGGAGATATGATGTTGATGGAATTCAGCTTGATTTTCTACGCTATCCGGGGCACAGTTTTCCTGACGTACCCGAATTTATTGCGTTTGGAGATACTCTTAATCGCGATGATTGGAGAAGAGAAAACATTAATAAATTTGTTCAAGCTTTGCACGATTCGATTCGCGCGATAAAACCGCTCTTAAAAATTGGTGCAACTCCCTTCGGGATTTACAAAAACAGAAAAAATGCGGAAGGAAACGAAGCCTATTACACTGTCTATCAGGATTCCCGAAAGTGGATTAGAAACGGTTGGGTTGATTATTTGGCTCCTCAAATTTATTGGGATATTGAAAATAACCCGCGTTTCGACACATTAGCCGTTGACTGGAAGAATAATTCCTTTGGACGAAACATTGTTCTCGGAGTTGCTTCGTATAAACCCGAGGTTTACAGAGAACTTGATAAAATTATTTCCTTTTCCCGAATGATTGGGGTAAGCGGTACGGCTATGTTCAGATATGATTTCATAAAAAACAGGATGTTTCCGGAATATAAAAAATTTGTTTTTCCAGCGGAGATGCCTTGGTTGGACTCACATCATCCTTTGCCTCCGTTTAATTTTATCGTTAAAACAGATTCGGGAATAGACAATAAAATTGAAATGTCATGGCATAAATCTCTTTCGGAAAATATAAAATACTACGCTCTTTACCAGGTTGATTCAGATGATTTATCCGGAAATAAAACTCTTGTTACTCTCTTACCTGCGGATGCGAATTTTGTTAAGTTCGGTATTGAAAGGCCCAAAGCCGTTATTTATCAATTTGAAATGTGTTCAGTAAATAAATTATGGAACGAGAGTAACCCGAGCAAAAACAAACCTAAAGTAGTTCTTAAAAAATTAATGAATCTTATTTCATTAAATAATATTATTTCAGCCAAACCAATTTTGATTAAAGGAAATGATTCTAATAAATTATGTTATTACTCCGTACATAAAGGGGAATTAAAGATAAAATTAATCGGTGTTTCAACAAACAAAACTCTCATCGTCAATATTATCAAGGGTATTAACTACATTACTCTTCCCAATATCGGGAATAATATCAACTCGGTTGAGTTATATGACAGTAAAACAAATATCTTGAAATATAAAATTGATAATTATTAATCCGACTTGGTATTCAATCCATGAATGTAAAGTTCAATATATTTTGATGCGGACTTTCCCCAAGAAAAATCTTTCTTCATCCCGTTTTTTTGAATTATTCGCCATGTGGATTTTTTCTCAAAATACTTTATAGCTCGCTGAATGGTTTTCCACATTGCAGCGCTTGAAAATTCCTTAAAGCCGAATCCGGTGCCGTTAAGTTTTCCGTTCAGAACGGTTTTATCCCAATCCAGTACCGTGTCTGCAAGTCCGCCTGTTTCGCGTACAATAGGGACAGTACCGTATTTTAACGAGTAGATTTGGTTTAATCCGCATGGCTCATATAATGAGGGCATAAGAAACATATCTGAGCCCGCTTCAATTAAATGGGCTAAATCATTATTATATCCGATATGAGTTTTTATATTTCCGGATGAAAAATATTCGAGTTTTTTGAAAAAAGTTTCGTATTTATCATCCCCGTTTCCAAGAACAACAAGCCGAGCATCCATTCCGATAAGTTCATCAAACAAATCAAAAAACAGATCAAACCCCTTTTGCGAAACCAAACGGGAAACAATTCCGATTATCGGAATATCTTTATCGTACTTCAAATCAAATTCGGAAGCTAACGCAATCTTGTTCTTTTCCTTTTTCTCAAGGCTCTCTGCCGAATAATTTGCAGGAATTAATTTGTCGGTTTCAGGGTTCCAAATGGAGTAATCAACACCGTTAATAATTCCAAACAAATCTTTTTTGCGAGAATACAAAATATCTTTAAGTCCGCCTGATAGTTCATCCGTAAGTAGTTCCTTTGCGTAGGTTTCGCTTACGGTATTAATTAAATCGGCATAAACTATTCCCATTTTCAGAAAGGAAACTTTACCGTAGAATTCCGCAGGTCCGGTTGGAGTAAAAAGTTTATCGTCAATCTCGGCATTCGTAATTGTCGATTTCGGAAACAATCCCTGATACCCGATATTGTGGATTGTAAGAAGTGAAACGGAGTTGCGAAAAAGTTTTTCCTCGGAATATAAACTTTTAAGATAATACGGAATCAAAGCGGATTGCCAATCATTTACATGAAAAATGTCAGGTGGCCACTCCAAAATTTTGATAATTTCAAGAACGGCTTTCTGGAAAAGGATAAAGCGTAAATCTTCGTCTTCGTCAAACGTATAAAATTCTTTCCTTGAATAGAAGGGCGGATAATCAATAAAATAAGTAGTTACAGATGAATCGGGAAGATAAGCAACGTAAACGTTAATGCTATATTCAGTTCCGTTAATTAAAATAGGCATACCATGAAATTTCCCAAGTTCGGAAATTGAATATTTTTCTTCGTCGATTAAAGAATATTTTGGAGTAAAGATAATTACTTCATTTGAGTTTTTTGCTAACTCAATCGGTAAAGCACCTGCCACATCGGCTAATCCCCCTGTTTTTGAAAACGGATAAACTTCACTGCTAATAAATGCAATCTTCATAATAACAAATATTCTCCACTGCAAATAGGTAACGGATAATTTTTATTTAATCAAAAATAGGGATAAATAAAATTAGTTTCTTGAAAAGAAGAAATCAATAATTAATAATTGACTTCTAAGATTTTTTTTTTATCTTTTCTCTTTCAATAGGAGGCACAAATGAAAAAAATAATTTTATTCCTCTTTTTCTCGGTTTCACTATTATCAGCTCAGAGCGGAGTTAGGCAAATCACAAATTTCACTTTTGATGTTGAACATCCGAGTTTTGTAAATTACATCCCGGGAGGATTTGAGACTTTTCCCGATCTCTTTTTTGAAGTACATAATCAAGATTCAGTCAATATTGCCCAACTTACATATAACACGATTACCGATAAGTTTGAAAACCTGACGTACATTACGCATGACGAATTTATAAATAAAAATCAGGATGTCTATTTCAATCCGAACGGTTATTTAATTGCAATGTGGGAAACTAACCGAAACGGGAATTTTGATATTGCTTATTCGAAGTTTGAGAATGAATCGTGGCAGCAAGTTCAGCTTGCGACGGAAACGGCAGCGGATGAACGCAATGTTTCGTTTGTTAAAAATCAAGGTTATCCTTACTGCGATTGTGCGTTTGCGGTTTATGAACGTTCCGGTTCCGTTTTCATCAAAGATGTTCTAAATTCCGCAATTTCCGAAGATACTGTTTTTTCAGCTTACGGAGATATTCATTTTTCTCAGCCCGTTGCCATGAACAACCCGTACTATTCAAGTAGTAACACTCTATTTTGTGCCGCTATTCGGGATAGTGCCGACTCTGAATTTAATTTGGTTTATAAAATAAAGTTTAATTCCGAAGATTGGAGTGAACTTCAGACTATTAATCTAATCGGAGTTCAAAGTAATCCTCATTTCGACAACTTTGGGAATCTGATTTTCGACAATACGGTTGATGGAAAAAGCTCCGTTTATATTATTCAATTTTTGGAAATGAATACAACGCCGGAAGAAGTATTTTCAGATTCAATTGATTCTTTTTTTAATTTTAGAAATCTTTCTTTAATGATAATTACCAAGGGGATTAACGACTACTATCCTATGCCGCCATACGTTATTCAGAGAAAGTCCGCTGAAACTGATTCGGTAATTTTTACACAAGATTATCTTCGCGATACCTCCGTAGTTGTCAACATTACATCTCCTCAACCGAATGTTGGAAATCTTGCCCTTGTTAACAGCTGTTATGTCGTATATACAGTGTGGGTAGATTCTGTAAACGGCATGAAAAATATTTACGGTTCAAAACAACTTATTGACATTGGCGCCGTTGACGATAATGGCATTAATGTTGATAATTTCAAACTCAACCAAAATTATCCTAATCCTTTTTTCGCAAAAGGGAGCACCGGCGAAGAAGCTGTAACTACAATTAAGTTTACGGTTCCGGATTATGCCGGCGGGAAAAATCTATCGAAAGTTACTCTTTCCGTTTACGATATTCTCGGGCGCAGAATTTCAACTCTTGTAAACGGGCATAAAACACCCGGGGAATATTCAGTGAAATTCAATGCTCTCGACCTTCCTTCAGGAATATATTTTTACAGTCTTCGGTCGGGGAATTTTTCCGTAACAAAAAAAATGATTTTTATTAGATAAAAGAATTATTCACAAATGCCCATTGGAAAAATTCAGCGGGCATTTGATTATT
>CAZMZM010000022.1:7322-33696 GCA_964570865.1 uncultured Melioribacter sp.
CTTTTTCCGGCATATAAAAGCAAAGCGATTGGCGGGAATATCATAGGGTATTTTATTTACTTTAAAAAATAAATCGGTTGAGCCGAAAATTTTTCCCGATTTGAACTTCACCGTAGTGAAATTACTTCACATTTGTTTTCTGTTTTTGAATTGTTAGTTAATATTATGGAACATCTCCGATATTCTTCGTTATTTATTTAACGGTTTATTCTTGCTCATGCGTAAAATTTCGTTGAACTCATCTTTGGATACGGGCATAACGGAAAGACGATTTCCGCGCTGAACCAGTTTCATATTCTGAAGTTTGGGATTTTCTTTCATTTCTTTAAGCGGTACGGGACGTTTAAACTTTTCAATAAATTTTATATCTACCATGTACCACGTCGGTTTTTCCTCCTTACTTTTCGGATCGAAGTGTAAATCATTCGGATCGAAAGCGGTAAAATCCGGGTAGCTCTCTTTGATCACTTCGGCTACACCAACGGCAGCCGGAGGTTCTGTGTTGCTGTGGTAAAAAATTACTTTGTCCCCGACTTTCATATCGTCTCGCATAAAATTACGAGCTTGATAGTTGCGAACTCCGTCCCAATATGTTGTGTCGTCACGTTTTAAATCATCGATTGAATAAGCGTTAGGTTCCGATTTCATCAACCAATATTGTTTGGCTTTTCTTCCCATATTTTTCCTCTTCTAAATTCCTTTTAAATATTTATCGAACCATTCTTTTCTTACTCTGTTTAACTCGTTTTTATGATGACGGAGGAAGTGAGTTCCTTCATCGAATAATAGCAATTTAAGATTAGTTCTTCGTTCTAACAATTTACGTGCAAGGTCTATCGAATCTTTAACGGGTACTCTGTTGTCAGCTGTTCCGTGGATTATCATAAGGGGAGTTTCGGTTGTTATTTTTTCGGCAAAGTTAATAACAGAACGTTTCTTGCAGAACTCCATTTTTTTTTCTTCGGATAAATGCCCGAAAGTACGTTTTACCAAACTTTCTATAAACTTACTCTGTTTTTGATGACAGCGTAAATTTGAAACTCCGCCAACAGTAATTGCAGCTTTAAAAATATTTGTCCGCATCAGCAGAAGATAAGTCATTAATCCGCCCCTGCTCCAACCTTCAATTCCCCAACGAGTTGTATCGGCATTAGGTATTTTATCGGCAATCGGGATTAAATTCATAACGTCGTTTAAGTCATTGCCTCCAAACTCTTCTCTTCCTTCTCCACCGTCATTTCCCCTATACTGTGAAGCAAGCACAACGTAACCCCAGCTTGCCAGAAGTCCGAGAATACCGCGTGCGTTAAACTTGTCAATTACTCCCAGTTCTCCCAATCCGCCTCTGTTCCAAATGATACACGGATATTTTTCATTTTGATTTTGAGGATAAGCGATGTAACCTTTAATTTTTAATCCGTCAGAGATGTAAGTGATTTTTTCAACAACCGTCTCATCTATTACATTTTGTCCCCATCCCGAAGCAACCATCCGGATTTTGGATTCGTCCAACAAAATAATTTGTCGTTCAATAATTTCAGAATTCATATAACTTTTTCCTAATTAGTAATTTAATTTATAAATTATTATTAAGGATTTAAAATTTATTTTAAGGAAATAATACAATAATGAAATCAAACCGTTTGCCGTTAAAAATTATAGTCTTAAGTGTTGCGTTGTTTTTTTCGGTTGGAGTCTCTGCGTGCTCCAATAATTCTTCCGATTCCGCAAAAACAAAAGAGGTAAAAAGTGAAAATGATTCCGTGATAAAATTTGAAAAGGACGGCGAACTAACGTTTACAACAAAATCGGGCGATTATATTACACAAATCGACATTGAAATTGCCGACACTAATCCCAAAAGGATGCAGGGATTAATGTTTCGTGAATCAATGAAAGAAAATCGCGGAATGCTATTTATTTTCCCTACGGAAGAATTTCAATCTTTTTGGATGAAAAACACAGTTATTCCGCTTGATATGATTTTTGTTAATGCAAAGCGGGAGATTGTAAATATCCATAAAAATACTACACCTTACTCCGAACAAACTTATCCCTCCACTTCTCCTTCTAAATATGTTGTTGAAGTAAATGCAGGTTTTACCGATAAATACAATATAAAACCGGGTGATAAAATTGTTTGGAGAATTGTCAGGTAAGTTTTCTTGTCAGAATAATTTTTCTATTTATTAACTAAAAGGGCCGCATGAAATTTTATTTAAAAATTATCATACTTTTTGCCGTTTTTTTTTCTTCTTCAATCTATGCCCAAAAAGTTGAATCAAACTTGGACTTATTCCTTAGATTAGCTAAAGATATTGCTAATAAATATGAAATCACTTATCACCGGCAAGTTATACCCGACAGTTCCAATTTTAAGAAATTTCCTATTTTTTACAATTATTGGAATAATAGAAAACCTCGTGAAAAGAATCTGGCAAAAATTCACATTCGAATTGATTCGGTTAAAACAAATTATACTGACCTTTACAGGAACGGACTGTTTGGAGATTACAAATTAGTAAGAAAAATTTCTCTTTATTACAATGGCTATCAACCGGCTTCAAGCTCAATAGTTGATACGTTAACTTTAGGAAACTATCCGTCGATTGAAAACCCGGCTTTCCCTTTTACTAAAAGCGAGATACCTGCCGAACCTTTTTGGCAGTCGCTTATTGAGCCGTTAGTTTATTTGGGTGTAACCATATCAGTTGTTTTTCTCCTTTTTACAACACGAAGCTAATTATTATATTTTGTAATTTGTTTCTGAAACCGGAAAAAACTATTATTCATTTTTAGATTTAATAATTAGGGTACAATTGATAAAACAGAAAAAACTTAAAAAAGAGATCGGACTGCTTGGCGTATATGCGATTGCCACAGGTACAACTTTAAGCAGCGGATTTTTCTTATTGCCGGGAATTGCGGCACAACAAGTTGGACCTGCAGTTATTTTAGCTTATATGCTTGCAACAATTCCTTTGATTCCGGCAATGTTCAGTATGTTGGAGCTGGCAACGGCAATGCCGCGCGCAGGTGGAGTATATTATTTTTTAGATAGAACCTTGGGTCCGTTGTGGGGCACAGTTGGAGGAATCGGAACTTGGCTGGCATTAATACTAAAAGTATCGTTTTCGTTAGTAGGAATGGGAGCGTACATAGCAATATTTTTCCCCGATTTATCTATTAAACCGATTGCAATTACAATTGCTGTGTTGTTGGCAATTTTAAATTATTTCGGTTCTAAAAAATCGGGTGAACTACAAGTCGGCTTATTAGTTGGAATATTATTGATACTTATTTCATTTATTGCATTCGGTTTACCAGAGTTAAATTTTCATCATTTTAAAAGTTTTTGGGATTCCGGAATGGATACGCTTTTTGCAACAACCGGAATGGTTTATATAAGTTATGTAGGAATCACAAAAGTTGCAAGTCTTTCCGAAGAAGTTAAAAATCCGGAGAGAAATTTACCTTTGGGAGTAATTCTGGCTTTTATCACATCTATAATAATTTACGGTTTGGGTATAACGGTTATGGTTGGCGTTTTGCCTCTTAACGATTTAACCGGAAGTCTAACTCCTGTAGCAGATACAGCTAATTTACTTTTCGGGAAACTTGGAGTGATTTTTGTAACAATTGCCGCATTGTTTGCGTTTATTTCCGTTGCAAATGCAGGAACATTAAGCGCATCCCGTTATCCGCTTGCAATGAGCCGCGACAAACTTGTGCCTCCGATTTTTGAAAAGCTAAATAAAAATCGCGTACCTCTTTATGCCTTACTAATTACAGTAATAGTTGTATTGCTTATTTTAATTTTTCTTAATCCAACCAGTATTGCAAAACTTGCCAGCGCATTTCAACTTTTGATGTTTCTTCTTGTTTGTCTTGCGGTTGTAGTAATGCGCGAAAGTAAATTGGAAGCATATGATCCCGGCTATAAATCTCCATTTTATCCTTGGATGCAGATTCTCGGTATTATTGCTCCCTTATTTCTTGTTTCTAAAATGGGTTTTCTTCCAATCTTATTCTCTTCAGGATTAATAGTATTAGCCATCGTTTGGTATTTTTATTACGGAAGAAAACGTGTAAAAAGAACCGGAGCAATCTTTCATGTTTTTGAACGGCTTGGGAGACAGCGAAATCTCGGTTTGGAATCCGAACTAAGAGGAATATTAAAAGAGAAGGGGCTGCGTAAGGAAGATCCGTTTGATGAAATTGTTGCCAGAAGTATTGTAATCGATATTTCCGAAAGAAAAGAATTTGAGGAAGTTGTTAAACAGGTTTCTAAAATATTAGCTAAAAGTATTCCGCACACATCCGAAGAGATTAAAGCTCAGTTTATGGAGGGAACCAGAATAGGCGCAACACCTGTTACGCATAATGTTGCATTACCTCATCTGCGCATTGACGGATTATTGCAGCCTGAGATGATATTAGTCCGCGCTCAAAAAGGCGTTCACATTCATTTTACAAATCCAATTACGGATAAAGAGGAAGCTCAAATAGTTGCGGCAATTTTCTTTTTGATTAGTCCTCTTAATACACCTTCGCAACACCTGCGGATATTGGCAAGAATTGCGGGACGAATTGACGAAGAGAGCTTTGAAGAAGAATGGAAAAACGCAAAATCAGCGGACGAAATAAGGCAGACTTTGACACACGATGAAAAGTGGATTTCACTCGTAATATCGAAGCAAAACAAAACGGCAGAGCTAATAGGGAAAAAGGTAATGGAAGCAAACATGCCGCATAATTCGTTGATTGCCGTAATTAAGCGTCACGGAAAATCCCTGATTCCAAAGGGAAATACGATTATTAAGGAAGAAGACAGGCTTACCATTATCGGCGATCCGGAGTCTATCAGGGAATTGGAAATGCGTTTTGGAAGCGGTTCAATTAACGATAAACAAATAAAAGTAAAATAGAGATGACGGATAAAACGCTTTTAAATTTTCAGCGATTAACCGAAAGGGAGATGATTGAAAAATCAAACTTCTTTCTTGATAATATCTCACTCAGAAGAACGGTAAGAGATTTTTCGGATGAAGATATACCTGAGGAAGTTATATTAAATGCTGTAAAAGCTGCTGCTACAGCGCCAAACGGAGCTAATTTACAACCATGGCATTTTGTGATTATCAAGAGCCGGTCAGTCAAATCGGAATTAAGAGGAAAAGCGGAAAAAATTGAATCGGAGTTTTATTCCCACAAAGCGTCGCAGGAATGGTTGGACGATTTAAAACATTTTGGTACCAATAATAGCAAGCCGTTTCTTGAGGAAGCACCTTATATAATTGTAGTATTTGAGAAAAAATGGGATTTATTGCCTGATGGAAATAAGAAGAAACTCTACTACACAAAGGAATCCGTTGGAATTGCAACCGGAATATTAATAACGGCATTGCATACTTCAGGATTGGCAACACTAACATACACTCCGGAAAATATGTTGTTTTTAAATGAGTTTCTGAATCGTCCGAAAAACGAAAAACCGTTTTTATTAGTAATTGCAGGTTATCCCAAACATAAAGCCGAAGTGCCTGTAATAACAAAAAAATTATTCAATGAGATTGCGGAAATAAAGTAGCAAAAAAAGTATTCCGAATAAATATCAATCCTTCAAAAATAGTAACAGCGTTCTCCATCCGTCAGATGCCGAAACTACGGTTCTCTATTTTTTTACGATTAGTCAGCCTCCGCAACGAAGGCTAACTAATCCGTAAAAACTATAATTACATTGTAAGTGCCATAATTGCTTTGGCTGTGTGTAGTCTGTTCTCGGCTTCATCGTAAACGATTGAAATATCGGGATTATCGATAACGGCATCGGTTACTTCATGATTTCTGTCAGCCGGAAGAGCATGCATTAGTTTTACATCTTTTGCCGCTAATTTAATACGGCGTTCGTCGCAAATCCAATCTTTGTATTTATTGAGATCGCTTTGCATCTGAGCTGAAATTTGTTCCTCGTTATCAAGATATTCTTGTACGCCGTAATTTCCGAATCCGCCCCAGTTTTTTGGAATAACAATATGAGCGCCTTCTATTCCTTCGTCCATGTCGTTTGTAAACTTAAGCGAACCTCCGCCGAGTTCGGCATTTTTCTTTGCCTTCTCTACGATATAATCGCTCAACGGAAACTCCTTCGGATGTGCGATTGTCAAATCGATTCCGTAACGGGGAAAGAGCAATGCTTGTGTCTGCGGAACGGAAAGAGGTTTGGCATGCGTATCGGCGTAAGCCCATGAAACGGTAACTTTTAGTCCTTTCGGATTTTTTGCCGAAGTATTCAAAAATTGTCATTAAGTCCGCTAGTCCCTGAAACGGATGATAAACGTCATCCTGCAGCGACATTACCGGACGTGTGGAATATTTTGCCATCTCAGCTAGATAATCTTTGCCGATACCGTAAAAACAGTTTCGGGATGCTATTCCGTGTCCCATTCTCGATAGGATTATTGCTGTGTCCTTTGCAGATTCACCATGTGAGAGCTGCATTTTGTCCGGAGTTAAATCGTGTGCGTGACCGCCGAGTTGTGTCATGCCGGCTTCCATCGAGTTCCGTGTACGAGTGGATTGCTCGAAGAACATCATGAATAACGTTTTATCCTGCAAATAACGGGTTGATTCGCCCAGTGCGAATTTCCTTTTCAAGTCGAATGCAGTTTCAAAAACCGTATCCAATTCCTGTTTTGTCCAATGGTCGGTTGATAAAAAATGTTTTCCTTTAAGTTGTGTAACCATAATATTTCTCCTTTAATTAATAAACTTTTTATTCCAAATAGAACACGGATAACTCCACCAAACGGATTATCACAGATTCTTATTATCGTTATAAATATTTTTCTTCGTTGATTCTCGGATGTATTACAAAATTCAACAACAATCCAAGTTTTTTTCAGTCGGTTTCAAATAATTATTTAACTAAATCCGTGTTCTATAAAAGTATTAAAAATTTAAAACATAACTTGCATAAAATGCTGTGGCTTTAACCAAATGTTCTACCGGAACTTTTTCGTTAGGTGCGTGTGCAAGTACTTCATTGCCCGGACCAAATCCGATTACCGGAATACCAAAATAACCGTTAATCGTAACACCGTTTGTAGAAAACGTCCACTTATCCACTTTCGGATTTTCCCCGAATAATTCCTTGTAAGTCTTAATCCCTTTACTGATAACGGGATGGTCTTCCTCTAATTTCCAAGTCGGATAATATTTTTCCATACCGTATTTAAAACCTGTATAAGCGGTTTCGTTGTATTGTACTAATTTAACTTCGGCATTCATATCCTTAACAATTTCACGAATTTCGTTCAAAGCCAATTCTTTATCTTCACCCCAAGTCAAACGTCTGTCAAGGTGTATTTTTGCATAATCGGAAACAGCACATAACGAAGGACTTGAAGAAACAAACTCCGAAACTACCACAGTTCCTTTGCCAAGGAATTCATCAAAAGCCAAACGCTCATTTAATTTTTCGATTTCCAAAACTGCGCGCGAAGCATCGTAGATTGCATTCTTTCCTCTTTCGGGAGCAGAGCCATGCGCCGACACACCGAAAAACTCCACTTCTATTTCCATTCTGCCTCTGTGACCTCTGTAAATATTAAGGTTTGTAGGCTCGGTAACAACCACTACATCAGGACGAATATTTTCTTCTTCAACAAGATATTTCCAGCATAATCCGTCACTATCTTCTTCCATTACCGTTCCGGTAACCAACAGAGTAACATCTTCGGGAAAACCGATTTCTTTCAATATTCTTGCGGCGGTGATTGCGGAAATTGTGCCCCCTTTCTGGTCAACGCTTCCGCGTCCGTGAACAAAACCGTCTTTAATTTCGCCGCCGAGCGGGTCAAAATCCCAATTTTCCAAATTGCCTAAATCAACAACATCAATATGTCCGTCGATAGTGATTAATTTTTTCCCGTTACCCATTCTGCCGATTATGTTCCCGAGTTTGTCGATTCTAACTTCGTCGAACCCGGCTTCTTCCATTATGGCTTTGTATTCTTTGATTACACTCTCTTCTTGCAGACTAAGTGATTTATGCCTAACCACCCGTGATAAATTTTCTGCCGTGTACAGCTCATATTTTTTTGCAAGTTCAAGAATTTTTTCCGTTTTATTCATTTTAAATCTCCTTTGTAATTTCAATTAACAGTAATCAAAAAAAACTTCCCTTGTAATAAACAAAGGACAATTAATTATTAATTGAGCAAATTATTTTATTCTATTAAATTTCTTAGTCAGTTTTTTACCTTGTATATAAATCTCTTTATTTACGGCATCTTCATTAATTGTTTGCAGCACTTTATCTTTTAATATAAATTCCCCGCCGTTTACAACACTCTGAGCCGGTCGCTCAAGTATTCCGTAAATATAATGTCCCCAAAAATTATTTTTAGTTAGCGGAGTAGGAGGAACATAATCCCAAACAGTAAAATCGGCTCTGTCATCTACATTAAGAGAAGGAAAATCTTTGAAGTAACGGCGGACAAACGCTAACTGATCAAAATAAGTTTTTATTACATATTTGAAGGCAAGATCAAATGTAAAACCTTTGTTTCTCATTAGCAGAAAATAATTTTTAAGCGTTCTGCCCGGATTTCCGTGCATTCCGTCCGTACCCATTAAAATCGGGATTCCTTCAACTAACGCCCCGAAGTTTGGCAGACCAACGGAATTATTTAAGTTCGATTCCAAATTAAATGCGATAGCGCTTCCGCGGTCATCAATTTTTTTATATTCGGATTTGGTTAAGTAAATTCCGTGGGCGAGGATACTTTTTTCATTTAATAAATTATATCTCAGCAAACGAGATAACGGGAGTTTTCCGGTATTTTCTTTGCTGATAATTGCATCCGTCGGGTCCTCGGCAAGATGAATATGAATTCCCAAATCGTATTCCTTCAATAATTTTTCAGCTTCCGCCAAAGTATCGTCGGCAATAGTAAAAGAAGCATGGAGACCAAGCATGGATTTAATATTATCGTTAGTTTGTGTTTCAAAAAAACGTCTGTTTTCCTCAATTCCTGCAAAAGCCGACTTGGCTCCGTTTCTGTCGGATGTTTCAAAGCAAAGGGAAGCTCTGAGATTGGTTTCTCCGATTACATTTGCGATTTCTTCCAAACTTCCATTTGTAGCGTTAGGCGAAGCGTGGTGATCAAAGATGTACGAAACACCGTTTTTTATCGCTTCAATAGCTGCCATCTGCGCCGAAGCCCTTACCATGTCGAGATTCAGAGCGCGGTCAAGTTTCCACCACAAATTATGAAGAATGTAGTAGAATGAATTTGTATCTCCCTTTACGTTTAATCCCTTTGCCAAACGGGAATAGAAATGGTCGTGAAAGTTTATGGAAGGAACTGTTATTACACGTCCGGCTGCATCATAGTAATCAGAATTTCTTTGTTTCCTGAATTTTACGGAGGAGGCGTATAAATTAAAATTTTTTGAAATGAACTTAGTAATCTTTCCGTTCCGAATCTCAATATCACCGAAGAAAGGAGTAACAGTTGTTTTTTTGATAGAACAAACCCAAGCATTTTGAATTATTATCTTTTTCATGTTTCCTCCTTAATTTAGTTACCTTAGTGTCTTTCTCACTGCAAAGACGCTAAAAGGTAAGGTTAAAAAATTATTTACAAACCGGCTCTAATAATCCGGTAATCCGGAGAGAAAATAATTTCAATCCGGAAACCGTTGAAGATTTTACATTTTTATTTGCTTTTTAGCTTTTATCCCCACGATTGAAATCGTAGATTAATTAGCTAAACAAACATAGAGAAAACAGGTTTTCCGTTTTTCCCCTTTCCATTCAACCGGAAAAATGTTTTTCACATGTAATCTATTACAACTTTTCGGTTAATCTTTTGCTTTCACAAATTTACCGCCAAACTCATCTTTAACAATTTGCTTACCGCGCAGAAAAGTTTTTTCAACAACGGCATTAAATTCAACTCCTTCAAATGGAGTATATTTTCCTTTGCTGTGCATCGACTTTGCTTTAACAATTTTTGACTTCCATAAATTCACCAAAGCAAAATCGGCATCAAGGTCCTTTTCGATTTTCCCTTTTCCTGTCAAAGAATAATACTCAGCCGGATTAGTTGATAACAGCTCAACAGTTTTTCGCAAAGAAATTTTCCCTTT
Source organism: uncultured Melioribacter sp. (assembly GCA_964570865.1). Taxonomy (GTDB): domain Bacteria; phylum Bacteroidota; class Ignavibacteria; order Ignavibacteriales; family Melioribacteraceae; genus WGAL01. The sequence goes on from CAZMZM010000022.1 coordinate 17,481, forward strand.
CAAAAATCCTTCACTGAACAAAAACGGAACTCTATGTTCCACACCGGGAATCCCCCCGTAAACATCCCAAAAATTGGGAGAAGACTTATCCCGTCCGGGAATACAACCTGCGTGGTCAGTAGTAACAAAACCGATTGTTCCTTTTTTTATTCCCTTCCACAAAGCATCTTTATCCTTTTCAAACTTAACGGGAGGTGCGGTTTTTAAGAAAGCGCTAATATTATCGTTTTTAAAATCATTTTGAGTAAAATAGAGATAATGCGGACAAGTTTCCGCTGAGATTTTTACTCCCTTTTTTTTCGCATCAATTATTTTTTCCAATCCCGCTCTTGAACTGAGATGAACAATATGTACTCGTGCGCCGGTTTTCTCTGCAATTTTAACCAGTTCGGATACGGCTTTTGCTTCAGCACGAACAGAACGAGCTTTGCAGTATGCTTCCCAACCTTGTTCGCCATTTGCCATTAGTTTGGTGCGCATGTTTATCACTATCGCTTTATCTTCGGCGTGGACGCCCATCGGCTTGCCTGTATTGCGAATTAGAGATGCAACATGTTCAATCTCAGAGTAAGTTAAATCATGAAATTCTTCCATACCGGAGATTGTGTAAACCTTAAATCCCACAACTCCGGAGTTTGCCAAATCATTGATTTGTTTCTCTACATCAATCCCTCCGCGTAAATCATCGGAGCGAACACCGCCCCATAAAGCAAAATCGACATAGCTGCGATTTTTTAATAAGCGGAGTTTTGTGCGGAAATTTTTCAAATTGGTAACAGGGGGAATAGATGTGCAGGGCATATCAATAACAGTTGTTACTCCGCCGAAAGCCGCCGCAAACGAAGCATGCTCAAAATCCTCACGCAATTCAAACCCCGGCGTGTTAAAATGTACGTGGGCGTCAACAGCACCCGGAATTGCAAGAAGCCATTTACCGTTAATTACGTCCGAAGATTTCGGATAATCCGATTTAGCGATTTTCGCAAGAAAAGATTTTTTTACAGAGTTTTCTTTTACAAACTTCCACTCAAATTCGTCGGAGCGAAAACGGATTTCTTTTATTTTGCCGGAGAAAAAAACATCCGCAGCGCGTAGTTTGTTTTCTTCGGTATTTAACAATATGTTTTTAAGAATTTTCATTCATTTTTATTATACACCAAAACAAACAAAATGTTCATTTCGGCGTAAAATAATTATTCTTCCGAACGAACTTTTTCGTTAAACTGCTCTATCAATTTGTCCCATTCCGGCACAACCGAAAAACGTTCATCCCAATATTTTTCGTCGTACCACTGCTCGTTAATTTCTTCAACGGTTTTCCCTTGCTGTTCTACCCAAGTAAAATACTTCAGATTGTGGATCGATTTTTTGTCGTAATAGCTTAGTTCTTTAAAATAATCGATTCCTTGTTTGTTAATTACTTCTCCCCAATCCAAGGCTGCTTGGTGATCGGAATATTTACCCCAATCTCTGTTCATTTCAGCTAAACGGGAAAGATACATTTCAACGGAATCGGTAAAAACTGTGAAGATAATATCATTTTCATTGTATTCATAATACTTGGCGGTTTTTATTGCACTTAGCAAGTTACCGGCAGATGAAATTCCGAGGTAGGAAAGTTTTTCAATTGTTTCTTTATCAACGCCTTTTTCTTCAAGATATTTCTTCCCTTCAGGCTCATTGAAAAGGCGAATCAGTCTCAGCGGGTCTTCGTCGTCAATTGCAGTTACCACATCGGTATTTTTGGAGTTGTGAATCCAAGGTACGTGTTTGTCGCCGATTCCTTCGATGCGATGACCTCCGAAACCGTTCATTAATAAGGTTGGGCATTGCAACGCTTCGGATGCAACAACTTTAATTTGCGGATTAACTCTCCTCAAATAATCTCCGGCCGCTATTGTTCCTGCCGACCCCGTTGCACTTACGTATGCCGAAAGTCTCTGTTTACCTTCCTTCAAATCGTTAAATAATTCTTCGATTGTGTAACCGGTTATTTCATAATGCCAAATTGCGTTGCCGAATTGGTCGAACTGATTGAAGATTAAATACTCATCACTTTCAGCTTCAAGTTCGTGACATTTGTCGTAAATCTCTTTTACGTTGCTTTCACATCCCGGTGTAGCGTAAACTTCAGAGCCAATTTCTTTTAGCCAATCAAATCTTTCCTGACTCATCTCTTCAGGTAAAATTGCAACCGCATGAACTCCGAGAAGCGCCGAGTTAAAAGCACCGCCCCGACAGTAATTTCCGGTTGAAGGCCATACCGCTTTGTGATATTCGGGATCGAATTTTCCGGTTACCAAATATGGAGCTAAGCATCCGTAAGTAGCACCGACTTTATGTGCGCCGGTAGGAAAAAACTTTCCGACCAATCCTATTACTCTTGCTTTAATTCCGGTAATTTCTTTGGGTATTTCCAAATAATTAATTCCGCCGATGCCGCCTGTTTCATGATCATTTCTCCAATTGATTCTGAAAAGGTTAAGCGGATTAACATCTTGTAAGTCAACTTCCTTTAATTTCTCTTTTATTTCGTCGGGAATCGTTTCAGGTTTTTTAAGTTGTTCAAATGTTGGCAGAATAATGTTGTTTGCTTTTGCGCGTTTAATCGTGCGGGATAAATACTCGGGATTTTCAATATCCCAATTCCAGTTGCTCATAATATCACCATTTCTATTTGTAATAAATCATCGTATTAGTCGATTTCAAAAAAATCGTAACTTTAAAATAACGAATTTTCGCGAGTTAACACTTCTTTTGAATTAAAAATATTTTTGAAAGTTATTATTTGCTTTATTGTCATTTATAATACACCGATAATTTTCATGTTTCCGCAAATGGTATTTCTGAGATTAATTCGGGCAGCAATAAGCACTTAATAAAATGTTTATGAAATAATTTGGACTTTATAAATTATCAGAATTTTAGTATATTGCATCAACATATTGATGATGTACTTTATTATATGAGCAGATATCAAAAGGGTAAAAATAGCGATAATCCACCTAAGGCAAATTACGTTTATTTTGTTAATACTCCTATTTTAATATTACTTATATTGTTTATTACCGTATCTCTAATCAGTAGTCTCCAATCTATTTCTAATATAAAAACTAAAACCGCAATTACTTTTGCTAATTCTTTTGCCGATTTATTGTTAAGTTCCGATTCTTCGGGATACGCTCAAAAAAAACAACTCATTTCTTTTAAGATTGGTAATTTTTACGATTTGAGTAACAATCAGGACAATATCGAAACCGAATTATTGACAAAGCTTAAAGAAAATCCGGAGACAGATTTTGTATATAAATTTCATGAAAATAAAGGAGAAGAAAAGTTTCTTTACATTTCAAAAGTTACCGAACAACAAATAAAAAATGTAAAAAGTTCAACAGCCGACAATAATGAAGCAAGTAAATATTATATTATTGTCTCTTTCCCCAGTAACATCCTAAACATCTCCGATTACCAAGAACATACTACTATGATTTGGCGAAAGCATATAATTGCGTTAGTAGTATCCATATTACTGTGGGTAATAGGGTTAGTTCATATAAAAAACAAAATGAAGGATTACAACAACCTATACAAAAAAATAGAAGAAAGTGATAAATTCAACAAAGAATTAATTAAGTTTACTCCAAATGCAATATTTACGGTGGATAAGGAAGGGAAGTTATTAGATGTTAATGATGCTGCCGTAAACCTTACCGAATATAGCAGGAAAGAACTTTTTACGATGAAGATTGATGATCTTTTTACAGATGAAATATTACGGAAAAATCCGTTTCAATATGATGACATTTTAGAGGGAAAAACTGTTTCTAAAGAAAGAGAACTTACAACAAAAAACGGGGCAAAAAAAATAGTTCATATGTTTTCCAGAAAGCTTCCTTCCGGAGTTTTACTTTCACTAATGGTTGATATTACTACTGAAAAAATTTATACGGAAAATATTTTGCAGATTAATAATATGCTTGCTCAAGCTGAGGAACTCTCACATACAGCATCTGCGATGATTTCACCGAAGACAAACAATATAATAAGCTCACATGGAATTAAAAAATTATTGGATCTTGGAAACGAAACTAATATTACTTTAGAAACCGTAAAAAAAATACTTAATAAAAATGATCAAGAATATTTATTTTCCAAACGTTCCCAACTTAAAAATCCGGGCGATTCATTTTCTTTTGAACATAAAATCACGAAGCCAAACGGTAAGGTTATTTGGGTTTCCCATATCGAACGGCTTTTTCTAAATAACATTACCGGCGAAAAATTTATCGTAGCTTCGTTATGGGATATTACCGATCAAAAGAGAATTCACGATTATCTTGTGGAAAATGAAAAAACTTTTAGAACGGTTTTTGAGCTTGCACAAGTAGGACTATTAATTATCGATGCTGATTTTGCATTGCGTAAAATCAATGAAATTTTCGGGAATGAAGTTTCAGAAGATGATATTGATAATTTATCCGACAATCAGATTAAATATTTATTGGAAAATTCTCAAATAATTAGATTAAATAAGAATGCAAAAAAAATTATCGGTGTTTCCGACACAAAGGGATTGACTCTAAACTTAATTATAGATGAGCATGATTATCCTCAGATAAAACAAGTTTATAAGGCAATGGTAAATCAATTACCTAAAATAGAAATTGAAATTGGCACCAAAAATTTTAACACAAATGAACACAGACTTGGTTTATGTTCAATTTCGTTACCTGTGGAAAGTAACGAAAAGTCGATAATTGTTAGTTGGACAGATATTACCGAGATAAAGAGAACACAAAATGAACTTGCAAAAAACTTAGAACTTGCTCAGACTTATTTGAACGAATCTCCCCTTTTTATTATTACAACTGATATTGACGGACACATAACAATGGTAAACCGATTTGCAGAAAACTTATTGAAGATAAAATCGGATGATGTTTTGGGGAATTATTTTTACGATTTAATTTCAAATGATCACGCTAAAAAAACAATATTGAACATTTTTGAAAAAATAATTAACCGGAAAAAACTCGCAGATCAGCAACTCTTTTTCAAATTTAATGTTGAAAATAATATTATTACTGTTAATTGGAAGTATGCACTGCTCCAAGACATTAATGGCGATGTTAACGGGCTTTTGATTGTTGGTAACGATATTACTTCAGAACAAAGAAATTATGAAGAACTTAAATTTACTTACAGAGAAATAATCGAATTAAAGCATAAATTAGAAAATAACAATAAAGAACTTCAGGAAAAGGAAGAACAACTTAGACAAGAAATAGCAGACAAAAACAGATTTTTCTCAATAATAGCTCATGATGTCAAAAGTCCGTTCAGTGCATTATTAGGATTATCGGGTTTGCTTGCCGAATCGGTTGATTTCTTTAGTCAACAGGAAATAAAAGAGATGGCAACCGGAATCAACCGCCAAGCCAATAATATCTATCAATTACTGGAAAGTTTACTTCAGTGGTCTCGCGCTCAAATGAATAAAATCCCCTTTGCCCCCGGAATGCTGAACTTGGAAGATGCTGTTATTCAGGCAGTAGTAGTTTTTAAACCTGCATGCGAAAAAAAAGGTATTAATATTATCCATAATGTATCGCACGATATTAATATTTTTGCCGACGCAAATATGCTTGATACAATCTTGCGGAATTTAATTTCTAATGCAGTAAAGTTCACAAATAAAAAAGGAAGCATAACCATTACAGCCACGGAAATGATAAGATTTGTAGAAATATCGGTCTCAGATACCGGAATTGGAATGAGTAAGGAAGATATTCAAAATGCACTTGATGTTTCGAAACATCATACCACACCCGGAACAAACCAAGAAAGAGGAACCGGATTAGGCTTGATAATAATTAAAGACTTTGCTGAAAAACATAACGGAAGACTTATTATTAGCAGCAAAGTTGGTCAGGGAACTACAATAAAGGTTTTACTCCCCAAAGATAAATATTTTACCACCCTTTAACAATAACAGTAATATTTCCTTTTCAGATTTTACGCTTGCTTAGACTGAAAAATCCCTAAATAAATATTATATTACTATTATTAAAATGAAATTAATGATGTTGATAAAATGATTACATGGAACGTAAACCCCGAACTGTTAAAACTTGGACCTTTAACGATAAGATGGTATGGATTATTGTTTGCATTAGGCTTTATTGTCGGGTATGAAATATTTGTTAGGATTTACAAGCGCGAAAGTAAAAATTTAGACGATCTGAACGACTTACTTTGGTACATGATACTCGGAACCGTAATTGGCTCGCGACTTGGTCACTGCCTATTTTACGATCCGGGATATTATCTCTCTAATCCACTCGAAATATTAATGATTTGGCACGGCGGTCTTGCAAGTCACGGTGCGGCAATCGGTATTTTAACGGCGCTATGGCTTTACTCCCGCAAAAAAACAGACCAGCCTTTTCTGTGGCTGATGGACAGAATGGTAATTGTTGTAGCCTTAGGAGGTTCATTCATTAGAATCGGTAATCTCTTTAATTCCGAGATAATCGGTAAACCGACAAATGCCGATTGGGGATTTATTTTTTCTCGTGTGGATAACATTCCCCGTTACCCGTCACAGATTTTTGAGGCTGCCGGATATTTTTTGATTTTTGTAATAACATTATATATTTATCTTAAATTTTTCGGAAAATTTAAGGAGGGTTTTAATTTTGGTGTTTTTCTAATTCTGGCTTTTACATTTAGGTTTTTCATCGAGTTTATAAAGGAAGACCAATCCGCTTTTGAAAGAGGAATGATTTTGGATATGGGACAAATATTAAGCATCCCTTTTATTATTGCCGGCATTTGGTTAATCCGAAGAACACTAAAATCTCCCTCCAACAGGAAAAAATGAAGGAAAAACAATTTATTGATAAATGGGTGAATGTAATAACTTATGAATTAGGAAAAGGTTTTCCTGACGAATTTTTACATGAAGTTGAGACTGAAGAGATTGAACTTCCGCAGATAAATCTTCGTTTAGGCTCAGAGCTTTTCGGAACTTTCGAATTAATTGATAAAGATGGAAATCCCGTAATTCAGTTAGATTCCTACGAAAAAGCCAAATATTTGCTCTATTCAAATCGACTCCTTCCGGCAAAAGTTAATATTCCGAAAAAGAATAAACTGATTAGTGAAACAATAAAAAATTATGAAAACACTATCGATAAAATCATTATTAAAATTAGAAATGATTTTAACAGAGAAAATTTTGGATTTGAACAGTTTAACGAAGTAACTAACAAAATATTTAAAAAATTAAACTTAGCTCGGTATTAATTGGTACAACTCAGCGAAAATATTTCAGAATACCTTTTAGCACAATTCGGCAAAGAATATCTTAGAAACTACGAGGATTATGTTAATTCCGACACGTCGGTTTATGTCAGATTTCCACAACGTACAAATCATAATGAATTAATTAATCGACTTGAAAAATACGGTATAAAATTGGAGTCGGTACCCCAAATCTCTTTTGCATTTAAAGTGATTGAAGGGAGAGATAAAATTGGGAAAACCTTAGAATACGTTTTAGGTAAATATTATATTCAAAGCCTTTCGTCAATGATTCCCCCGATAGTTCTCAATCCGGATGAAAACGATATTACGCTTGATTTATGCGCCGCCCCCGGTTCCAAAACAACAGAGCTTTCCGATTTTATGAACAACAGAGGAACGCTTTATGCAAACGAATCTAATCTTGACAGATTAAAAACACTGGTTTACAATCTGGATAGGATGAATTTGGTGAACTTGGGTGTTATCAGACATCGCGGAGAAAAACTGAGCAAGGTTTTTAATTCCTATTTTGACAAAATACTTGTGGATGCGCCTTGCAGTGCTTTGGGTATTGTTCAGAAAAAAAATGAGGTAACGGGCTGGTGGAAGTTATCCCAAGCGGAAAAACTTGCTAATCTTCAACTGCAATTGCTTGTTAGTGCAATTAAAATGGCAAAGGTTGGAGGGGAAATTGTTTATTCCACTTGCACTCTTACTCTTGAAGAAAATGAAGTTGTATTGAATACCGTGTTAAAAAACTATCCTGTTGAGCTTGCGGTGATTGAGCTGCCGTTAAAATCGCAACCGGCTTTTACCGAATATAACGGCGAAAAATTAAATCCTGAAATTTCGAAGGCACACAGGATTATCCCGTGGGAGAGTAATTCGGAAGGTTTTTTTGTTTGCAAACTTATTAAGACCGATGAAACCGAGCGGATGGAAAGGACTAAATTCAAGAAAAAGAAATTTTGTTTCAAATCACATTCAGATAAAAAAATAAGATTATATTTGGATAATATCTCTAAAAGGTTTAACATTGCTACCTCGTTTTTTGAAAATTATAAATTCTGGATAAAACAAAACGAGATTTATTTCGTCTCAAATAATTGGACGGCTGATAATGAGGATGCCTTTTTAAGAATCGGCACAAAATTCGGCAATATAGATAAAAGAGACGAAGCTCATTTACATACTCTTGGAGCACAAATTTTAAGTGGTTCAATAACAGACAACATCGTAGAACTTAGCATTGAAGAACTTAAAATTTATTTTCAGGGGGGCACAATAAGGCGCGTATATGAACCTCTTGGTCAAAAGGTTGTAACATTTGAAGGAATGGTACTCGGTACTGCCATAGCATTTAAGGATGGATTAAAGAGTCAGTTCCCGAGATATTTAAGAACACAAGAAGTTTTGTATCACGAATAAAGAAGAGAAAAATGAAAGTTAACGAAACAAAAAAATATACAGAAGTAAATAGCGGTTCAAAAAATAAACCGGATTTTTATCCGGCAAAAAATTGGTCGATTAAAGATGGCGATTATTCACGCGATAAATATGACTATGATATTTCACACGAAGAATTATTGAAAAAAGAAAAACGTGAAAAAATAGTTTGGAATGTTGTGTTTTTTGTTTTTGCCTTTGCGGTTATTTTCGGAGTTCTTTATGCAATGACCGCCGTTTAACTCTCTTCGGCAAACATTTTATACTGCTGAAACAAGCTGACAGCCATTTCAAAATCGAATCTCGTTCGTATTAAATACCCTTCATCTCTATCTTTTACGGGAAGTTCCGCTTCCCACTCCATATTTGAATTCATTACCTTGTTTGATTTCGAATCAACAATAGCCCAATTGGACTTTCCGTCAATTCTGGATTTCATTACAAGGTGAATGTTTTCATCTAAAACAAACCGCAGCGCGCGGTCAAACCATTTTGCTTTTTCTTCGTTTGTCATAATCTGTTCTATATTATCGGTATCTCTGCATTTTATTTTAGCTTAGAAAAATAGAATTTGGAAATTATTTATTCCATAATTTTGAAATCGTAAAAATAAAAAAATATCTTAACTATTAATATATTATTTGGTAAGCTTTCAATTGTTTGTACAGTGTGGAAATAATTACACGAAAAACCACAATTGTAGGTATAGCGAGAAACATTCCCCAAAATCCGAAAGCAATCGAACCGCCCGTTACTCCCAAAACAACCACAAGCGGATGGAGATTAACCGCTTTACCGAGCACGTAAGGCTGAAAAACAGTATTGTCTAAGAATTGAGCGATTAATACTACAATTACTACTCCGACAATTCCGGCATCGCTGCTCAAGAAAGGAATAATCGGATTAATCTCCTCGACTATCATTGCATAAAGTATTCCCGCTCCCAAACCGATAATCGGCCCGAGAAAGGGAATTGCGTTCGAAATACCCGCAACAATCCCAATCGTGAATGCCGCTGAAGGTTTAAACCCGATTAGCAACAATCCGATGATAATTGTAAGTCCTACTAAAGAGGACTGTAGAATAGTACCCCGCAAATATTTACCTATTGCATTATCGACGCTGTTAAAAACCATTAACGACATTTCAAAATAACGGTTTGGCATTATTCCGATAAAAAACTTCCTTATTTCACCATCATCGAGTAAGACAAAGAGAAAAACAAAAGGCATTACAATCCATTTGGATAATTCGCTGAAAAACTGTGTGATTTTTGAAGCGGGAATTAATGACGGTAATTTCGGTAACGGTGACTCACTAACAGTAGAATTAACAACCTTTTTTGTCGATTTTGGGAAAGAAATCTTTTTTAATTTTTTGTATTGTTCCTCTATTTTAGTCCGTTCCTTTTCAGAAAAGGCATTAGAATTAAGGTAAGCATAAAATTCTTTTTCTTCCTCATTATCAAATGAAAAAAAATCGTTAAAGCTTACAAGAAGCGGTTCTATCTGTTTGCCGAATAATTCGTCCACATAATTTCCGGGAGACGTAAAATCTTTTTTCCCTAAAACATCAAGATAAATATTATCAATCTTTTCCTGCATTTGAACTCGCAAAACAAGCTGTTGCTTGTTTGAAGGAACAAGAGAATAAATTTTTGTACCTATTCCGAAAATTATTAATCCGTACAAAAAGAGAATAATGCCGACAGCTATAGATTTCGGGAAACCCCATTTCATAAGAGCGGTTATTAACGGTTTTGTAATATAAGCAAGCAAAATTCCGATTAAAGTAGGCAAAATAAGAGGATACAAAACAGCAAAAAGATAAACGGTAATTACTAATCCAAAGAAGGAAAAGAGAGTATAAAATATTCTGGAACGTAATTGACGTGAACTATCAATCATGTTTTTCTTCCGCTAATTTTTTCTGACATTCTTCCAACTCGGATTGTTTTTCCAAGAGTAAGTCGTTTGTCATTCTTAATCTGTAGCCGGTAATAACCGCTAATTTTTTAACAATCTTTCCGCCCAACTCAGGTTTAACCGAAAGAAAATTTACTAAATCTTCACGGAAAAGGGCTAACACTTTCGTAGGTTTAATAACTCGTGCTGTTGCAGAACGGGGCGAATCATCGAGCAACGCTAATTCGCCTAATGTTTCTCCGTCGCGAAGCCTTGCAAGTTCAACTTCCGTTCCCTCGTCGGAAAGACGGAGGATTTGAACCTCCCCAACCAAAATAATAAACATTGCAGCACCGGGCTGTCCCATGGTAAAAACAAACTCGCCCTGGTCATAACTCCGTTCGTATGCAATTTTAGAAATAAGCTTAAGCTCTCCTTTTGAGAAATCTTCGAACATCGGATTACTTTTAAGTACTTCCGGTATCGAAAATTCTGATCCGGAAAAAATTTTAAGAACTTTATTATCCCAGAGAACGTCTTGAAATATTTTTTTTGCTTTACTCATAATTTCTTCAGTTTATTCTATCTTAATATAATAATTTTAAGAACCTTTACCAAGAATAAGAAAATTACTATTTTAAGTAATCAAAAAAAGGAGTTTTCATGAAAAAAAGTATTTGGATTTTAATTTTTGCCATGTCCGTTAGTTTTACTGCAAATATTTTTGCTCAGAATAAGGATAAGGGACATTTTGTTGTAAACAAAAACGAATTTTGGCAAGAAATAAAAAAAGGAATTGACGATTTTAATGCAAAACCAAAACCTGTTCATAAAGTTTTTAAAATGGATATGACAGAAAAAACATTTCCTACAGATATTACAAAGTATAATAAGGTTTGGCATTTATCCCCCATTTCACAAGGAAGTACAGGTACATGCTGGTCATTTTCCACAACTTCGTTTTATGAATCGGAAGTAAAAAGATTGCACAATATAGAAGTTCGTCTTTCACCTATTTGGACTGCATATTGGGAATTTGTTGAAAAAGCAAAAAGATTTGTTGAAACTCGCGGTAATTCATATTTTGCACAAGGTTCCGAAGGAAATGCCGTTGCAAGAATTTGGAAAAAATACGGCGTTGTTCCGATGGAAGTTTACACCGGTCTATTGCCGGGACAACAATTTCACGACCACAGTAAAATGTTTGCCGAGATGAAATCATATTTGGATAATCTGAGAAAAACAAACGCCTGGAACGAAGACGAAAATATCAGAACCATCAAAGCTATCATGAATCATTATATTACAAAGCCTCCGGAAAAATTCACTTACAAAGGAAAAGAATATACTCCAAAATCTTTCTTAAAAGATTATTTACAACTTAAGATGGATGATTATGTTGAGATTCTTTCTCTTATGGAAAAACCGTACTGGCAGCAAGTTGAATATAATGTTCCCGATAACTGGTGGCACAATGCGGACTACTACAATGTTCCGCTTGACGTTTATATGAAGATAATAAAAAAAGCAATCCGCGACGGCTACTCAATGGCAATTGGCGGTGATGTTTCTGAAGCAGGTTACGAAAGTCATGCAGAAGTAGGAGTTGTACCTACTTTCGATATTCCTTCACAGTACATTGATGAAAATGCACGCCAATTCCGCTTTAGCAACGGAACTACTACTGACGACCACGGAATTCATCTTGTCGGTTACTACACCGATAAAGAGGGAAAGGACTGGTACCTCATTAAGGATTCCGGCTCAGGTTCTCGTAACGGAAAGCATAAAGGATATTATTTTTACAATGAGGATTATGTAAAATTAAAGATAATGGGTTTTACAATTAATAAAAATGAAGTTCTTGATATTTTGAAGAGGTTTAAAAACGATTAATTGATATTATTCGCCGGAACACGGATAATGCGGGTTTAACAGATTTTAACAGTGTGAATTTGTTGAACCTGTATTATCCGTGTTCAATTTTTTATCTAACCTGCCAAATTTTCTTCCAGTCTCATCATCTCGGATTGATATAAATTAGCCGCCGGAAACATTTCGCGAAGTTCATCCTCATAAAAGAATTTTTTATCACCCAATGCCGGTTTCAATTCATCTAACCAAAGTGCATCGGGATCAAATTTAGCGAAAAAAGGTTTGCGTACCCAAGATGGATTTCTGGCTTGAATAAAGTTCAGGACAAATACTTTTTCGCCCCCGATTTCTGCAAGTCCGCCTATCTCAATTTTTCCTGGTAATGCAGACATAGAGGGACCTCGTACTGTTCTCATTAATCCTGATACATTTGAATAGGCTTCCCTAAAAATTTTAAATGCTTTTACCAAAGGAACGCCAAAATAGTGTTTTGCTCCGGTATCTCTTTCAATAAAAAAGTAGTAAGGTATCATTCCAAGCCGGACTTCGTCCTTCCACATTTTTGACCAAACCGCTGCATCGTCGTTAATGTGTTTAATCAAAGGCGATTGTGTCCTAATTTCGGCGCCTGTGTTACGAATTTTTCTAATCGCTTCCTTAACCGCGTTTGTTGAAAGTTCACGAAAATGGTTGACGTGCGCCATAATCGACAAATGTTTTCCGCTTTTAATCACTTTTTCAAACTGCCATAAAATATCATCCGAATCGGAATCGGAAATGTATCGATAGGGCCAGTAACTTAAAGATTTGGTCCCGATTCGTATATTCTTAATATGTTCATACTCCGGAGCAAGCAATGGAAGCAGAAAATCTCTCAATTTAGCCGAGCTCATAATCATCGGGTCACCGCCGGTTATTAGAATGTCGGTAACTTCCTTGTGCTGAAGCAAATACTGCATAAAATTTTTGGATTTATCCGTGGCAAATTTTAACCTATCGTTACCTATAAATTGAGCCCAACGAAAACAAAAAGTACAATAGGAATGACATGTTTGTCCGGCAGAAGGAAAGATTAACACAGTTTCGCGATATTTATGTTGAATTCCGGGAACAAATTCACCATTACGCAGTCTGGCAACATTGGCGCTTAATTGTCCTGCCGGGTGTGGATTTAATTTCATCCTAATTTCATTTGCAATAGCGATAATTTCTTCCCTGGGTTTTCCATCTAAAATTGCATCGGAAATAAGGGTGTAGTGTTCTTCTTTCAACATTCCCTTTTGAGGAAAAGTCAACTGATAAATAGGATCATCTGGAATGTTGTCCCAATCAATCAGTTGCTCGACAACATAATTGTTCACTTTGAAAGGCAGAACATATGAAACAGTTTTAATTGTATGAATATCCGATTTATTAAACTTTGAAACTACCGGAAGCTGTTCAAAATTATTTGCGTTGTAAAATTGTAAGTCTTTCTTTTGCATGATAACCTCCAATTAAAAGAAACAACACACTGAATGAATTGTTTCAATGTAACAAATTTTTTGAAAATTTCAAGACGGAGTTGAATAAAAGTTAATGCTAACGACAATGTTAAGGTAAAAAAAGCCGGCATTTCCGCCGGCTTCATTATGCCGAAATGTTGATTCTATGCGTCAAAATAGAGTGCAAATTCAAAAGGATGAGGTAACTGTGCCAACTGCCTTACTTCACGATCCATTTTATAATCAATCCACGTTTTGATTACATCTTCCGTAAATACGTTACCCTTTAAAAGGTAATCGTGGTCTTCGGCTAAAGCTTGCAGCGCTCCGCTTAAGGAGTCGGGAGTTGAAGGAACGTTTTCAAGTTCTTCCGGAGGTAAATCATAAATATCTTTATCCAAAGGTTCACCGGGATCAATTTTATTAAGAATACCGTCAAGTCCTGCCATCAACATTGCGGCAAAAGCCAGATAAGGATTAGCTGACGGATCGGGGCAACGAAATTCCATTCGCTTAGCCTTAGGGCTTGCCGAGTACATCGGAATACGAACCGCTGCACTTCTGTTGCGTTGTGAATATGCTAGATTTACCGGAGCCTCAAAACCGGGCACTAAACGTTTGTACGAATTTGTTGTCGGATTTGTAAAAGCCAATAATGACGGAGCGTGTTTTAAAATACCGCCTATAAAATATAATGCCGTTTCACTTAAACCGGCATATCCGTTTCCTGCGAATAACGGTTTGTTCTTTTTCCACAAACTTACGTGAACATGCATTCCGCTTCCGTTATCTCCTGCAATAGGTTTAGGCATATAAGTTGCGGTTTTTCCGTTTTTGTGTGCAGTGTTTTTTACGACATATTTGAACATTAATAGTTTATCGGCTGAAGCGAGCATCGGCTGAAAACGTAAATCAATTTCACATTGTCCTCCGGTAGCGACTTCGTGATGCTGTGCTTCAACATCAATCCCAATCTTCATAAGGTTTTCAACCATTTCATTTCTAATATCGTTTAGCGAATCTATCGGGGGAACAGGGAAATATCCCTCTTTGTGTCTTGGTTTATGAGCCAAGTTCGGCTGCTCATCTTTTCCCGAGTTCCATATTCCTTCTGTCGAATCAACATGGTAATATGATTCGTGCGCATTGGAATCGAAGCGGACATCGTCAAAAATAAAAAATTCGGCTTCCGGCCCGAAGTAAGCTGTATCGGCTATGCCGGTAGATTTTAAGTAAGCGTCAGCCTTTTGGGCAATGCTTCGCGGGCAACGGCTGTAGCGTTCTTTAGTCGCCGGTTCGTAAACGTCACAAATCATGCTGATAGTCGGCGCTTTGATAAAATCATCCAAAAACATTGTTGTCGGATCTGGAATAATCAGCATATCGCTTTCGGAAATATTTTTCCAACCGCGAATCGAAGAACCGTCAAAACCATAACCGTCTTCAAACGATTTTGCAGACAACTCGGTTGACGGAACCGTGAAGTGCTGCCATTGGCCGGGGAAATCCATAAACTTTAAGTCAATAAACTTAATTTCGTTCTTTTTAACGTAATCCAAAACTTTTTGAATTGATGTTATTGTAGCCATTTATTGCTCCATTTTATATTTGAATTTCTGTTGTTTCCTTAACTGTTGATAATACAAAGTTTGTAATTGTTCTCACTACGCCGGGCCATGATTGTATTTCGGCAAGCAGTTTTTCCAATTCCGAAGTATTCTTTACAAGGGCTTTTAAAATATGAGAACCTTCGCCTAATATCGAATGGCATTCCAAAATTCCCTTTGTTGTCATGGTTTTCTTACGCAGAGCGTCGTAATTTTTTGAAGATTCCATAACTACAATTATGAATGCCATGATATCGTAATTAAACTCTTTTCTGTTTACCTTTGCATAATAGCCTTCAATAATTCCTGCATCCTCAAGTTTTTTCATTCTCTCGCTTAATGCAGGTAACGATAAACCAACTTTTTCGGCAATAAGATTTCTTTTTGCTCTTCCGTCTTTCTGTAAAATTTTTAATATTTTCTGGTCTATTTTATCTGTCATGTTATTTATTTAGTATTTTTATTATCAATAACTAATAAAATAAAGTATTATTATTTAAAAACAAAATAAAATAACTAAAAATTTAACTTGACACTCTTTTTTTCATAAATTATTTTTAAAATGCATTCACAAATTATTTAAAATTAAATC